>JBPCLK010000116.1:0-16543 GCA_051003355.1 Chthoniobacterales bacterium | reverse complement strand
CAAACTCGATTTGCGGCAGGCGACGCGTCAGTTCCGGATTCATCTCCTGCAGCTCGCGCAACAGAAACGCTGGTTTGCTCTCGTTCTTTGCCCGGTAGTAATCGGCGGGCACCACGACACCAACGCTGACAACCTGCTCGTCGAGCGGGATGAACCAGGCCCAATGATGCTTTTCCCGATAAAAGATCAGGGTATTGCCGCTGGCCGCGCCGGGGTCGCGGATGGCGCCGCGGACCTGCGAGAAAATAGCAACTTGTCGCGAGTAATTGCCGCGAATCTTTTCACCCAACATCCCCGTATTGGCCAGAAACGTGGCCTGCCCAGAAGCATCCACCAACACGTCCGAGGCGATGTCCTCCATCGTTCCATTCTTTGTCCGGACACGCACTCCGCAAACCGCTTCACCCTTTCTCAGAGGCTCAATGGCGTCTGCCCTGATGATCGATACCCCTCTCGCCGCCGCCTGCGTAAATAGCATGTGGTCAAAATCGCTCCGCCGCACCGACCAGGTATGCGTATCGAAGAGACCCGACTCCGGGTGCCATCCCTTGACGGGAACCCAGAAGGAATTTTTGCCTCGCGGCCCATAGACTGTCACCCCATGTTTCACCGGATGCTGGCGCGCTTTCATTTCTCCCTCGAGTCCGAGCGACCGCAGGGAATGACCACACTCGCCGGTGAGTGATTCCCCGACATGATAGCGAGGTGATTCTTCTTTCTCGACGATCGTGACCCGCAGGCCCTGCCGAGCCAACAGCATCGCTGCTGTCGTTCCACCGGGACCGCCCCCCACGACTGCGACATCCGCTTTCATTTTGTCCTGTAGAGGCAACTCACGGTGAAGCGTGGCCGGTTACCGATGCCTAACGGGTGAAAAGGTGAAACCGCAGAAGTCTGCCAGCGAGCTACAAACCGGCTCGCTGAACCTACCGTTGAAAGAGCAACGAATAATGCCGACCTGGAGTCATGAAAACAGATTAACGGTGATGATTGCGATCGTTCATCCACCGACCGATGGAGTCACACGGCGCGCTTTTTGTCAACGCAAAACCCGGGAAGTTCGTCATGAGAGCGTTTCGTTTTTATGGGAAATCTGCCAAATTCAAGAAATGGCGATGCGCTAACGCAGGGGCAACGGAAGCGCGCCTCAGATAGGCATGGCCACAAGTCAAGAACCAGTAGACAACCTTTGAGCCGCATTCTACCAAGAGATGCCGCCTCGTGGATCTCACCAATCACGACTTAGCGTATTTCGGTGAGCGACCGGCGAGATACTCGGGCTCGAAAAGTTCCTCCAAAACGCGTCCATCCATATCATCCGGCACTGGTTGGCCCATAAGGTGTAGGATCGTTGGGGCGATATCAAGCAGTTGCGCCCCTTGGACTTCACGTCCTTTTCGAAAGGGCTTTCCGCATGCGACAACCATTCCGTCGCGGCGATGAGTCCCGCCCCACTCCGCTGTCTGGGAAGGCTGGTGCGCAATAATTTCAACCGGCGGATCTCCCGTCCGTTCAGGGAGACTGGGGCTGGTTGAAAAATCGCTGGTATCCCACCAGTCGAGGATCAAATCGGGCGCTTCATCGCAATACGAGCCATGATAGAGCTCGTTCTGACGAAAGACGCGTTTGACGATTGATTCGCCCGTCCGTGGATCTTTTAGCTCGCCGAGTTTTTGTGTGATTAAGCTCAGCAAAGAATCATATTCACTCTCCTCGACGATGCCCTCCGGCCGGACGCCTTTGCGGTTGATCCAAATGCCCTGAGGGGAAGCTAGCACTTCACTGCAAAATGCTTTTGTTCGTGACCAATCGATATTTGCGTAAGCAGTGACTGACTCTTCGAGTCTCTTCCGCAAACCCGGAAAATTAGCCGCTAGTCTAATTTTCCGCTCAGAGCTCAGAGAGCCGCGCAGGAGACTGTAGGAAAGGCGGAGTGACCGCTTCACGATCTCCTGTAACGAGTAAGCCGGGCGCTCAAGATAATGCAAAAGATCGATCTGGGCGAGGTAGCGATTGAGATAGAGGATACGGTCGGAAGTTGGACCGCCACCGTGATCAGAGACCACTAGGACAGGTGTGTCAGGTGAGATTTTTTCCAGGAGGCGGCCAACCGCGGTATCGAGCCGCTGATAGACTTGGAGGATGGCGTCACCAAATTCCTGAGCCAGCTCTGGGTCATGATAGTGATGGGTCGGATCCATGAATTGCCAGAAGTGGTGTTGGACGGTGTCAATCGACATGAAGGTAAACATCATCACCTCCGCCGGATGATGATCGATCAGATATAAACTGGCGTGCAGCCATTGGTCATCCAACTCCTTCATGTCTGCGAGAACTTGACGACGACGGAGGTTGGTAGACATAAAGCCGAGAAATCGGGGATCGAGACGAAGTTTGCCAAGATGGTTTTCCAGCTCGGTCCGGAGAGCTGGAGGATAGACGAAGGCACTATTCTCAGACGGAGTTGACATGCCTGAGATCTGAAAGCCATCGAGCTGTTCGGGAGGGTAGCTGAAAGGGATGTTCACCGTTCCCACAGAGACGCCGGCCTCGTTGAGCATTCGCCAGACTGTTTTGGCGCGGCGAGAGTTAGCGTCCAGGTAACGCATCGAGTAGGTCTCCGGCGGTATCTCGACAAATTCAAAGATGCCGTGCTTGCCAGGATTTTTACCCGTGACGAAAGAGGTCCAGGCCGGCGGAGTCACCGGCGGCACGATGGAGGCAAGTCGTCCCGAAACGCCCGCGCGCATGAGGTGCGCGATGCTGGGGAGTTTGCCCTCAGTAACCCAAGGGCTGATCAGATCCAAGGTTGCCGCATCCAAGCCAATAATGAGCAGTTTGACTGTAGGCATTCTATCGGAGCTGCGGGGTGACGATAAGGGCCGCAGCCAGGATGAAGGCTGAATATTCCATTCGTTAGTTATATGAGTCTGCGAAGGAAACGACAAGGATTCTGTTTTGCCTGCGACTCCAATCCTTGTTGAGACCCTCGCTTTGACATGAAAGCCGGGAGAAAGAATCGCTTCTTCGACGCGGCGCGTCGGTAGGCGCTGCTATTTCTCGGTGACGTCCAGTGCCACCAGCGCAGCACCGACCCGGCTAATGGGCAAAAGCTCCCTGGCAGAGGGAAAGCCGGTGTTGGCTGACGGTCAATATTTCAGAGAGCCGAAGCTATCTTCGTCATGAGAAAGCGCCCCGCGCCGACGGTGGAGTTATAGACGCTTTCAATCCGGCTAGGTGGTTTCAGAGCTCGAAGCGCGGCCAGGCCGGCTTCGACGTCGGCTATCTTTTTTGCCAGCTGACCCTCGAAGAGGGTCTTTCCAAACTCATACAATTCGAGGTCCAGCCGGTTATGCTCCTCAATCATCGCCACCTCCTCTGGATCAATTTTGGGTCGCGTTTTGGCGACCTTGTGATTTTCGTAAAAGGGCACTTCCCAATCGAACGTTTTGGCGATCAACATCAGGCTCTCTTCGAAGCGCTCGCTCAATCCGACTACGCTAAAAGACTTGGCCAGATTCTCTTTCGCTGTGGCCAACATGCGGTCGTCGGATTTTCCATCATTCTTGATCCCGGCGATCATACTGCACTGCAGATTCTGCCTGAGCGGAGTTAAGCGGATAAAGTCCGCCACCCCGATCCGTTCCGAGGTCACTTTACGATGCAACGGATGGAGCGGGCGACGTTGAATGAAGTAATACGAAGAGAAAAATCGCTTCACCGGATCTCGCAGCATGGTGATGTAAGTGGCTCCCTGCGGAAGAAACTCGTGCACCCCGTAGTAGAGATGCCCGCGCACCATCTGCAGCTTCCGCCGCCTCGACTCGGAGAGCGTCTTCAGTCGCTCAGCAGTCGCCCGGATCCGGTATGGATCCATGGTGAAAATAGTAAGCGGATTGTATTGCCACTCAATGATGCGGTTCAGAGTCGTCCCCGCAGTCTTTGGAATGTGCAGAAAAATGAGCGCCTGGCGGTCCATCGGGCGAATCATAACGGTAGGTCTGGAGCGGAGCAACTGGGCACCCGGACACCTTGACCCGGCTGGCCATCCGATATAACGGACGGCAGCGGCCCAGCCGCGCAGCGAAGCTCCTCGAAACGGCGAGGTTTATGCTACGGACAGCTATTCGTTTCTTTTCGGCGACACAGTTTCAGTAACGGATCACCTCAAAAAATTTATGACGTACGCTTTACATCATCTTCTCTCGGCCAGCGCGGCCCGCAATCCCGACGCCGAGGCCGTGCGACTGCTCGAGCAGGCTCTCACCTACGGAGAACTCGAACGGCTCAGCAACCAACTCGCTCATGCGCTGATCAAGAACGGCGTCCGCGCGGGCGACCGCGTCGGCATTTATCTCAAGAAATCACCCTCAGCCATCGCCAGCATTTTCGGCATCATGAAAACTGGCGCCTGCTACGTGCCAGTCGACGCCAATGCGCCGGGCCAGCGGTTGGAAGAAATTGGCCGGCAGTGTGGATTTCGCGCGCTCATCACCAGCAAAGCGCTCTTCATGAAACTCGGCGCCAGCCTTTACGAAAATAAGGAGCTACGCTCGATCTTCTTCGTCGATGAAGCGCCTGAGACGGCTCCGGCGTTGCCTGCTTTCAGCTTCTCGGATGCGCTGCCGACCTTCCCTCAGGAGGATCCGGGCGTGCCAACGATCGATCACGATCTCGCTTACATTCTCTTCACTTCCGGTTCCACGGGAACGCCCAAAGGCGTGATGCTTTCGCACCTTAACGCCCTCACTTTCGTGAACTGGAGCGTGGAGACCTTTGGCATCACGGAAAAGGACCGGCTCTCCAATCACGCGCCTTTTAATTTTGACCTTTCGGTCTTCGATATCTTTGTCGCAGTCAAAGCCGGCGCAGCCATTTGCCTGGTTCCGGAAGGATTATCGGTCTTCCCGTTACAGCTTTCCTTGTTCATCCAAGACCAGAAGATCACCGTTTGGTATTCCGTACCGATGGTGCTCATGCTGCTCCTGGCGCGCGGCAAACTCGAGCAGCGCGATTTGTCGGCGCTTCGCATTATCCTTTTCGCAGGCGAAGTCTTCCCGACCAAGCACCTGCGAGCGTTCATGGAGAAACTCCCGGACAAGCGCTACGCCAACCTTTACGGACCGACCGAAACCAACGTCTGCGCCTACTACGAAGTCGAGCCGCTCTCGCCTGAAGAAACCGCGCCCATTCCGATCGGTAAAGCGTGCGCCAACACGAACCTGATCGCTATCAATGCCGACGGAAAACCCGTGGTCGGCCCGGGCGAGGAAGGGCTTCTTTACGCGCGAGGTTCGACAGTCATGCAGGGTTATTACGGCCGACCGGAAAACACAGCCGCCTCCTTTATTCCCAATCCTTTCGCCACGGGCCGGGAGGAAAAACTCTATTGCACCGGCGACTGGGTGACGATCGATGAAGACGGCAACTACCTCTTCGTCGGACGGAAGGATCACATGATCAAAACGCGCGGTTACCGCGTCGAGTTGGGCGAAATCGAAGCCGTCATGGTGGCTCATCCGGCCGTCGACGAGGCCGTCGCGCTGCCGATTCCGGACGAGGCCATCGGCAACACCATTCACGCCGTCGTCACCATCGCCAACGGCAGTTCCCTCGACTTAATGCAGCTCAAGCAGCACTGCGGTGAGAAATTGCCCGCCTACATGGTGCCGGAGAAAATCCAGTTCCGCGATTCCCTGCCGCGCACCGATAACGGCAAGATCGATCGACGCCGTCTGGTCGGAGAACTAACTCCGGCGCAGAAATAAAAAGGCTTAGACCGATCCCAACACCATTTGGGCGCGCTCGAGGTCGGCCGGAATCCCGATATCGATGAACGTTCCCCGCGCGACAACGCCATAGAATTTCTTCCCGAGAAACTTCGGAAAAACGTCGCGCTCCAGGGAAATCGCGCTGCCTGCGGAAAGCTGGGTGACGATTTCTTTTCGAAGAAGATAGATTCCCGCGTTGATCAAGCCGGCCCCGCCGCGACTTCCTTTTTCGACGAACTCTGACACACGCCCTCCGTGGTCCATGGTGACGCTGCCGTAACGGCCTACGTCGGGAACCTCCTGGAGAACCATGACGATATCCGCCTCCCTTTCGCGACAGCAATCACGCATCGCCGGCAAACTCCATTCGACGTAGCTGTCGCCGTTGAGCACCAGAACCGGATCGCTCAAAAGTTCCTCCGCCAACTTGAGAGCTCCGCCCGTGCCCAGAGGCTTCTCTTCTCGCGAGTAATGGATTTGGAGGCCAAGTTCTTTCCCGGATTGGAAAAAATCCTCGATCTGCTCGGCTCGATAGCCGGTCCCGAGGATGGCTTCGCGCACGCCCTGGTCTTTCAGATTCTGGAGGAGCAACTGCAAAAACGGCACATCCCCAATTAGCGCCATCGACTTCGGGCGATCGCTCACCACCGATCGAAGCCGAGTGCCCAAGCCTCCACAGAGGACCACTGCGCGCAAATCCTTTTCGGGCTCGGCCCCCTCCGCGAGGTCCGTCCTCTCTGAGGAGATTCGTTGCCGTGCTTCTGATGCGCTGTCTTCCGACCTCCTGCTCATCGCTCAAAATAGGAGAGGTTGGCGGCTTTTGTAAAACACAAGGAGTGTGGCTGGTCAGTGCCAGAGGGGAATCATCGAGAGCTGGACGCAGATCGTAGCTTATAGCTGGGGACAGGTTGCCTCCGACCCTGGCTTTCGTGTCGAGGAAACCGAAAGGCGATAGAGCGAGACCCCGCTGCGTGACTTGTTAGGCAGCAACCACGGCTCTTCGCTGGCCTCTGCTTCGTCGCTCTGACCTTGGCCAGCTCACTTCGCCCGGCCGAGAGTCGCGCTTCCGCACATCATGCACTACGGTGGGGAAGTAGCGATTGATTACCGGAACCGGACGCAGCGACCCGGCGAGAGTTTCCGAGGCCTGATCCGCGTTCGCTAAAGGCCCGAAATCAGCGTATCTTTCGTTTCGCATTTATGGATCAATTGGTCATTAACGATTTACACGTCTCGATCGGCGAGCAGGAGATCATCCGCGGCCTCAGCCTCACCGTGCCGAAAGGCGAGGTGCACGCCATCATGGGACCGAACGGCTCTGGAAAAAGCACGCTCGCCAAGGTCCTCGCTGGCCACCCCGACTACACCGTTACCTCTGGTGCCGTCCTCATGGACGGTGAGAATGTTCTCGAACTCGAGCCCGATCAACGCGCTCGCCAAGGTCTCTTCCTCGCTTTCCAATATCCGAGTGAGATCCCAGGCGTGACCATCGCGAATTTCCTCCGCGCCGCCGTCCAGTCGCGCATGCCCGAGGGCGAAGAGCTGGAAGCGACCGATTACTACGCCCGACTCTACCAGAAAATGGATTTGCTCGGCATGGACCGCTCTTTCACCTCTCGCTCGGTCAACGAAGGGTTCTCCGGTGGAGAAAAAAAGCGAAACGAAATTCTGCAAATGGCCATGCTCGAGCCCAAATACGCCGTCCTCGACGAGACCGACAGCGGTCTCGACATCGACGCGCTGAGGATCGTGTCGCAGGGCGTTAATTCTCTTCGCGGACCGAAGCTCGGCGTGCTTTTGATCACCCACTATCAGCGACTTTTGAACTACATCGTGCCCGACCACGTGCACGTTATGGTTCGTGGTCGGATCGAGCTCAGCGGCGACAAGGATCTCGCCCTTCAGCTCGAAGAAAAAGGCGACGATTGGGTCAAAGAGGACGCGAACGAACCCGCACTCGCCTAACAACGGCAAGGAACGACACCATGGTTAAGGAAAATACGACTCTCGATATCGAACGGAATAAAGGGGATTTCTTCTATCCCGAAACGCATACCCACGATGCGGGCATCGGCTTGAGCGAGAAGACGATTCACTACATCTGCGATGTGAAACAGGATCCCGACTGGGTGCGGGAATTCCGCCTCAAGGCGCTCAAGACCTTCCTGAGCAAGCCGATGCCGACGCATTGGGCGAGCAAGGATCTGGAAGCGATCGTCTTCGACAAAATTCGCTATTATCTCTCCGGCGGCGTGCAGCCAAAACGCACTTGGGAAGAAGTCCCCGACGATGTGAAGCGCACCTTCGAGCGCCTTGGGATTCCGGAACAGGAGCGTAAATTCCTGGCCGGCGTTGAAGCTCAGTTCGACAGCGAAGCCGTCTATTCCAATATCAAGAAAGCGGTTGGCGAACAGGGCGTCATCTTTGTCGGCAGCGCCGATGGCTTGAAGGATCACCCCGAGATTTTTCGGAAATGGTTCGGCAAAGTCATCCCCACCGGCGACAACAAATTCAGCGCCTTAAACAGCGCGGTCTTCAGCGGCGGTTCCTTTATCTACGTGCCGCCCGGCGTGAAGGTGAAGCACCCCCTGCAAGCCTACTTCCGAATCAATGCCGAGAACTTCGGCCAATTCGAACGCACCCTCATCATCTGTGATGAAGGCGCCGAGCTAACCTACATGGAAGGTTGCACGGCTCCTAAATTTAACACCGCCACCTTGCACAGCGCGGTGGTCGAACTCGTGGCCCTCAAAGGCGCCAAGATCCAATACATCACCGTCCAGAACTGGTCGAACAACGTCTTCAACCTGGTCACGAAACGCGGCCTCGCACACGAAGAGGCCGAAGTGAAATGGATCGACTGCAACATCGGGTCCCGGTTGACCATGAAATATCCCGGCGTGGTCATGAAAGGTCGCAAAGCCCGTGGCGAAGTCATTTCTATCGCTCTCGCTGGCGACGGCCAGCATCAGGATACCGGCGCGAAAATGGTCCACGCCGCTGATGAAACGACCAGCAACATCATTTCCAAGAGTATCTCGATCGACACCGGCCGCGCTACCTATCGCGGCCTTGTGCACGTGCCAAAACATCTCAAGAACTGCAAGAACAATACCGAGTGCGACGCGCTGCTCATCAACTCGAACAGCCGCACCGATACCTATCCTGCGATCACGGTCCGGGGCACTGGGAACGCCGTCCAGCATGAGGCCAGCGTCAGCCAGGTCAGCGCGGAGCAGATTTTCTACATGAAACAGCGCGGCTTGACCGAAGCCCAAGCGATGAGCCTGAGCGTGAACGGCTTTGTTAACGATCTGGTCCGCCAGTTCCCGATGGAATACTCCGTCGAACTGAAGCGCCTGATCGAACTTGAGATGGAAGGCTCCGTCGGCTAATCTTGCCGGCAGAAACGAACGCAGTTTTGACGGCGGTCTCGGGACCGCCGTTTGCGTCTCTTTCGTTATGAGCAATCCGTCCGCCGTCCTCGAAGGAAAACCCGCCGTGGAGCCCGAAACCACTCTGATTCTCAGCGGGTTACCGGCTCCCGCCGACGAGAAGTTGCCTTCTTGGTTCAGCGACCAGCAACGCGTGGCCTGGACGCAATTCGAAAGCCTGCCCATGCCAGTGCGAACCGATCAAGCCTGGCGCTTTTCCAGCGTTCAAGCGCTCGATTTGACCCCCTTCACCAGTCCCCAATCTGTCGCTGAGGAAGCCGGGCGTAAGATTCTTGCCCGCTCTACTGGCTTGGAGAGAACGTCCGGGCGGATGGTCTTTGCCGACGATCAATTCCTGGAGCGCGACGCTCTGCCGGAAGAGCTGCGCAAGGCCGGCGTGATCTTCCAGCCGCTCGAGCGAGCCATGATCGAGCACGAAGATCTGTTCCGGCGTTACTTCATGAGCCAACCCGCCAACCTTGGCTCGGCCAAGTTCGCCGCCCTGCACGAAGCACTCGTCAGGTCCGGCACTTTTCTTTACGTCCCGCGTGGCGTGGAAGTGGAACTGCCCTTGGAAACGTTCCACTGGTTGCACTCCGAGAACGCCGCCATTTTCCCTCATACTTTGGTCGTCGCGGAAGAGCTTTCGAAAGTGACCCTGGTCGAGTATTTCCGCTCAGCCGACGCCCACCGTGCAGGCTTCGCCTGCGGCGTCAACGATCTCATCGTCGGCGCGGGCGCCAAAGTCACCTACATCTGCGCGCAGGATTGGAGCAGCGAGACGCTCAGCATTCAAATCAATGCGACAGAGGTCGCTCGCGACGCCACAGCCTTGAACCTCCATCTCGCCCTTGGCGGGAAATACTCGCGCCTGGAAAGCCTCAGCCGGTTGACCGGCGAAGGCGCGCACAGCGACATGCTCGCGGTCGCTATCGGCGACGAGAAACAAGAGTTCGACGCGCGCACCTTGCAGGATCATGCCTCGCCTCACACTTTCAGCGATCTGCTTTTCAAAAACGCGTTGAGCGGGCGTTCCCGCAGTACCTTCGGCGGCCTCATCCGCGTCGAGCCGAACGCTCATTTCACAGATGCCTATCAAAAAGTCCGCAATCTTATCCTGAGCGATGAAGCGGAGGCGAATTCCATGCCCGGCCTCGAGATTTTGGCCGACAATGTGAAATGCAGCCACGGCGCCACCTCCGGGCAGATCGATGAAGACGAGATGTTTTATCTGCTGGCACGCGGCATCCCAGCTCCAGTCGCCCGCCAATTGCTCGTTGCTGGATTCCTCAACGAAGTCCTCGAACGGTTGTCCGATCCCGTCCTGGTCAACAAGCTCGAGGATTTAATCGCGAAAAAGTCGGCCCATCGCGCACGTTAATTGTTTGCTTCGGTTTCGGCCGGGCGCTATTCTCGATCCCATGGACGTAAGCGGAACGATCGAAGCGATCCTCTGCCAGAAGGCCGGCCAAATCTGGTCGGTCCTCCCTGAAGCCACAGTTTACGATGCCATTGCGCTCATGGCGGAGAAGAACGTCGGCGCGCTCCTCGTGATTGAGGATGAGAAACTTGTCGGCATTGTCTCCGAGCGCGATTACTCCCGCAAAGTCATGCTTCGCGGCAAAACGTCCCGCAACAGCATCGTCCGGGAAATCATGACCACCGAACTGACCACGGCGCACCCGGGTGAGACGGTCGAAGAGTGTCTGCGTTTCATGACGGAAAAAAGAATCCGGCATTTACCGGTGGTGGTCGATGGTTCCCTGCGCGGAGTCATTTCCATCGGCGACCTCGTCAAACAGGTCATCTCCACACAAAGCGCGACGCTCGATCAGCTCAGAGATTACATTTCCGGCGGCTACCCGTCGTAGCCTAGAGCTGCCACACGGTTTTGCCCCCAACGATCGTCCGCACCGCACGGCCTCTCAGTTTCCAGCCATCGAAAGGTGTGTTCCGAGAGGCCGACTCAAATTTCGAAACGTCGACCGTCCATTCCAACTCGGGATCGATCAGCGTGACGTCGGCGGCCGTGCCTAACGACAACGAACCGGCATCCAAACCTAACAGGTGGGCTGGATTTATTGTCAGCATCTCCAGCAGACGCGGCATTTCGATGGTGCGGTGCTGGTGCACGAGCAGGTTGATGAACAATCCTAGCTCCGTTTCAAGTCCCACAATCCCAAAAGGCGCCGCATCAAATTCGACCTCTTTCTCGAAGCCAGCGTGGGGCGCGTGATCGCTGGCCAGGATGTCGAGCGTGCCATCGGCGATGCCGGCCAGCAGCGCCTCAATATCATGCTGCGTGCGCAGCGGTGGATTCATTTTGAAATTCGTGTCGAAATTTTCGACCGACGCGTCGGTGAGAGCGATATGATGCGGACAGACTTCGCCGCTCACTTTGATCCCGCGCGCGCGCGCTTCCCGCAGCAGGCCCACGCTGCCCGCCGCGCTGATGTGCTGGCAATGGATGCGATGGTCGCAGCATTCGGCCAGCAGGATATTCCGCGCGACGATCGCTTCCTCGCCGATCGCCGGCCAGCCGGGCAGCCCGAGGAGCGTGCTCCAATAGCCCTCATGCACCACGCCTTGGCCGACCAAATTGTAATCCTGGCAGTGATCGAAAATCGGCAGGCCAACCATGCGGGCATACTCGACGGCTCGCCGCATCAATTCATTATTCTGGATGCAGTGGCCATCGTCCGTGAGCGCGACCACGCCGGCCAGCGCGAGCGAACCGATCGGTGCCAGCTCTTCGCCCGCGAGATTTTTTGAGATCGTTCCCGTCGGCAGAACCCGAATTTTTGCCACCTCCGCCGCTCGATCCCGGATCCAGGCAATCGTGCTCGGGCTGTCAGCGGCCGGCGAAGTGTTGGGCATGCAAACGACTGTCGTGAAACCACCCGCCGCCGCGGCTCGCGCTCCGGATTCTATGGTCTCCTTCCAACCGAAACCGGGCTCCCGAAAGTGGACATGAAGGTCGATCAAACCGGGACTAACGATTAGCCCGGTCGCATCAATCGTTTCTCTTTTTTCGTTCTCGTCACTTCCCGCTTCGCTGATGCGTCCGTCGGTGATCCAGAGATCGCCGATCTCATCCCGACGATTTGCCGGATCAATGATGCGGCCGTTACGAATGAGAGTTTTCATGGCGTCGCGATGCCTCCGCAGAGATAAAGAACCGCCATCCGCACCGCCAGACCGTTGGTGACCTGGTCAAGGATCACGCTTTGCTGGCCATCGGCTAATTCGCTATCAATCTCCACACCGCGATTGATCGGCCCCGGATGCATGATCAGGCAATCCGGGCGCAGCAACCTGGCTCGTGCTTTCGTTAGGCCAAAGAGTCGAATGTATTCGCCGAGGCCCGGGAAATATTCTTTGCGCTGCCGTTCGTGTTGAATGCGCAACAGGTTGACGACATCGACAGTGGGCAGCACGTCCTCCAGCCGATGTGAAACCGCCACGCCGAGTTCTTCAAACGCCCGCGGGACCAGCGTGCTAGGGCCGACCAAAGTGACTCGCGCACCCATCTTGAGGAGCGCGAAAATATTGGAGCGTGCCACGCGGCTGAAGAGAATATCGCCCACGATCGCGACATGCAGCCCGGCGATTTTCCCCTTCTTTTCCCGGATGGTGTAGAGGTCGAGCAATCCCTGGGTGGGATGCTCGTGCGCGCCATCGCCGGCATTGATCACGCTCGAGCGGATTCGGCTGGCCAGAAATTGCGGCGCACCGGCCGAGCTATGGCGCAGCACGATGATGTCGGCGTGATTGGCCTCCAGCACCTTGGCCGTGTCCTTGAGTGTTTCCCCTTTCTTTAGGCTGGAATCCGAGGCCGAGATGTTGATGATATCGGCGCTCAGACGCTTGGCCGCGAGTTCGAAGGAAGTGCGGGTGCGCGTACTCGGTTCGACGAAAAGATTGATCAACGTCTTTCCCTGCAACGCAGGAACTTTTTTGACCTCCCGCGTACCGACTTGCTTGAACGCATCGGCGGTTTCTAAAACGAGACCGATTTCCTCGGCCGAAAGCTCACGCAGGCCGAGCAAATCCTTTCGCGTCCAACGCGACGTCTCGCTATTCATTTTTCTCCGGTTTTAAAAGCCAGACCCCATCCGGTTCACCGTCCGTCGCCTGCAAGCGAACGCGCACCCTCTCCGCAGGCGCGGTCGGAAAATTCTTGCCCACGTAGTCGGGCCGAATCGGCAATTCGCGATGTCCGCGATCGATCAGGACGGCATACTGAATACAGGCCGGCCGTCCAAAAGAACCCAGCGCATCCATGGCCGCGCGACAGGTGCGCCCGGTAAAAAGAACATCGTCCACAATGATCACCGTTCGTCCTTCCAAGGGCTGAGGAAGCTGAGAAGCTCGCACCACCGGCAGCCCGCTCCGCCTCCCGATGTCGTCGCGATGCATGGAGACATCGATCACGCCTGTGGCGACGCGCGTCTTCGCGATCGCTTCGATCTCGTCGGCCAGACGCTCAGCCAGGGCCGCGCCGCGGGCAGGAATCCCAGCCAAAAGAACCGCACCAAGGTCGGCGTGGCGCTCGGTAGTTTCGTGCGCCATGCGGCGTAAGGCGCGACCGATCGCCTCGGCCTCGAGGATGCGCGCGGTCGTCTTGGTTTCGTTAGGCGGATGATTTTTCATGCTCCTTTGCGACCTCGCGGGATCACTTTAAAGGACGGAGGCGTCGTTAGGCCGGCGCCCGGCTCAGCCGATGCTCGCGCATTCTTCTTTCGCGCCAGCTGGAGCGATGTTTCACGATCCAATCGAGGAGCGCCTTCTCAAAACCAATATCGGAGCCGGCTTTCTCGCTCTCGATCCACTTGTGTTTCAAGACCTCTTCCCGTTCAGCCAGGAACTCTTTGTAGAGCACCGAGTTTTTCAGAAAACTCGAACCCGAATCGTCAGCTACTTCCATTTCAGCGTGATCGTTCATAACAACCAACCTCTGCGACAAGCCCTTTAAGCATCAGACGAACCACAGCGCCGGTTATTTAGTCGGACTTGCCGTAACAAGGCAAGCATTACCTTGTGGGAAGAGTCTCCCGCAAATGCTGCGCAACCTTCAAAAACTCGGCGCTGACCGTGGAGGCCGGGTCCTCCGCCGTGACCGGTCGGCCACGGTCTCCCGCCTCGCGGGTCGCGATATCGATCGGGATTTGCCCTAACAACGGCACTCGAATTCGTTTCGCTTCTCGCTCCCCACCCCCGCTGCCGAAGATGTCGTAACGTTTTCCGTCGGAAGGCGATAGAAAGTAGCTCATGTTCTCGATCAGGCCGAGCACCGGCACATTCACCTTCTCGAACATGGCCGAGGCTTTGCGCGCATCGATCAACGCGACTTCCTGCGGCGTGGTGACGATAATCACACCCGCCAGCGCCACGGTTTGGACGATGGTAAGCTGGATGTCGCCGGTACCTGGCGGCAGATCGAGCACCAAATAATCAAGTTCGCCCCACTCAACCTGCCGTAGAAATTGTTGCGTGTAACGGGTCACCATCGGCCCGCGCAGGATGGCTGGGGCCGTGTCTTCGAGGAGGAATCCCATCGACATCAAGCGCAAGCCGTATTGTTCAATCGGAATAATGCGATTGTCTTCGGTCGCCATGGGACGCTCACGCGAGCCGAACATGAGCGAAATACTGGGGCCGTAAATGTCGCAATCGCACAAACCGACGGAGGCTTTGGATTGCTGGAGCGCGATCGCCAGATTGGCGGCCACGGTTGATTTACCTACACCGCCCTTACCGCTGGCGATAGCGATCACATGTTTGATGCCCGCAATTTTCGTCGCCCCGACTCCGGCAGCGCCACTGCCCGCGGGCGGCGCCTGAATGTCGATGCGCACCGTGGCCGCGCGTACACCGGCGAGATTTCGCAGCGCGCCTTCCGCTTCGTTTTTGATGGTCTGCGGAATCGCGGGATCGTTGGTGGCGAGCGCGAGCTGCACGACCACATCGCCGTCTTGCGCGTCGATTCCTTTGACCAGGCCGAACGAAACAATGTCCCGGCTGAACCCCGGATACTTAACCGTCTTGAGCGCCTCTTTAATCTGATCCTCTGAAACTGGCATGGGACTGGCAAGTTACCGTGCGCGTCCCGGGAGTAAAGATGAGGCCTCGCTCGTCTAGTTCTGCCTCGTCGCAAGATCGTTTCGGTATGCGATCTGCTCCCCTTTCTCTGGATGCGTCGAATCAAACTCAGCGGCCGCGAGCGCGCCGTGCTCAAGGCTCTTGGTTTCGCGGAAGCGATTCCTGGCGAACAACTGCGAGAGCATACGCACTTGCAGCCAGAAGATCTGACCGACGTCCTGAATGCGCTCCTGGCGGCCGGATATGTCGAAAGCAAACCCTATCGCGAGCAGGTGACCGCGGCAGAAATGTCCGACGTCGAGTTTGAAGTGAACCCCGGATATGTGCACGAGCTGAAGAGCTCGATGCAACGTTCCTGGGCTTAAGCCAACGTTAGGCAGATTGCACCGCCGGCGACCGATTGGCGCTGTGCTCGCCAAAAAGCTGTCGGATCACATCTTCCACCGGCAGTTCCTGCACGTTGATATCGGAGACCGTGCAACTGGCGAGCAATTGGCGCGCGACTTCCGTGACCTTGGCCCGCGGGACTTTGAGCTGGACGCTGACCGGCGTTTTTTCCACCACCTCGCCGAACACGGAAAAGTCCCGGTCTTCTGGCTCCGCAAAAGTGAGGCTGATGATCTTGTGACCAGAAAAACGATCGATGATGTCGTTAAGCGGACCGTCGAAGAAAATCTTGCCGTGATCGATGACGATGACACGATCACAGAGTTCCTCGATATCCTGCATGTAATGGCTGGTCAGCATGGTGACGATGCGATGTTCCTGGTTGTAGAGCCGGAGAAATTCACGCACCCGTTTCTGGCTCACGACATCTAGACCGATGGTCGGTTCATCGAGAAAGAGAACGCGCGGCTCGTGGATGAGCGCGGAGATAAGCTCCATCTTCATCCGTTCGCCTAACGATAATTCGCGGACCATGACGTTCATCTTGTCGGTGACCTCGAGCAGCTCGCTGAGGCCGCCCACCACTTTCTGGAAACGCGCGCGGTCGATCCCGTAGATCGCCCGATTAAGCTCGAGCGATTCCTGCGCGGGTAGGTCCCACCAGAGCGCGTTCTTTTGCCCCATGAGGAGACTGAACTGGCGCTTCATCTCGTCGCGCCGCTCCCAGGGCACGAAACCGAGCACGCGGGCCTCGCCGGAAGTCGGATTGAGGAGGCCGGAAAGCATCTTCAGCACAGTCGTTTTGCCTGCGCCGTTGGGCCCGAGAAAGCCGACCAGCTCTCCCTCCTC
>JBPCLK010000115.1:0-47148 GCA_051003355.1 Chthoniobacterales bacterium | reverse complement strand
GCCATTCACGTCGAGCATGCGCTTGGTGCGTTCGCGGATTTCGTTCTCGGCTTTGACGAACTCGGGTGCGTCGGTCTTGGGACGTTTGCCGATCTGGCCGGCGAGATAGTTAGGTAACGTGTAGGGGAGGACGAAATAACCATCCGCCAGACCCTGCATGAGCGCGCTGGCGCCGAGGCGGTTGGCGCCGTGGTCGGAGAAGTTCGCTTCGCCGATTACGTGCAGGCCGGGGACGTTGCTCATCAAATTGTAGTCCACCCAGAGCCCGCCCATGGTGTAATGCACCGCGGGATAGATGCGCATCGGCGCCTGGTAAGCGTTGTCGCCGGTAATCTTCTCGTAGATGTCGAAAAGGTTGCCGTAACGCTCGCGGATCGTGTCCTCGCCGAGGCGAGAAATGGCATCCTTGAAATCGAGGTAAACGCCGCGCCCGCCCGGGCCGACGCCGCGGCCTTCGTCGCAGACTTCCTTCGCGCTGCGCGAGGAAATATCGCGCGGGGCGAGGTTGCCGTAGCTCGGGTATTTGCGCTCGAGATAATAGTCGCGGTCGGCGTCGGGAATATCGTTAGGCGCTTTGCCGCAGTCTTCGACACGTTTCGGCACCCAGACGCGGCCATCATTGCGCAGCGACTCCGACATGAGAGTGAGCTTCGATTGGTGTTCGCCGCTGACCGGGATGCAGGTGGGGTGAATCTGCGTGTAGCAGGGATTGGCAAAAAGCGCGCCTTTTTTGTAGGCGCGATAACTAGCGGTGACGTTGCAACCGCGGGCGTTGGTGGAGAGGTAAAAGACGTTACCGTAGCCGCCGGTCGCCAGCACCACGGCGTCGGCGGAATGCCGGACAATTTCTCCGGTGATGAGATTGCGCGTGATGATGCCCTTGGCGTGGCCATTGACGAAGACGAGATCGAGCATCTCGGTCTGCGGGAACATCTTCACCGTGCCGGCAGCGATCTGGCGGCTGAGCGCCTGATAAGCGCCTAACAAGAGCTGTTGCCCGGTCTGTCCGCGGGCGTAGAAAGTGCGCGAAACCTGGGCGCCGCCGAAGGACCGGTTGGCCAGCAACCCGCCGTATTCGCGCGCGAACGGCACGCCCTGCTCGACGCACTGGTCGATGATCAGATTACTCACCTCCGCGAGGCGATACACATTCGCTTCGCGCGAGCGGAAATCACCGCCTTTGATCGTGTCGTAGAAAAGCCGGTAGACGCTGTCGCCGTCGTTAGGGTAATTCTTCGCGGCATTGATCCCGCCCTGCGCCGCGATGCTGTGCGCCCGGCGCGGGCTGTCCTGATAGCAGAACGACTTGATGTTGTAACCCCGCTCGGCCAGCGTCGCGGCCGCGGAACCGCCGGCCAGTCCGGTCCCGACCACGATGATCTCGAATTTGCGCCGGTTGTTCGGCGCGACGAGGCGCGAATTATTCTGGTGCCGCCGCCATTTCTCGGGCAGCGGACCGTCGGGCGTTCCCGGATCGAGGTCGCCGATCATGAATGGCTCCTCATTTTGACCCAGCCCAATAAAACCGCGGCGGGGATCGAGCTGTAGCCGATGAAGAGCAGCCAGGCGAAGACCCGGCCGCTCCAGGCCAAACGCGCGGCCAGCTGCTGATTGTTCAAGCCTAACGACTGGAAGAAGCTGGAGGAGCCGTGACTCAGGTGCAGCGCGAGCAGGAACATGGAAAGAATATAGAACCCTGAAACGAGCGGACTGGAGAAGCCGAGGACCATCATCGAATAGACATCGTAATGATTGAGCGGATCGACCGGGAGCGTGTTAAAACGGGGATCGGTCGCGCGGATGGTGAATTGCAGGATGTGAAAAATAATGAAGGCCAGCAGGATAATCCCGCTCCACGCCATGCTGCGCGAGGCGAGGGTGGCTTTGACGGTGTCCTTGCGCTTGTAGCGTTTGGGGCGAGCCGCGCGATTCTCAATGGCCAGCCGGATCGTGTAGTAGATGTGCAAGATGACCGTGATGAAAAGCGCCACGCGCACCAGCCAGAGCAGCGGCCCGAGATCGCGCAGGTGCTGGGCATAGCCATTGATCCAGTCTGGCCCGAGAAAGATTTGCAGGTTACCGAGAAGATGGCCGATGACGAACAAGATCAGGATCAACCCGGTCACCGCCACGATCATTTTCCGGCCGACAGATGAACGGTGAAAGGCGGCGATGTTCGTCACAAGATAGCGCCGCAGTGTCCGCGGACGGCTTACCGTATGGGCCGACTTGGCAGTGTCAAGCGGCCTGCTCTGAGGCGGACAGGGACGAGGGTTTTACGGCCGAGATGGGTCTTGACCACAGCTGTGGCCACACGATGCCGTATTCGAGAACCGATTCCTGATGGAGCGTGATTTCGCTGAAACCCGCCTGGACAAGCCGCCGGACGAGATCTTGTTCGCAGAAAACACGCATCTCGAGTGTAGCCCCAACGCCGCCATGAAAAACGAGGTTCTCGAACTTCTCGATTTCTCCCGTGCGGGTCCGGTTGGTCAGAATCCGATGATCCCCATCTCCGGTAATAGTGAAGTCGTGCAGCTGAGGAAAATGCTCGGTGGTGTCGGCTTTGAGCCCGTATGGAACTGTCAGGATGAGTAGACCTCCCGGTTTCAAAAGGCGGTGGACGTTCCGGAAAGCGTGATCGACCGGAGGAAGAACGTGCTCAAAGATCTCCGAGGAGATAACAAAGTCATAGAGGCCCATCTGGGCCTCTGTGAGATCGGCTGCGATGTCCAGGTGCGGACTCCGATGAAAGTAGGTGTTCTGATAATCAAACTTCTCTGCCAAGCCGACGGCATAGTTCGAATCGCTCAACCCCAGACCTCGGAGATCTGGCCGCCGGGGAAAATCTGGAAGCGGTATGCTCTCGCCGAAGAATTTTCGGGAGAGCAGGTCGATCACCGCACGTCCGCGGGGCGCGGATCTACAATTGGCACACGAG
Organism: Chthoniobacterales bacterium; assembly: GCA_051003355.1. GTDB lineage: Bacteria > Verrucomicrobiota > Verrucomicrobiia > Chthoniobacterales > UBA10450 > Palsa-1392. The sequence continues at coordinate 44,207 of JBPCLK010000115.1, read as the reverse complement.
CGGGTCTCGCGGCCCAATTCAGGAAGCGCGAACTGGCATTTCGCGCCGCAAATGTTGCACTGAAAGTTTAGGATTTCCGACGAGCTGGCCATGCTTTACGACAGGGTTTTAAGTCATTTTAGGCCGAAAAAATTTCTCCCTCTTTCAAGCTTCTCTTGCAACTGGGAAATGATTTTCTTTTGCTGCTCCACCTCATCCTTCAGGCGAAGGGCCCACTGAGTTCGCTCGTTCATTCTATCCTCCAGCCTTCTGTATTCTTGCTGAGTTTGGCTGAGCCTTTCATTCAGCTCGCAGATGTAAGTGACACGTGCCTCAAACTCCTCATCCAATTGCGTGGCTAGAGCTGAATCTGTCGCTTCGGTTTGTGGATGCTCCTTGATCTGCTGCCAAAGCGATCTGGCCTCCCGCGCAGCCTCCGATTCAAGCCATTCCTTAGGGACAGTCGCTTCGTCGCCCGAGCTGTTGATTTTCTTGTTCAGAGGCTCCAGGCAAACCTCGTCGAACGATTCGCCCAAAAATTCCAGGGCTTGCCGCATGAATTCCGCCGGATTTTCCTTGAGTTCCTGATGTGTTAATCGGCGGACGACCGTCGGACCGTAGGCGCTTTCGGCGGCCAGACACGCTTTTACACAGGCCGCCCAGCGTCGATATCCTTCTTCGGCCGTCTCAATCAAACGGATCCCGATCGCCCGCTCGAAGTTCATCAAGGAGCGGACGACTGAGTCGCAGTCGCGCACCAGATGGATAAACCGCGCACGGGGGAAGAGTTTACGCAGATTGGCGATGCCAAGTGAATATTCAGGCGTCCCATTGACCCACCTTTCCTTCGGATCTGTTGGGGCACGTGCGATTTTGAAAGCGGCATGTGCGGCCGCCGCGGCGCCCTGAGCCGCCTGCTTGGCGCGTCTTTCGGCGAAGACAGCACGGTGGTTACTGATCGAGCAGTCGATCCGATCGCCGATCTCGGCCATGAATTGGTCGCGCTGCATGCCCATGGAAGAAAATTGGGATCGCTCACCACGAGAGGAGCCGCGGCGAAAAGCGGCGGCCAGGTCGACGGCGAAGGTGGTCATCCAATTCGACTCCTCCAAGCCGAGCAAGTTTGGATGTTGGCCCAGACACCACGTAAAAATGCTGGTGCCAGAGCGCGGAGAACCTACTATGAAGACCGGTCGAGCTGTAGCGGGCGACGGAGATGACATGAGCGGAGTGAAAAGAAGTTATTATAATCCTCGGCACTCGCGTAGAAAAGGAAAGCACGTATTAGGGGCTTTCACCGGGCCAAACCGCAGTTTGACGAGAGGCTCTCCTGTAAGCGTGGGCGATGGCCCTTCGATTGAGAGGCGGGCCAAGATGCGTCTTCCGGAGATGTGGCCATGATTCATCACCACCTTCCTCAAGTTCTTTCGCAACTCTCGTCCGCCGGACGTTACGCGTTCGCGTGTTGTCACGCGGCCAGCCGGGCTCTTGTGGGTACCTTTTGCAGGCTGGAAACACCGCGCGACGCCTATCGGGTCGCCTTGCGCCAGACACGCTTCTTCAAGCCGACACGTCCCTCATCCGATCGGGGCGCGACTCCTTTGCTGGTCCACTATCATATCTACAAGAACGCTGGCACATCCTTTGAGTGGGCTCTGAAGAAGGCTTTTGGTGACGGATTTCGGATGCATGATTCGCCAAGTGCCGGGGGAATTGTTTCCGCGCGCGAGCTCAAGCAGCTCGCCAACCGAGAACCCCAGCTAAGAGCCATCTCAAGCCATGGAGCCATGCCGCCCGCCCCGCGAATTCTCGGGCGCACCGTCATCTCGAGTATGCTGATTCGTGATCCGATTGCGAGGATTGGGTCGATCTATTCCTTTGAACGAAAACAGCAGGTTGAAACCCCTGGCGCCATTAAGGCAAAAGAGCTCGGATTCAAAGAGTATGTGGAGTGGCGGCTTCGGACCTCGGCCGGCCTCTTCTGTAATTATCAAGTTTACGTTTGTGCTGGTAAAACGCGATACAGCCCGCTTTGTCGCTTGCGGGATTTGGAGGCTGCCGTGATTCGGCTTGATGGAATCGACTTGGTTGGAACCGTACGACGTTACCAAGACTGGCTAGCCTTAGTACAAGCGGCGCTGGAACAAGCCGGTTTGAATGTAACCCTGGAGGCGGGTCATCAGAACCGGTCGGAGGGAAAGACCACTCTCTCTGAGGCCGCCATCCTCGCTCATCTCATGGACGATCTCGGTTCTGGCCTAACTAATGAGCTTATCGAGCGAAACGAACTCGACATGTGCCTCCATCAAGTCGCCGACTCCCTGCTAACTCGTCGGTTAGCCGAACGCGCGGTGAGGATTACCTTGCGAGAAGCCTATACCCAGACCAATTCAGGATTGGCTTCCGCTTAGCGAGGCGCGCGCATCTCTTGGTTGGCCTTGGCGATCAGGTCGATAGCGAAGGCGCGTCCATTCTGGAAGGTCACGTTCATCGTCGCTTCCTGGCGTGAGTTATCGAAGGTCCAGAAAGCCGCCAGCGGGACATGGTTCTCCGTGAGCGCACGAATGAATTCCTTGGCTTGAGCTGGTTCGCGCACCGGGAATTCGCCCACGAAGAGCGGCTTGCCCACCTTCGCCGCATAGCGCGCGTAACGACCGATGAACTGACTAACCGTCTCTGGACCGTAGGGCGCGAGACGCTGGGACTTCTGATAGACGTGAATCGAAAGGAGATCGACCGGGTCAGGACTTTCCAGGAGCAACATGGCATAGGATTGATCCGCGCTGTCATGCTCGCGCGCCCTCTGATGGGCGTTATGCCAGGCCGCCGGGCGGGGGACAGTCGTTCCGGTGTCGATCACGCGCGACGGATCGATGCTGCGCACGGTTTGAGCAAACACCCGGTAAGCCGCCGCTAGTTGGGTCGAAGTCAGGCGGACGCCACCGTTTCCATCGAGCGACGGCAAAGGCGCCCGGCGCGGCATATCGACCCCGTTATTGGCCTCGTTGCCAAACTCCCAGCCCCAGATCGCAGGCGAGTCCCGGTAACGAGAAACCATTTCTCGGGTATAAGTCTTGATGAACTGGCTGACCCTACTCTGCCGATCACCCAGCCGGTCCGCCGGTTCCCCGACAACTTCGGCGAAAGTCGCCAGCTTCCAGAATAAAGAAGGGATCAGGCCGATGTGATTTTTCTCCGCGCAACGCACGACCTTATCCATCCTTCGGAAATATTCCTCCCGGTCAGTGAGATAGAGTTGAATGTTCGCCGGTGAAAAACCGCAGGCTCGAAAGCGCACAAACGGGATTCCCTTGGCGGCTAGCAGACCGAGGTTATCGAGCGATGAGCGGTCGTCCTTATCCTGCAATAGGCGACCAAAAAGGGTGTCGTAGTTTGCACCAATGCCCGAGTAGGGATGGCCGCCCTTCATGAGTTGCCCTCGTTCCACGTAAAGTCCGTTCCGGGCGCCGTCGGCGTGCACTGCCGGGGCTGCGAGGAGCGCAGCGCCCAGCCCCAGCGCGAGGCGAACGCGATTAAGTAAAACTTTCATATCTAATCCTTTCTCTTTATCCAAAAACCCCTCCCCTTCTGGGGGCCGCGGTCGGGGAAAACGATTTCACCTTCTCTGGAAAGTAGTGGGTTATATCGCCACGGCAGATCAAGACCTCGTATTCCGAGTTAGGCGAGAACGAAGGCGTTCACATGGAAGATGACTCCGGGATTGAGGCGCGGCAGAATTTCGAGATAGACGTGATTCACGTCTCCAACTATGCGAACAACGTGCGAGTTATCAATGAAAAGGAAGTCCCTGGCGTTGAGACGCGGAAAGTAACTTGTTTCGACTTCTTCCACCCGACTGACACGCAAAGAAGGAATTCCCGGGATGTCGTGGTTTAGAAATGCATCCGGGAAGGGTTCGATAGAATGCAACTCGTTCGCGTCGTGGCAGACGGCAGCCAGGGCCACGATCACACCGCGAGTCCTTATTTCGTTCTCATTTACTTGTAGGTCGGAAGCTCCCCTTCCGCGTCGGATATGATTTTCAGGTTCCAGATTTGAAGATTTCTCGATGCATAACGTCCCGCTCCAACTCGGAATGTTGCTCGGTCTGATGATGGCGACCTGGCGCAGTATGGCGCGGCGAACCTTTCCGGAATTTCGTTCTCGTCCTCTTCTCGTTGTGCCTGCGGTCGAAACTTCGATCCTCCGCTGTTGCCGAGGTCATGGGCAGGTAGGATCGATCACAATCCTGAGCCTCTTCTTGCTGACCTGCGTCGGTCACCACTCGCGAACGGGACATAAGCCAGTGGTTCACAGAGTTCGCGCCTGGAATGCATTCCGCTCTTGGAGCGCGGGAACCCATGCGTGTGATTAGGAAGTGGAAAAATGGTTCGAGAGGCGGTTTGGAAAAACGCCCGGGGTGATCCTTTTCCGATTTTAAGCCAGTCTATCTCAACACCCTTTTGCTAACTGGATTTTTTGCCGCGCCGATCGACGACTCTCGCACGATGGCATCGCGGTAATTGTACGCCTGACTTAAGGTTTCAAACTCGAAGTCTTCGGTTTTTGCGGTTTCGTTAATCAAGAAGCCCTCACATTAGTAGGGTTTTGGATCGTGAGCGGGGTCGACCGAAAGGTTATCCCTAGAGCCTGAAGCCCGCAGCTTCGGCATCCCGATGGAACATCTGTACAGTATCGAGTGAAAGCTCCTCCAAATCCATGTGTGCCATTGTCACGGTCTTTTTCAGGATATCGTGAGGAACGGTCACAATGTCGCAACCACAGTCAGCAGCCTGATAAACATTTAGGACTTCCCGCACGCTCGCCCAGAGCAATTCCGCCTCTGGGAAGTTCTGTAGGAGATTGATTGACTCTTTCATGACCGGTGTGGGATCGACGCCGGTATCGGCGATCCGCCCGGCGAAGACAGAAACGACCGCCGGGACGTCGTGACTAAGCGCCTTTGCAACGGCCTCGACTTGGCGCAGCGTGAGCAAGGCGGTCACGTTCATCTTTACCCCTTCCGCGGCCAAGTCTTTGATGAGGTCCACCGCTGACTCGCCCTTTGTATTGGTGACGGGGATCTTTACGTAAACATTATCCTGCCAATCCCGAATCCTCAGCGCCTGCCGCCGCATCTCCGGAAAGTCGTCCGAAAACACTTCGAAAGAGATCGGCTTGGTTTGGACAGCTTCCAGTACCGACCGGGCAAAACTTTCGTAGTCAGTAATCCCGACCTTGCGCATCAACGTGGGGTTAGTGGTCAAACCTTTGATGTAGGGCTTGCGATAAAGGTCAATGATTCCTTTCAGATCAGCGCCATCGGCGAAAATCTTAATCGGCAAGACGGCAAGGTCGTAGTTCATGGTCAGGATCTCTGTGGCGGGTTCGAGTTTCGCGACGATACGGCCACTGGTGTTTCACGCAAGACCACATCCACTGCCTCGCTAAAACCCTCCACGATAACGTCCGGCGTTTCCGAGAGTGATTCCGCATAATGCCAATCGATCAGGATGGCTCGGCAACCGGCAGCCCGCGCGCAATCGATATCGCGCCACCGATCGCCGATCATGTAGCTCGCCTGGAGATCGATTTCCAGGTCAAGCGCTGCTTGCAGAATCATCCCCGGCCTGGGTTTGCGACAGTCGCACGCCGTGCCGTAGTCGGCTCCTCCATGATAACAGACTTCGATCCGGTCGAGGGAAGGGATCGCTAGCCGCAGAGCGTGGTGAATTTCCTCGACCGTCGACTGGGGTTGAGTGCCTCGGCCAACATCGGGCTGATTGGTCACGACCACAAGCAGGAACCCGGCGGCCTTTAGTCGCGCACATCCTTCAGCGACATCAGCGCAGAGTTCTAACTCTGACACATTCGCCGGGGGATATGGCTTCCCTTCGCGGATGACCGGGCGGTTAAGGACACCGTCGCGGTCGAGAAAAACGGCGCGCCGAATTAACGAATGCTCTCCCACTTTGTCTCGCTGATTTTTAAATCGGGATGTGAAGCCAGCAGGTGCCAGATGACTGCCTGGAAAGCTTCGCTGTGGGGCGTGGTGTTAGCGGGATTGACTGTGGGAACAATCATCGCGACGTCAGCCACTTTGGCCGTATAACCTCCGTCGCGACCGACGATCCCGAGGATGGCGCTGCCGGTTTCCTTGGCCAACTGCAGAGCTGAAACCAGATTGGGGCTGACATTCTTCTCGAGGTTCCCGCCGCCCACGGAGAAAATAAGAAGCGCATCTTTGCTGATCAGATGGCTGCCTTTCAGCCATTCGCTGAAGACGGTCGCCCAGCCCTCATCATTGGTGCGAGCCGTCAACTCAGAAACATTATCCGTGGGGGCGTAGCATTCCAAGCCGGCGATCTTCCTGAAATCGTTCACCGCGTGGGAAGCATTCGCGGCACTCCCGCCCACGCCCAGGATGAAGAGCCGGCCGCCTTGTGCGCGCACGCGAGAGAGGATTTGGACAGCCTTTTCACACTGCTCTGGATCGATCTGATTCACGATCTCTGCTGTCTCACGCAAATGTTGCTCGGAATAACTCATAACAGGTCTTTGTCGGTTTGGTCTCTATCGGTTAGGTGACGCAGAAGGTGATCGAGTTCGGTCAGCCCCTCTGGAGAACCGATTTCGTAAAAGCGATTCTTCACTTCACAGCCGGCCAACTGCGCGCGATTCACAAGATCCGCATAAAGGTCGGCCAAGTCGAATTCGCTGATATCCGCAAAGGTCTGGAATGCCTCTTCAGTCAGGACGCCCAAGCCGTAATCGATGTAGTGCATTTCAGATGTCGGTTTGCGTTTGTTGTAACAGCGGATTTGCCCCGCCACAAACGAAACATTACTTCGATCCCAGTGGCCATCGTTTTTGAAAACGGTCATGAGCGCCGGCTTATTCTTCCGCACGAAGTCTTCAACGATCGTCTTGTAGTCAACTGGCAGATAGGAGTCGCCGTAGAGCACGACGAAACGGGGACCAAGCAACGGGAGCGCCTTCCTTAAGGCGCCGCCCGTACCCAGGAGCTTTGGGCCATCGTAAGAATACTGGACGTTCATTCCGACCTGCGACCCGTCGGCAAGGTAGGACTCGATCTGTTCGCCCAAATGCCCCGCACACAGCAGGACATCTCGAAATCCTGCCTTGTGCAGCAGACTTAGCTGGTGAGTAATAAAAGGTACGCCAGCGACTTCCAGCATAGCCTTGGGAACCGTCTCGGTCTTGGGTCGCAAACGAGTGGCGAGCCCGCCTGCGAGGATGGCCACCGGCCATTGAGCTAGGAGGTGCTCGGAGGTCATTGAACCAACGTCTTGGTGCCTTCAAAGTCGAATCGAAAACGAACTTCGGTCAATCCGCGTTCTCTCATCGCGTGACGAAGTTTCGTTTTGTCTCCGGCGTAAAACATGAGGAATCCGCCGCCGCCCGCGCCAATCACCTTTCCGCCGAGCGCGCCATTGGCCATCGCGTGATCGTACCACTCGTTGATGTGCTGGTTACTCATAGTGCTGGAGCGTTCTTTCTTGCGCTGCCAATGCATATCCATGAGGCGGGCGAATTCGTTAAGGTCGCCCATCCTCAAAGCGGTCTGACTTAATAGCCCGAGTTCCTTCACAAGATGAAGGTTATCGAGCATGGCTTGATCGCTTTTTTTGCTTTTGTCGTCCTGCTCTTTCAGAATCGCCGAAGCTGAACGCGAATAGCCGGTGAAGAAGAGCAAAAGATTATCTTCCAGATTGAATAAGGTCTCCTCCGAGATCGCGAGAGGCCATGCCTTCACTCGATCGTTGGGGAGGAATTCGAAGCAGGTAATGCCGCCAAAGGCAGCGATATATTGGTCCTGTTTGCCAATCGGTTCCTTAAGCCTGTCTAACTCAATTTCGCACGCCTGCTCCGCTAGCTCAGATGGATGCACCAGATTTTTCTTAAAAGCGTGCAACGCCTTAAGTAACGCGGTGGTAAAGCTGCCCGACGAACCAAGACCCGTCCCCGCGGGGATATCCGCCATGCTGGTGATTTCCAGATTGCGTTGTTCTATCCCGACCAGACGGATCGCTTCGCGAATGATGGGATGCTTGATCTCATCAACAGTATCCGCTTCCTCCAGCTGGGAGTACTTGAGGAGGAAGTTTTGGACGAACCGCTGGTGGACGTTGATGTAAATATACTTATCGATGGCCGCGGCAATGAGGAAGCCGCCGTGCTCGCGATAGTAGGATGGCAGGTCGGTGCCTCCGCCTCCAAGAGAAATCCGGAGCGGGGAGCGAGTGATGATCATGGGCGGGCGCCTCCCGGATTGGCCTTGGAGGCGCGGGGCATGACACGCTTTGCCATCTCGATCAGAAGGGTGAAACAGAAGGTTTGAAAACCGACGATGATGAGAAGAAGGCCGAGGATGGCAGAGTAAGATAAACTCTCGAGGCGAAGCCCATGCCGCACATACCGCCAAACGAGCACGGCAGCCAGCAACACTCCCGCCAGACAACAGAGCCCGCTGATAAGCATCCCCCGATCGTAGGTAAAAAACGTCTCAAAGCGCCTGACGAGCTTAGGCCGGAGACCATGCATCATCCGGGAGAGGATACCGATCTGCAGACAACTGTAACCGAGCGTTGTCAGAGTCACTCCGAGAAGCATCCAGTACAAGCTAAAGACAACAGGTCCGATCTGAATCGGACCATGCGCAAGAGTAAGTGAGAGAATCATTCCCAAGGCCATGGCCACCATGCCCGGCTTAAGGAGAAATGAGTCAGGGGTGTAAACGAGCATGGCCTTCAAATTCAACCACCCTGCGATCCAGGGCGATAACCAACCCATGCGCTTGTGATGGCTCACCCGACCGGCCCGATCTTTATAAAACTTTACCGGAACTTCCGCAGTGACGAGTTGAAAGCGGGCAGCTTTCAAAACCATCTCACTGGCGTACTCCCACGATTGTGACTTAAGATCGATCTTTTCCAGGGCCGACCGAGTGAGGCCGCGCATTCCGCAGTGAATGTCGGAATAGCGACTGTGATAGATGCGATTGAGGAGCCAGGTCGTGAACGGTGTCCCGAAGTAGCGATGCAGGCCGGGCATGGAGCCGGGCTCGATGCTGCCGCGAAAACGGCTGCCCATGACGAACTCTGCGCCTTTGCGGAATTGAGCGACGAATGGGGCCAGCTCCCGAAAGTCGTAGGTCAGGTCAGCGTCGCCCATGACGATCCACTGTCCCCGGATGAATGGAATCGCATCGATGTAGGCCCGGCCCAAGCCTCTCGGCGGAGTGCGCAGAACCTCCGCTCCGTGCTTCAGCGCGATCTCGGGGGTGTTGTCACTGGAGCTATCGACGATAAGGATCTGACCACGCACACCCGCGTCAGCGAGTCCTTGCTTACACCAATCCACAAACTCACCCACAGTCAGCTCTTCGTTCATGGCGGGGACCACAACTGATAGTTCCTCACCACCCACATCGTGTCCGTCGGGTGTCAAATGAATCGTTTGTTCGTCAGGAGTGTTCATGTGCAAAAGGAGTGCGCCGTCATGCCTCCTCGCGAATCTGGGCGATCATAGCCCGGATCGAAACTCTCACCGCTTCAGCCGAAGTCCTCTCTGCCTGCCAACCGACCGACTTTATTTTGCTAACGTCGAAGCGCACGATCGGTACGTCGCCCTTCCAGCCACGATCGCCACCAGTGAACTCGTAGCGCACCTCATCAGGAGGAAGCCCTGACTCGTTCACCGCAATGTTTGCGATATCTTTGACGGTGATATAATCGTCAGTCGCGACGTTGAAGATGGCGAAACGAGGCGTCGTCATTGCGCCGACGTTCCAAATGGCCTGCAGAACGTCGTCGACATAAATGTAAGACTTGCTTTGGCTGCCGTCACCGAGAATACGGAGCCGCGAGGGATCAGACTTCAGACGGCGGACAAAGTCATAGCCGACGCCATGAGTCTGTCGGGGGCCAACCACGTTAGCAAAGCGAAAGGCTCGACCAAAACAATCGAACATGTGGCAATAGGCGGAGATAAGTCCTTCGCAGGCGAGCTTACTTGCGCCGTAGGTGGAGATTGGACGGCAAGGGCCATAGGTTTCTGAGAAAGCGATCTGCGGGTCCTCGCCGTAAACACCGCTACCTGACGTATAAAGGATTTTCCGGGTGTTGGTCAATCTCATCGCCTCGAGCACATTCTGGGTAAGGTAAGTGCCTTCCCAAAAATCGATATCGGGCTGGGTCACCGCTTTTGCAATATCGGGATTGGCCGCAAGATGATAGACCGTGGAGCAACCCTCCATGGCCGCCCGGACGGCGAAGAGGTCTTTGAGATCTCCCTCCACGACTTGAAGGCGAGAATCTGGGAGCAAGTCTTCGAGATAGGAGCGTTGTCCAGAAGAGAAGTTATCAAATACGACTAGCCCTGTGACTTCGTCGGCTCGGAGAAGCCGTCGCGCTAAATGGCTACCGATGAAACCAGCACCGCCAGAGATAAAGACTTTCATAGTTTTGGATCAGCTTGCATGAATTCTCGCCGATGCAGGAGATACGCCGCAAGAGCGGCGAAGATGAGAATGGTGAGCAGGGAGAGAGGCTGAAGGTAACGAACGCTGGCAGTCACGGCGAGCAGTGAGTTGGTTCCGAGGAAAATTGTGCTATGAGCAAACAGGAGGACGAGATGAGGGGCGCGCCAAAAGAAGAAGAGAATTACGCAAAGAACCGGAGCGAACAAGACGATGTAATAGTATGGTTGCGCGGCAACAAAATACCGTTGCAAGAGAGAGGAGGATTTGGTTGCTGCTGGCGTCGGCGGTGCAAGTCTCAGGCGGTTAGCCAACGCACCGGTCAGCCCCTTGGGCCAGCCGCCCTGGCCGAGATCGTATTGTGCCTGGCGATGAATCGCTCGCCAATCGAAATAGCTCAGAAAGGTGCGGGCTCCCAGGCCGAACACGTCGAGCGGGTTGCGTAGAAGGGCGTGCAGAGCCGTCTGTTTGGCCGCGCGATCCGCGATCGTCAGGTCGGGCTCCGCTTTTTTCCAACGGCCAATCAAGAAGTCTGGGGAGTAAAGCTGGCTGTTTCTCAAACGCGGATCGCGAAGGTGAAAACTGTTACCCTCGGAGATGAGCGTTGCGAGTCGGCTGTCCGGTGCGTCCGCCGGCTGGAGGATGGGCGCCCACGTCGCCATGATGCTCAAGCCGCTGGAGTAGAGGTAGGCTGGCTTTTTTCCTGTGAGGTAGCCGTTGAGTCGCTGATATCCTTGGTGAAGGAGGAAAAAGAGAATAACGCTGGTCGCCAAATGCAGACACAACTGTCTGACCATGGTCGACCTGGACCTTGTCGGATCCGCTGACCGTCTGGCCCAAAATAAAGGAGTGAATGCGATGAGCGGAAGCAAAATTGCTGTAGCCTCAATCGCGAGCAAGTAGCTGATTCGAAGGCTGATCAGGCAAACCCCCAGAACTTGGATGACTGCGAGTTGGCTGAGACGTCGCTCTCGCAGGTAAAAAAGAGAAAGCACAAGAAGCGCGGCGTAGACTGAAAGGCTGACTGTTTCTGCCATCACGTAGCGTTCCCAGACCCATTGCAGTGGGTCGATGGCACAAAGCAGACCAAAGAAGGTGGCATATCCGGCAGAGAGCGAAAAGATCTGACGGCAGGTCTTGGCAACGAGGATTGCCGTCACAGTTCCGAGAAACACCTGTAGGACTAATAGAGCGGTCAGGCTATGTGCGGCGAGAGCAGTCCAACGTATCAAAAATCCGTAGACAAACGAGCGATCAGGGGGAATCCAGCCGGAGAACGCAGTCCAAAGGTAACTGCCCGAGTCTCCCATAAAAAAGCGTGGATTCGGATCCAGCCCTAGAGCGACAAACTTCAGACAGAGCAGGCCAATGAGGGGCCAACACCACCATGCGGCAATTGGAGGTTGCTGCGTGGTGGGCCGTCTTTGCAGCAACTCAGTGCTAACTGTCATGCTTAAGCGTTGGCGCGGGAAATTGATTGCCACCCGCTAACTGCTCCACCGGCCTACGTTCAGTCGAGAAAATGCGTTTGAGTCGATCGGTCGCGGCTTCGCGGGAAAAGGCGTCGCGGGTGATTTGAAGGGAAGTTTGGGAGAGGCTTTCCCAAAGCGACTCAGAAGTATATAGCGTGCAGATGGCATCGGCGAAGGCTACTGGATCGTCGGCTACCAGAACCGCCTCGCCTGCGAGAAGTTCCATCCCTTCTACAGCGATGGCACTGGCTACCACTGGAACGCCGAAGCCCATGCTTTGGTTGATCTTTCCTTTCACACCGGCGCCATAGCGAAGAGGGGCGACCGATAATCTGATTCGTTCGAAATGAGTCGCGACTTCGGGCTGGAAGCCGGTAATGATGACATTTTCATCCGCCAAACCGATGACCTCGGGGGGGGCATGCCCGCCGATGATATAGAAAGCAACGTCCCCCAGACGCTCCCTGACCAACGGAAAGATTTCACGGACGAAGTAGACCACGGCATCCGTATTCGGAGGATGCTGAAAGCTGCCAATAAACAGAATGTCGCGGCGCTCTGCAAAAGGCGCCTTTGCTCCGGGGACGTCGACGATGTTGGTGACAATTTCGAAGTCTTTGTCGGGTCGCTCTTCTCGCAACAGATCGCGTTCCACCGGGCTAACGACCCAAGTCTCATCAGCCTCGTCGACCAAATAGAGTTCCAGCTGTCGCCTTTCCCGTGCTCGTTCGGTCAAAGCCGCGTCTTGGCTTAGGCGCGCTCCTCGTTCCTCCCGCAGAAAATGTAAATCTACTGTGTCAAAAATAACGCGGCTCTGCGGCGCATGAAGCCTGACCGCGGCGATGTGCTTTCGAGCAAAGTCACAGCGACTCAAAATGACGAAGTCGAATTTGGGACCCTCGGCTTGAAGATACTCTCGTATGGAAGTTATGTAAGGATGATGGAGAAATTGGATGCCGCGTTGACGAATCCTATCCCCGTAGGGAGGAAGGTCGGCCAAATTGTCGGGAATAAAGGTAACTTGATGACCTAACTGATGCAGAATTGTCAGGATATTAAACATCCGGAGGGAGCCGGAGTCGCGATCGGGCATCGGCAGATGATGATCAATGACCAGGATGCGCTTTTTACCAGGGCGCGGGGCATAAAAGCCTTTCAGATCTCCGTTCTCGGGCAGCCCATGCAGGACATCCTTCCAGGTTTCCGTAAACGTGCTTCGGTTAACTTCCTGGTATTTTTTGACGCCTGCGGCCGTGTCGGTTCCGCTGGTGATTCCTTCGTGATGAATCACCACACTAAGTGGCTGGTAAAGGACTTTGCGTCCGCTTCGTCTAACCTTAAATGCCAGATCGGTGTCCTCGTAATAGGCGGGCGAATACTTACTCCCAAAACCGCCCAGTTCCAAAAAAAGAGCCTTCGGTATCATGACAGAGGCTGCGGAACAGTAAAGGACTTCGCGCAGATGGTTGTATTCCGGCTTATTCGGGTCTTGGAACTTACCGCGGTTCCATCCGGAGCCGTCCTGCCATATTATTCCCCCTGCTTCCTGGAGGCGCCCATCGGGGTAGATAAGTTTTGAGCCTACCAGGCCGGCCTCCGGCTCGTGGGAAAAAGTTTTGTGGAGAGCCGAGAGCCAGCCCGGCGTAACAGTAGTATCGTTGTTAAGGAAGAGAAGATAGTCTCCGCGCGCCACCGCCGCTCCTCGATTACACGAAAAAATGAATCCCGAATTTTCTTCATTCCGCAAGCAGACGAGCCCGGGAATATTCTCCAATCGGGTAGAGCTACCGTCGGAGGAACAGTCATCCACGACAATGACCTCAAAAGACAAGCTGCGATCTCCCTGATAGAGCGAGGAAAGACAGGAGTGAGTAAAGTCGAACTGGTTGAATACTGGAATCACGATAGAAACCTCTATTTCGTCACCGGTTGCAAAGTGAAGTTTCTCGAGTGGAAGGCGCGGACTGAGCGAAACAGGAGAAATGGGCGTAAAGGCGTCCCCCGGCAACGCGCGCGGATTGAGCTCCTGAATGGACGCCTCGAGGTTTTCAATCTCGGGATGAACTTCTCTCCAGCGCAGAAATTTGTCGATGACTTTGTCGAGATGGCCGAAGCCGGGAAGAGAAGCACTCGAGACGCCAGCCTTGAGCCAGGCGACTGGATTGGAGAACTTCCAACGTCTAGACTTGCGAAGCCTATCTCCGGCGCTAGCCGTGTCCTTCAGAAAACGGAACAGCTTCTCTGTGGTTTTGAGTTGTTCTCGCAGACTTTGGGTGAGCGTGACGACCCGACCTTCAGCCGCTGTGAGGTGCATGCTCCTCTCGTTCAGCAGACTATTCGTCTGCTGAAAGCGTTGTCGGAGCTTTTCTTTTTCCGACTCAGCATTTTTTAATTGGCCAGTGAGCTGGTCGCGCTGCGTCGCGAGCTGGTCGTGATGGGCCTGGAGCAGATCCAGCTGGTTATCACGGAGCCTCGCCAGCACTCCCGGCACGAGAGGATCTATCTGGTTGGTCGCTCCTTTCGACAAGTCGCCAATTTGAATTGGGGATGTTGCCTGAAAGGATGGGGAATTCCGTTCGCCCTCCGTAAATGCTTCTTCGGTCAGTTGCTGGTATAATTTTACGACTTCGGGTGAAACTCCGGCCTCGGTGGTCTCCGCGATGGTAAAATGAGTGTGCCGTCTTTGACGGGAGACCATCGCGGCGGCCCCTTCGATTTGCCTGGGGGGAAGGCGGGCAAAGAAACCGATCCGTCGTAACTCTTCCTCAGGTCGCTCGAAAAACAAATCGTAGTGAGTGATCAATCGTTGATCCGGCCCGGTAAACTCAAGTAGGCGACGGTTGTATGTCTCCCAGAGGTGAAGGCCAAAGGCGACAGAGGTCCCATTGCGGACGTGCATGGAGTAGGCGACTTCGAGCGGATTCCGAACCACTGCAATGACTTTGAGATCTGGCATTAGTTCCCGCCAAAAGGGCAGGGTCAGAGAATTGCGAGGATCCTTCCATCCCCAAAGCCGCGTTTCGGAAAAGCCGGCAATCAGGGAGCGAGCCTCTTCCCGAAGGGGAGCCAGTTCCGCCTGGTCAAACACGAGAGTCGACGGTGGCGGCAGGTCCCAAGCGCCGCCCAGTTTTGCCAGCACCTTGTCGTTCACCGTGACGAAGCCGAGATGTTCCCAAAAGCCATCTGGATTATCCGGGCGCGCAGCCATGAGGTCAGAGGGCGAACCCAAAGCAAGACCCCCGGCGTGCAGCAGCCGCGCGAGCATCGAGGTTCCGGAGCGGTGCGCGCCTGCGAGGCAGACGATATGTGGTTGTTGCTGGGATCTCATTGGAATGTCTATCTTAGACTCGGTGCAAGTGAGTCATGCCTGACCGGCGACATTATAAAGATGAGCACACTCTTCCCGAAAACTGCCCAAGTATTGCGGGGGGCGAAACTTGGTCTGATAAGGTTCGCCCACGATCTGCGCATATTCTGCTTCCATGACCGGCCAAGGATGGTCCTCAAGCCGCACGTTGGTCGCGACTCCGCCGTGAAATTGATGGAATGTCGCTTCGCCCAAAAGCATGATTGGTTCAATCCAGGGGAAAGAGTGGATCCGATTGAAGATTTCCAGATTACAGAGACCTCCTCCCGGGCCGATGAACCGAGCGTCATACGACCCGGCCTCGCGGTAATCTTCCTTATGCAAGGCGAAGCAGTTGCTCTCGGTCAGTTTGGAGAAAAATCCTCGTTTCGAGGACAGTGCGACGCTCGAGATGGTGAAAAGCGAGTAGCCATTTTGCTTCCAAGCGACGGTTTGTAAGAGCGCATCCTCTGCGGTTCGATTATGCCCTACTGACACCAGTTCGTTTTGCAAGCGAGGGCCGAGGTGCATGCCCAGCGTGTAAACAAACGGATTGTCGAAGGCTTCCAAGGCCAGCTGAGTGAGCCTGACGATACCAGGCGATAAGATCCTCGCCCCGTCGATGAGTATCATGACGTCATCAAATTGCGCCTCATCGACAAAGTGATTTAGCGCGAAACAGGGACTCGGGTTTTTAGAGTGGATAAAGTGATAGCAAAACTCCGGGCCCAGTGACCTGACCCAAGAAGCGGAGAGAGGGGAGCTGGAGCCGTTGTCGATAACAAGGACCTCGTAGGCTTGGTCAGGATCGATCTCCTGATATGCGCGAGATAAGGAGTAGAGGGTGCGCGGCGCTTCCCGACGCATATTAAAGAAGATGGCAATCACAGAAAGTCCTTTGTGCTGCTGTCTCGGCTCGAGGGTCATGTAAGAGATGTGATTTGTTATTCCAAGCCGGCCTCGTCAATTCGGATCTGTTCGCAGCAGCTGTGCGCACCAACCTTGGTGGGGTTGGCCGCTGCCAGCATGACGTTGACCTCAATCGCTTTGCAGGCGGAACTTTATGATGCGCTCGTCCGGAATTGCAAGCTGATCCGTTCGCCGGACGGGCCCCAAAACGAGGGAAGATGCGTGCGCCTCGCTTTTTGGAGTGATGGTGCTACGATGCCGCCGGATTAGCGGAGGACAGTATGCGTAGAACGGATTCAGTCATGGTGGAGAATAATCGCCGTATCGGGCAACTAAGGGCAGAGGCACTGAACGCCGCTCAAAGTTACGGTCCGCTGACTCAGCCGAAGTTGGACGTTTTAGATTACGCATTCAGCCAGTTTAAGGTTTCGTCGTTTGCTGATTTGGGGGCGGCCTACCGGGTCGACGGAGGTTACACGCTTTACAGTTTTGACGTTTGCGGAGCAAAAAAAGGGGTACTGGTTGACACTCATCCGACCGCAAAAACCCTTATTGAGGTCGGTGCGCGTCCCGGCGCGGAGGTGGTGCGGGGAAATTTCGGCGATCGGGAAATTGCCGCCCGGGTGGACCAGGTAGATGCGGTGATATTCTTCGACGTTTTGCTCCACCAGGTTGCGCCCAATTGGGATCAACTTTTGGAATTATATTCCGCGCAGACCCGGTTATTCATTATCCACAACCCCCAGTGGCTTGGTCCAGAAACCATCCGGCTCTTGGACTTGGGCGAAGAGAAATACCTCTCCAGTATCCCGAAGACACGCAACGAGACAGTTTACCGTTCAGCGTTGGATCGGCCCGACGAAGTGCTTCCGGAGCACGGCCGCCCGAACCGTGACGTGCACCATATCTGGCAGTGGGGCATCACCGATGCGAGCCTCATCTCCAAGCTCGACCGTCTCGGCTTTGCTCTTCGTTACTTTAAGGATCATGGTTATTTTTGGAATCTGGATCGATTCCGTAATCACTCATTTATTTTCGAGAAGACCGTCGACGCCGCAGCGAAATAATGTTAAAAGCGGCCCGGATGATCTCGGGCTGGGGCGCGGGAGTATTGATCTTGCAGTCTTGGGGCGGAGGGTCTATCGCTGCCCTTCGGTGAGATTCCGCCAGCCATGCAAATAATCGTTTTCGGGATGCACCGCTCCGGCACCTCGGTCGTGGCGCGCTTGCTCAACTTGATGGGCGTCTATTTCGGGCCTGAAGGGGTGGAGATGGCGGCCCACTCGGCCAATCCGAAAGGCTTTTGGGAACGCAAAGATGTTAATGACGCGTGCGTCGAAGCCTTGCGAAGTGCGAAGTGTGGCTGGAAGCGTCTCTCCAAATTTAGCCTGGATCAGATCCCAGCGCCCGCCCTGGCAGAATTTCGAGAACGGGCTGCTCGCATCATTTTCGGCATGGAAGCGCACCGGCCATGGTTTATCAAGGAACCTCGGCTTTGCCTTTTGGCGCGACCTTGGCTAGAACTTTTGGAGAGCCCGATTTGCCTCTTCATCCATCGCTCGCCTTTGGAGATTGCGAAATCGCTGGAGGCTCGAGACGGCCTCTCGCAGGAGGTAAGCCTCGCGCTCTGGGAGCGTTACCTAACGACGGCGCTTAATGCGACGGCGGGAAAGCCGCGCTTCCAAGTCTCACATCGACGGCTTATGGAAGATCCGGTCGCGGTCGTGCGGAGTCTCAAGGAACGTCTAGAGGCGTTAGGCGTGGTTGGTTTGCGGCTACCGAGCGAGGCTGAGATCCGGGCTTTCATCGATCCCAGGCTGCACCGCGCGGTGGATCGTGGAACCGAGAAAAGCCCGCTCACAGGGCCTCAAAAGAAGCTGCTTTCAGCATTCGAGTCGGGCTCCGCGATGCGCTCTGAGAAGACTTTTGGCTTTTCTCGCCGCTCGCAGGGTATTTTGTTAGCACACGACCACGCGGCTGAGATAGAGGAGGCAGCCGCCAGAAACCTCTCGCTTTCGCAAAGGCTGGAAGAAACGCAGAGACAGGTTCGTCGTGTCGAAGAACAATATCAACGTCTTCAGGCGGAGATGGAAAAGGCCAACCAGGCAACAGTTCTCTCCAAGAAGACTCACGAAGCGGTCAGGCAAGGAGTGCAGGCGATTCGGGAGGCGGCCAAAGCGGACGCCGCGCGGGAAGCAGCACTAGATGCGCTGCGCAGAAAGAATCTGGGAGCCGCGGCCGAACTGCAGCGCCGCGGCGCCGAACTACAGGTTCGTGACGTGGAGATAGCGAGGCTGCGAGAGTCAGCTAAACAAAGCGCGGCCCGGAACCGCAATCTTGTGGAGGACCGCGATCGGCAGCTAGCGGTGGAGCGTGCGCGCAATGAAGAACTCCGCCGGATCAATCGTGTCCTGGGGAAGGGTCTCGACAAGATCGAAACCTATTTCCAGAGGTTGCGCGCCTCACGCTCCTTTGTTTTCATGGTTTATACTGCCCGTCGTATGGGCTTGGTCAGCCGGACTCCCCGGCGTTATGTGGAATTGATCAAAAACCAATTTCCGCTCATCCGGAGGGCAGTTAAAGAGGCGACCAGGCCCGTTCGTGAGGTCGTGTCTGAGTATGCGGCGAAGGAAGCTACACCCGCTTCTCCGCACGATGAGGTTTCGGATCGTGCGGTGGCCGATCCCACACCTTCTGAAGTCAAATCCGAGGAAGAGAATAGCTTGGGCCTATCGCCAGGCGAGGAACAGACAAACCTTGAGACCGACCCTCTCGTTAAGTTGGGGCCGGAACCTTCGGTACGAGAGTTACGCGTGGCGGAGGCCAATCATCTCCGCACAAACTCTTCGGCCAGGAATGAAGTTTCTCTTCCGGGGGCAAGCCCCGTCTCGCGGGGACAGACGACGCTGAGCTTTATCGTCCTTCATAAGGAAGGTGAGCAGCACCTGCGCAACCTCTTCAATTCGTTTCTCCGCTTCAACACCTTGCCCGAGGTGGAGTTTCACTTGGTCCTGCATGATTGTCGGGATGGTAGCCGGGCAGTTGCGGAATCCTATCGCAATCGTCTGGAGATCCGAATCACTGACTATGCGACGAATCGATCGTTTGCTTACTCTAACAATCGAGCCGCTGAGCAAAGCCGGGCCGAGTATCTCGTCTTTCTCAACAACGATATCATCTTCCAGCACGATGTAGCGCCTGAACTGCTTCGCCTTCTCGCGGAGCCACGGAACGGCATCGCCGGGGTGCGACTTTTGTTTCCTTCCAGCGACGGAGAATATTCCGAACAGTTGCAGCATGGCGGAGTGAAGTTTCGTCCGGATTTGCAGTTTTGTTTCCACCGACCTTGGAATGTTGGTGTGCACATCGATATCACTGAAACTCCCTGGGTAGCCGAACGTTTTCCGGCTGTCACGGCGGCTTTGGCCGCCTGTCGCCGCGATGACTTCCTCAAGGTTGGGGGATTTTGCGAAGATTACTTTTACGGCTACGAGGATGTCGATTTATGTCTCACTTTTAAGCGTCACCTCGGTCTCGCTTCCGTTTCCGCCAATCAGGTCAGTTGCATACATAACGAAAGTGCAACCGGACGCATGGATCCCAACGAAGCCATCCGCAGTCGCCGGCTGAATAATATCGAGCACTTAATTCGCCGCCACGGCTGGTATCTTCGACGCCAATGGAAGATCGACAAGGCCGCCGGTGGTCTTTTCTACAGTGACCGGCCGCTGACCGTGGCCTTTGCGGTGACCGATGCGACCCCCGAGACATCGGCGGGAGATTTTTTCACGGCCTCGGAACTGGGGACGGCCTGCGAGCGGGAGTTTGGCTGGAACGTGCGCTTCCTCGCGCGCCATCGCGAGTGGTATGACCTGAAGGACATCGATGTCCTTGTAACTCTGTTAGATGGTTACGAATTAGCGAAAGTGCAGGACGCAAAACCTGATCTGCTCAAGATCTCGTAGCTGCGCCACTGGTTTGACCGTTGGGCAACACGTCCCGACTTTGAGTCTTACGACATCTATCTCTGCTCGTCGGAAAGGTCGGCTCGTTGGGTGCGGACGACGCAGCGAAAGCCAGCCATCGTTTTTCCTCTCGCAACGAACGCGCAGCGTTTCGGGAATGGCGAGCCCGACACGACTTTGGCCTCCGATTATTGTTTCACCGGCAGCCATTGGCGATTGCCGCGGGAAATTGAAACCAACCTGCAGCCAGACCGGCTGGGGGACTATAAATTCTCTCTGTTTGGGCGCGGCTGGGAAGGGCATCCGACCTTGGGAGATTTTGCCCATGGCTTCGTGCCCTACGAAAAGATTCCGGCCATCTATGCTTCTACCCGGGTTGTGATCGATGATGCCAACCATGTGACCAAAGGGTGGGCTTCCGTGAATAGCCGGGTCTTCGACGCGCTGGCAGCGGGCGCGCTGGTCGTGACTAACGGGGCCGCGGGAGCTAACGAGTTTTTTGATGGCGAGCTTCCGGTCTACCAGACTCCGGACGAGTTACAGTCTCTCCTGAAAAACTATTTGGGTAACGAGGTCGAGAGACGCCGATTGACGGATCGTCTGCGCACCAAGGTGCTGCAACAGCACACTTATCGCCATCGCGCGCGACGACTCAAGGCCATCCTGCTGGGGCGTGCGCGGAGTTGCTATCGGATCGCCATCAAGATAGGAGCACCGACGCGAAGCGAAAGTCGGCACTGGGGCGATTACCATTTCGCTCTCTCGCTTGGACGCTGCCTCGCCGCAGCGGGTCACTCTTATCGTATTGATTGCCTGGATGAATGGGAGCGGCCTGAGAGCTTTGGCGATGACGTGGTTTTAGTTCTGCGAGGACTGAGCCGCTATCAGCCTAGATGCGGTCAAATCAACCTCATGTGGAACATTAGTCATCCTGACAAAGTGTCCCTCGAAGAGTACAAAGAATTCGATCACGTCTTTATCGCGTCGCAAACTCATGCGGCAGAGCTGGCGGGGAAAGTGACTGTTCCGGTGTCGCCGCTGCTTCAATGCTCCGATCCATTTGTCTTTTATCCGGATCCTAATCCAGCCGTTCCTTATGAGGAATTGCTCTTCGTGGGTAACTCGCGCAAACAATATCGGGAAGTCGTTCGATGCGCGGTCGAGGCGAATTTGCCTCTGGCTGTTTATGGGACTTTTTGGTCGCGGTTTATCGGGTCGCAATACCTGCGAGGAAGCTACGTCGAAAACTCGATCCTGCGGCAATACTATAGTCGTTGTTCGATTCTGCTAAACGATCACTGGCCCTCCATGCGTCATTCCGGTTTTCTTTCGAACCGCCTTTTCGACGCCGCGGCCGCCGGGGCTTTTGTGATCTCCGACCGAGTGCAAGAAGCCGAATCAATCTTCGGCGAAGATCTTGTCACCTATGGTAATAGCGAGGACTTTCTGGCCTTAATTGATCACTATCTCCGGCATCCGGAGGAGCGACGCGCCAGGGCGGAACGACTTCGGGAGAAGGTGCTTGCCAGGCACACCTTCACTCACCGGGCGGAGATGATCTTGAGCCAAATCCGGGCATTGGACTCGGAGAAACGCGCTCCGGAGAGGTTGAGAAATCAGCGTAGCGACAGCAGCCAGGAGAAGCCGGGGTTGAAACCTTTGAGCTGCCGTCTCGCCCCCGCGAAGGCTACGCTCCGGTTGGCAGAACGTGAGTGAGGGAAATCGCACCTTCAAAGCCAACCAAACGACCGGTTCGGGCGTATTGATGAGACTTAGGCAGCGGAAATCTCGCGTCCAGACAAGCGTCCGTCGGTATCTTGGCCTGCCTTTCTTGGTGACCTTTCTCGTGGGTCTGAATCTGGGGCCAGGACTGGCCGCCGACACTCACCTCGTGATGCCATTTCGCTCCTCGGCTTCGGGCATTGCCGAAGTCTTTTTCGATACCGGAGCCGGCTTTCACGTCGAAGAAAGATCAGCTGTGCGAGTGACTCCAAGCGCAACGAGGAAAACACTAACTTTCACCGTCCCAGCGGGCGAACACATACGGGCGCTCCGGTTCGATCCCCTGAACGGACCGGGGACTTTCGAGATAGGTCCTATGACTATAACCGCCCCAGATGGGCGGATCCTCTGGCGGATGAACGTCTCCTCTTACCGGGTCCGCCAGCAGCTAGTAGTTAAGTCAATCGGTCAGGATTTGCTAAGAGCCATTAGTGCGCCCGGCGGGGTGGATCCGAGCCTATTGGTGAGTTTGGACCCGCAGCTAAATGTGCCGGGGGTGTCTGGTAAAAAAGTTTTCGGAAATGGAGTGAAAAAACCAAGGCCGACGTGGCCGGCCTGGATGGACATTGGTCTAACGACGTTGGCCGTGGGAATGTTCGTGGTCAGTGTCTATCCTCGGTCCGACTTCTCAGGCCGCGGCTGGGCGAAGGTCAGAGTAAATATAATTCCGGCGCAGTTAGGGAGATGGTTGGATCGCTGGGCTTCGAGCCTGAGTGACGAAAATCTGATTTGTTTCTCCCGCCACTCTCTACTGGTTCTTTTGGGAGCGCTTTTTATTTTCGGAGGCTTCTGCCTTTTTGGCCTTCACGGATCCTCTACCTCGCTCTGGGACTATCACGTGGCTGCTGAGACGCCTCATCATGGTCTACTCTGGGGCGAACCGAAACAGATTCGTAGCGATGAGTTAAGTGTATTTACTCCCGATATCTTTTCTCAGCTCTGTGCGAAGTCGCCCCTAACCCCGGTAAACCCGACGATTGGAGGGAAAAAGACTGCTTTATTCTGGGCCCTACCAGTCCGGCACTTCATCGAGATTCCGCGCGTCTTGATGTGGCCCTTCCATATCTTTCGCGTGGATACGGCGTTTTCGATCTATTGGAATCTTAAGGGACTTATTCTATTCGTTGGAGTTTATAGTCTGTTCCTTCTGGTCACTGGTAGCCGCCCATGCTTATCGTTGGCCGGAGCGCTTTGGGTATATTTTTCCGGTTACACACAGTGGTGGTATTCGCATTGTGTACCAGAGGACATCGGTTTTGCAGCCCTGACCTTGCTTGGAGCAGTTTATGCCATGCTCGCGCGCAAGAGAGGGCTTATGCGGGCGGGGGTTGTGGTCTTCACGCTAGCTCTGGTCAATTTTGGGCTCATTTTCTATCCCCCATTTTCGATCTCGGTCATGTGGGTGATGCTCGCCATCGGCGCGGGGATATTTATTGAAAAGCGGCGGCTTCTCCTGGGGCCTGACGCGCTAAGAGTCCGCTGGTTTTATCTGTTCGGTTCGATCGCTCTGGTTGTTGTGTTCCTGGGAGCCTTTCTTCTCGATACGCGTCAGACGATTGAGATGATTCGGAACACGGTCTATCCGGGACGTCGCTTCGAACTGGGAGGTTCAGGGTCTCTCCTGGTCATTTTAAGTAGCTTCGTCGACTTTGTCTTTCAGGAGGGCGCAGTCCCGGCCGGGCTTATGAACGTCTGTGAAGGTGCGAACTTCTATCTCGTGGGACTATTGCTCTTGCCGGTGATTTTTATTCGCCGTAAGGGAGCGATCGCGGCTTCCGCGATCGATGCCTTTCTCGGAATTGTGGTTCTGGGAATCCTTTGGTTTATCCTGCTGGGATTTCCCGCCTGGTTGGCAGGCGCGAGTTTTCTTTCCGCCACGACGCCTGGGCGGGTGAGGCTCGGTATGGGATTGGCTACAGTTATCCTCGTCATGCGGCACTTTGCCCGGCATGGCGCGAAGGCCCGGGTGCTGGCGGTTGACTGGCATGTCGCGTTAACTGCTCTAGGGTTGCTGGGGGCGGTGTACGTTGTCGCGCAGTCGGGTGCGGCGTCAGACTGGGCATGCGACTTTCAGGGGCACACCTTGGTCGTGCTTGGCGCGGTGACGGCGGCCCTCGTCGTCTTTGCGGTGGCCGGTTTACCTGTTCCCTTTTTTGCGGTCATGTTGGCTGTGCTTTTGAGTCATAACTTTCTGATTAATCCGGTTGGGCGCGGTTTCTCCGCCGTGACTTCGAAGAATCTTTATCGCAGTCTACGGGCGATGGAAAAGCGCGAGCCGGATGCTCGTTGGGTAGTTATGGGGAGCTTTCAACTGGCTAATTTCATTAAGTTTTGCGGCGTGGAAGTCGTGAACGGAAACAAGTTTTATCCCGTGGAGAGTTTTAACGACGCGCTCGACCCGCAGCATCAGTATATCAACGTTTGGAATCGTTATGCTCACATCATCTTTGCCGAGGACGCTTCTTGCCTGGAGCCTCGATATGAACTGATCCGAGGACTTCTTTATCGGGTGCGGGTTTCGGCCAGATCTCCCGCCTTGCAGCGCTTGGGAGTGCGATACCTCCTTTTCACTTATCAGCCGCCTGCAGCTTATCGCCCCGCCATCGTAAAAACAGTTAGGGATGGGCAAAAAACCTTCTGGATTCTCCGGCGCAACCTTTTAACGTCCGGGGTAAGCGCGGCGGACTTGCAGCCCGCGCATTCCTCCGGCCAAAAACGTGACTAGAGTGATTTACGTCTGAAATGTCTGACAATTCATCTGGCGAACCGCGTGCTTCGATTCACGAAATCGCGATCGTGATGCCCTGTCTGAACGAAGTCGAGACGGTCGCGACATGTGTAGAAAAAGCGGTCCGCTGGCTTGAGCAGGCAGGTGTGGATGGCGAAGTAATTGTGGCGGATAACGGCAGCACGGACGGCTCGCAACAGGCCGCCGAGGCCGCAGGCGCGCGGGTGGTGCCTGTGTCTGAGAAGGGTTATGGTAGCGCGCTCTCGGGTGGAATTCAAGCCGCCCGCAGTCGCTACGTCATCATGGGCGATGCAGACGATAGCTATGATTTCACCGATCTTTCGCCATTTCTAACCAAGCTCAGGGAAGGCAATGATCTCGTGCAAGGGTGCCGGCTTCCCGCCGGGGGAGGAAAGGTCCTGGCCGGCGCAATGCCCTTCAGTCATCGCTGGTTCGGAAACCCGCTCTTTTCCTTCCTCGCCAGGACGTGGTTTGGGGCTCCCATTCACGACATCTATTGCGGGCTGCGAGGGTTCAGCAAAAGCCTTTTCCAGCGGCTCGATCAACGTTGCACCGGGATGGAGTTCGCAACCGAGATGATCATCAAGGCGAGCTTGCGGAGGGAGAAGATCGCCGAGGTGCCAATCATTCTTCATCCCGATGGCCGTAAAACGCGCGCGCCCCAGCTCAAGACAATCCGCGACGGTTGGCGGACGCTACGTTTCTTTCTGGTCAGCAGCCCGCGCTGGTTATTCCTATGGCCTGGAATCTGGCTTCTTGCTTTCGGGTTGGTGGGCTACGGGGTAGCGCTTTCTCGTTTAACGTTGGGTGGCGTTACTTTCGACGCACACACTTTGCTATTTGCGAGCCTTGCCCTGCTCTGTGGTTCTCAATCTGTGATGTTTGCTTTCCTGACGAAGTTTTTCGCCATTACAGAACGACTGTTGCCTCCTGACCCGCGGCTCGATCACGCCTTCAAATACATCACACTGGAGACAGGGCTCGTGGGAGGAAGCCTCGGCGTGGTTTGCGGGATCGCATTGCTCTCCTGCGCAATAGTCGTCTGGGGCTATAACGGGTGGGGACAGTTGGATTACAGTCGCGTGATGCGGTTTGTCATCCCGGGAGCAACCCTGACCGCGCTTGGAGTGCAGACGATCTTGTTTAGCTTTTTCATGAGCATTCTTGGCCTCAAGCGGAAATGATTGTTCTATCTAAGCTTTGGAGTCAAGACGTCACAGAACGAGAAGTTACCGCGAATACGCTCCAGCTATCTGGGCCGATGGTCGCCGTTCTACGGCGATGACCATGGTAATGATTGCTGCCTCCCATATCGTCTGCCGCGGAGGTATTTTGCACGCATGCGATTTCTGAAGCAGCTAAGATCTGTCGTAGCCTCACTCGGCTTCCAGCTGCCTGAACTTGTATTTGCCCTGATTGTTCTGATCGCCGGTCTTGTCTGCGCATGGCCGGAGTTTAAGGGCATGGCAACAAGTTCGCTTTGGCAGGATGAACTGTATACGATCGATGAATTTAGTTCTCACGGCGCAAAATATGTCCTGACCCACTACAACACTAACAACCACATTTTGTTTAACCTACTGAGCTCGGTCCACGATTGGAAGGATCGTTACAATCCCTTCCTGGCGCGCTCCTCGCCGTTTGCGGCGGTTACGCTTGCAGTCGTTTTCGCGATCGGGTACCACCTTTGGCGTCGTCGTCCGTTTGAAGGAAGCGCCGAGGTATTTCTCCTCTTGGCGAATGTCCCCATGTTAACCCTGGCTTTGGAGGCCAGAGGTTATGGCTTCCTCGCCCTTGCGGCGCTTTTGTGTTCAATCCTTGCGTGGCACTATTTCACTCATGAGTCACGCCTAGCTCTCGTCGGCCTGCCGATCGTAGTATTTCTCGGCACCTGGACCGTGCCTACTTTTGTGGTCTTCGGAGGAGCACTCATGGTGGTGCTTCTCATTTACACCCGTGATTTGCGATGGTTAATCTCGGGCGGTTTTGCTTTGCTGGCGATTGGTCTCGCTTATTGGCCGGTTCGCTCCTTTTTGCAGAGGGATATCACTGATTATGCGGGTCTCTACGGGAGAGAATTTGCTTCCTGGAATGCGGTCGGGGATTTGTTCTCAACTTTTCTTCTATTCGGAAGCGGTGCTTCGCTCACATTTCTTCTGCTGGTTCTGGTCGTAGCCAGTCTATCCTACACCAGGGTGTTAACGCCCAGAAGCAAGGCGTCGGCTTGTCTTGGATTTTGCATCCTACTGACCCTGGTGGTGTGTTTAAAGATGCAAACACCGCCAAAGCGCACCGTCGCCTATTTGGCGGTGCCGCTAGCTTTTATCATTGTCACGGTTCTTCTTGATCCTTTTCGCCGGACTGAAAGCAGGCAGGTCCAAGTCTGGATCATGCTTCTAATCACGCTGGCCGCAGTGGGCTTTACGTGGCAATTCCACCGGACGTATCACTTTCTTCCCATCGAAGCATGGCGCGAGACAGCGCATCGAGTTGAGGATCGTTTCCCGAAGGGAACGGAAGTAGTAGCGCAGTTTAGGCCGGAACGACTCAACGCCTATCTACCGCGGGATTATCCGATAGTAGCAAAGCTAAATCTGCAGAAATTCAACGCGGGCAAACAGATTGTGGTGGATTCGTCTTTCTGGAAGAAATCGAGGTTCCCCTCGAAGACTCTGCCAGAGGGCTTTCAGACAGACACGGTGGCTCAACGCAGAGGAGGGAGGCAAATAATATACTATATGCCTTTTGCAACCTCGTCCTCGGCACCGTAACGGCCGGCTGTGGAAGAAATCCCAAAACACAGGAGAACGTTTCTGCCGGGCGCCCCCTGGCGTCTATTTGGTGCCACTCGGCCTGCCGGTGAGATTAGGCAAGACCTTTTCCTCGAGCAACCCGATTGGGACCTGCTTTTCCCGCATCGAGGATTTCATCCAGCGGGTTAAACGCTGGCACGGCGGGGAAATATTCCCGCGTAGGAGCGGGGGCTTACTTTCAACGAGAAGAGTCTTAGAAAAGCGCGCGGCTGCCGCCATGCTCAATCAGTTAACGGCTGCCCTCAAGATCCAAACTTTTGACGCCCACCAAATCGCTGCTGACACGCAATGAGAGCAGACCGATGTCCACCTAAACGTGGGACATCTCCTATTTTTTTATGGCTCCGAGAAACAAATCTGTCTCGCATCGCAAACTGGTAGAGCAAAACAATCTCGACTGTGACTACCGGAAAGTGATAATGAGCTGTCAACTGGAAGCGCATTCCCGTGGAGGTTTCGTTAATCTGATAATCGAGCAACATATTATTATAGTGATGCCCACCAAGCATCGCTTCTGCGTGCTGCCAAAAGGTTCGATCGTCGAGCGCAAGCCTGGCTGGTTCTCAAGTTCCGGAAACTATTCAAGAACTATGAAAGTCGCGCCTTCAACAGCGAAGGTATGATCCTTATCGCCGCCACCAGAGTTATGCTCGCTCGCTTAACTCAACCCACTTTTTAGACGTCAGCTAAGCGAGTTGTTGAACGCGGTGATAATCGTAATTCTCCGCCGCATACCGGATCACGCCGCTGCCCTCGCAGGCATGTTGATCAACCATCAACGGTCTGACCCAAATGTCGAAGTCTTCTATGGATTGGTACCGGACGCGATGCACGTCGAGAGAGCGAAGATACTTTAGGCGCCTTTTTCGAAGACGAAAGATTGGTTGCGGAAATTCTCGCTTCCCCCAAAGTAGCCGTGATCTGGGAAGTAGCGGAGAGCAAAACCAAGCGACCGCATACGCAAGACAAGGTCTGTGGTGGTAATGCCCCATTGCCAGATATGATGGACGTCGCGATTCCTACGCCCGCGCTCGGGTAGGACTTCGTCGGGCCGGTCGATAGCGGCCCGGTAAACGGCTTCGTTCCGAACCTTGGGGGCGAGCGCCAGAAACTTTTCTTTCCCCAGATCCAAGTCTGACTGTTTCGGGGCCAAGCCAGTGCGGGTTGTGGATTACGAAAACACGAGTTTTAGGTGCATACAGTCCAAGCACCTCATCCCAGTCGGGCGCGACCTGATGCAAAAGAATATCGAACACGACGACGGCATCGATCTTCCCCACCTTCTCGATCACCGCAGGATCGCCAAAGTTGCCCCGAACGATTTCGACCCCGTCCCTAACAGCGGCGTCAGTGAGAAGGCGCTCTGTCGGGTGAGTGTCCACAATGATCGCCTTTGTTGCGGGGGAGGTATCGAGGGCATAAAAGGAGTAGCCGCCGTCCACTCGATAAGCGGCTCCCAAGTCAGCGAATGCCAAGACCTCGAAGCGATTGAAAGCGAAGTCAAGAGCGTCGAGCTTCCGCTGAACCAACGGTCCATAACGCTGGGCCTCCGTAAGCTTCTTTACCCGCAGTTGTCTGATAGTTTTTGTGGTTTCTTCGATGTCGTTTTTAATGGGATCCATGGGTCTCAAGGAAGTGTTTCCGTCGTTCGGACGGAACCGACGGTTTTTTAGATAGGAATGTCCTTCGAAAGGAGCGGGGGAAACAACGGTCCCACCCGCTTCCTCCGGAGGGACGGTTTCGGGACCGCCAAAATACACTGCCGCAGGCGGCTGATATGCAAGGCTCTGGTGCAGGCGTTCCAGATTGTAGAAGGCGAAGTGGCGCTCCAGCCCCGCCAAGCCTCGGCCGGATTGGAGTAGTCGTGCAGATAGACCTCCTCGTATTTGACGCTGTGCCATAGTCGCTCGACGAAGAATTGTCGCAGGCCCGGCCCCCCTTCCATGTTGATGGTCGCCCCGGCAGTGGGAAGGGCATCAATAGAAGGGGAGCACGACCAACAAACGCGGGACATCTCCTTCAGGAGCGGATGTAATGCATGACTCTCTGGTGAGGCCGTTCCTGGAGGGAAAGGCCGCGCGAGCGATCGTGATAACCGCTGAACTACGAATCCTTTTCGCAAATGACATAGACATTCTTGCCAAAGAGTCGGCCAAAGATATGATCTAAAACTTTGCTAATTGGTATGACATAGCGATCATAAAGCTTGATTAGGGAAGGCTTCAATTCGCCCTCGCCGTTGCCGCCTAATTTGAATAATAGTGCCGCGGCGAATCCAAGGGTGTCGACATATCTGCTTTGACAAACCTTAAGACCAGGGGAGCGAACTAGCTTTTCCAACTCACGTCGTCGGTATCTGCGAAAATGCTTCACTTTGGTATCGAGACTCGTCCAGAGGCACTGAAACGCAGGGACGTAAATGAGTAAGCGCCCGTCGCGTTTGAGCTTCCGGACGATCGCTCCGACAGCGGCTTCATCATCTTCGATATGTTCGACAACATTGAGAGAAAACAAGAAGTCCACCGAGTCGTCTTTAAGCGCTTCTACGTCTGGAAACGTGGTGAATCCTTCGCGGATGAGGTTTGTCGCGAGGACCGGGTCCGGCTCTATGCAGGTGATACTTACGCCGCGCTCTCGAAGCAGCTTTGCAAAGGTTCCGATCCCAGCGCCGAAGTCGACCATTGCTCGGCGACCGTTAGCACCTTGCGCTATAAGACTAACCAAGAGCGCGTTATAATTCGTCGCATTCCTTAATGCCTCAAGAATCTCTACGCCAGTGTAGCCTGAATTTTGGGTGGTCATGGTCGGTCTCTTTCTGCTTCGTTACTCGGATTCGAACGCGAGGATTGTTGATCAACTCGCATTTCGGGACCAAGAGAAATTTAACAAAGATCTTAGTATCAATCTAGAAAGGAAATGTCGCCGGCTTTGTGTAGAGCCGCCGATCTCTTATGCCGAAGTGGCTGGATGACAGGCTCGACCGACTCAGCGCCGCTAACGGTCACATCTTGGTCACATCGACTTTTCCGAGTAATTCCTTGTGCTCTGTGCCTTGGTAGAGCCGAAACTCGAAGTGGGCGTGAGGGGAGATCCATGGTGCTTTTTTTGAGCCCGATTGCCCCTCTGCGAAGCGCTTTTCCTCGCCTTTGTTCTTGCTCACGTAAACCTCGCCCGGGGCGCCCGTGCCGGTATCCCAGGTAATCGTCGTCTCGCCCAGCGGGCCGCTGCCGGTGGCAGACTTTGGGCTGGCTGAGATAGTGGCGGCGTTGGCCGTTTCGGAGCTGGGGGAAGCATCATTCTTCGCGGCGGATTCCGATTTATCGGCCGGCTGACAGGAGATGAAGAGAAGCCCGAGGGCCAAGCTAAACAGTAGTTTCATAGATGACGAAAAGGCTAAGGGCGCGTCCAGTGCGTCGCAACTGCGTCCTCCTGGGGCAGAGACCTGCAGCAGGAAAGTCCTATTTGCTCCCGGGCTTGATCGCCTGAATTGATTGCAGATCGGCGGGGAGATAGTCCGCTGCAAAAGTCTCCACCTGCATCTCGATGAGGCTGCGGAAAGGACAACCGTAGTCAGGCCGGTAGCCTCCGCTGCGATCGACGATGACTGCGACCCCTGCGACCTGGCCGCCGTGCTGCTGCACGATATCGATCGTTTCCTGCACGCGGCCGCCTCGGGTCACGACATCCTCGGCCACGATGAAGCGTTCGTTAGGCGAGACCTGGAAGCCGCGCCGCAGGACGAGGCCGCCCCCTTCCTTTTCCGCAAAAATATGACGCTTCCCTAACGAACGCCCGACCTCCTGCCCGACGACGATACCACCGA
Organism: Chthoniobacterales bacterium; assembly: GCA_051003355.1. Classification (GTDB taxonomy): domain Bacteria; phylum Verrucomicrobiota; class Verrucomicrobiia; order Chthoniobacterales; family UBA10450; genus Palsa-1392. The sequence goes on along the minus strand of JBPCLK010000115.1, from coordinate 12,868 downwards.
GAGCAGGAGAGATGACGGCGTCGCACTCCAGGTCACGCACCTTATCCGCCAGCTGGCCGCAGATACGCGCGGCGATCTCAGTGTGCTGCAAGAGCAGGGCGCACTGAAAAAATTGGCGGCTATGCAATCCCGACCTGAGCACAAAATGCCCATCGAGGAGCGCCCCAGTCTGGCGGAAGATATCCAGCAGCTCGTCGTTCATCAGGGCTTCATGTTTCTAGCCCGAGGTGTCGCTAACCGTCTTGCCTTTATCGATTTGGTCATCGCTCGACGCGGCGGCGATCACTTCGATCTCCACCTTGGCGCCCTTGGGCAAGGCGGAGACCGCGACGGTGGAGCGGGCCGGCGGGTTTTCGCGAAAGTAGGTTCCGTAAATTTCGTTGACCGTTTGAAAGTCGTCCATGCTGGTCAGGAAGATGGTTGTCTTGACCACGTGATCGAAGCAGAGGTGCTCCGCCTTGAGAACGGCGGCGATGTTCTCGAGGACGCGTTTTGTCTGCTCGGCCACATCTTCGGAAACGATCTGGCCGCTTTTCGGATCGAGCGGGATTTGCCCGGCGCAGAACAGCATGGAGCCGCTGCGGACCGCTTGCGAATAGGGCCCGATCGCGGCCGGCGCGTCACTAGTGGAGACAATTTTTTTCATGGCCCGGAGTTTAACCGTAAAATTATCGTGCACAACGCTGGCGGCGAAGCCGAGCGTTTTTTGCGGCGCGTCGAACTATTGCCCTTGGTCGGACCCATTTCCAAGACCCAAGGAGGGCGCTCGGGGCGGCGGTGATTGATCGCACGCGATTCTCGTTGGTATTGCTGCCATCATGGTCAGTTGGATTCTCAAGAAAATACTCGGTTCGAAAAATCAGCGCGAAATCAAGCGCCTGAACCCGACCGTTCGCGCGATCAACGAATTTGACGAGCAATTCAAGGCGCTCTCCGATGACGACCTGCGGGGGAAAACTGCAGCCTGGAATGCCGAACTCTCCACCCTGGAGGACCCGGCTGAGCTCGAACGGCGCCTGGATGAAATCCTCCCGGAAGCTTTCGCGGTGGTGAAAAACGCAGCGCGCCGTCTGACCGAGCGCCAGGAGGAATTCTCGGTCTGCGATCAGCCTATGTCGTGGAATATGGTGCACTTCGACGTGCAGCTGATCGGGGGAATCGTCCTGCACCGCGGGCGGATCGCGGAAATGGCCACGGGCGAGGGAAAAACGCTGGTTGCCACCTTGCCGCTCTACCTCAACGCGCTCGCCGGCCGCGGCGCTCACCTCGTGACGGTGAACGATTACCTGGCACGCCGCGACGCGGAATGGATGTCCAAGCTTTATGGCTTCCTCGGGCTGTCCTGCGGATGCATCCAGCACGATCAGCCGCCCGATTTGCGGCGCGAGCAGTATGCGATGGACATCACTTACGGAACGAACTCCGAGTTCGGTTTCGATTACCTGCGCGACAACGGCATGGCGACCACGCGCGACCAACAGGTCCAGCGCGGTTACCATTATGCGATCGTCGATGAAGTCGATTCGATCCTGATCGACGAAGCGCGGACTCCGCTCATTATCAGCGGCCCGGCTACCGTCTCGACGCATCAATACGACCGGCTCAAGCCGCTGGTCGATCAATTGGTGAAGAAGCAAAACATGCTCTGCAATCGTCTCGCCAGCGAAGCGAAGGATGCTTTTGAGAAGGGCGAAATCGAAGAGGGCGGGCGCCTCATGTTCAAGGTCAAGCTTGGCCAGCCGCGCAACAAACAGCTCCTCCGCATGATGGAGGATCCCGACAAGCGCAAAGCCATCGATAAAGCCGAGCTCTCGTTCTACCAGGACACGCGGAAGGAAGAACTCTTCGCCTTGAAGGAAGAGCTCTTCTTCACCATGGACGAGAAGTCGCACGAGGCCGACCTCTCCGAGCAAGGGCGCGCTTTCCTCAACCCTGACGACCCGGATTCATTCGTGCTGCCAGATTTGATCAGCGAATTCACCGACATCGATCTCAATCGGACACTCTCCGACGAGGAAAAGGATAAGCTGAAGACCGAGAAGCAGGATCATTGCGATAAGCGAGCCGAGCAGATTCACAATATCTCGCAGCTTCTGCGCGCCTACTGCCTCTTCGAAAAGGATGTGGCCTACGTCGTGGAGGAAAACAAAGTCGTCATCGTGGACGAATACACTGGCCGCAAAATGCCAGGCCGTCGCTGGAGCGACGGGTTGCATCAGGCCGTTGAAGCGAAGGAAGGCGTCCAGATCGATCGCGAAACGCAGACCCTCGCCACCATCACGATTCAGAATTATTTCCGCCTTTACGAAAAGCTGGCCGGCATGACTGGCACTGCGGAGACCGAGGCTAACGAGTTCCACGACATCTACAAACTCGATGTCGCCGTCATCCCGACGAATCGGCCGGTGGCGCGCGATGATGGAAACGATCGCATCTACAAAACGCGTCGTGAAAAATACAACGCGGTCATCAAAGAAATCCGCGAACGCCACGCTGCGAATCAGCCGGTGCTGGTCGGCACGGTGAGCGTGGAAGCGTCGGAACTGCTCAGCCGCATGCTGAAGCGAGAGAAGATTCCGCACAACGTGCTGAACGCGAAATATCACCGGCAGGAAGCCGAGATCGTGCAGCGCGCCGGGCAACCGGGCACGGTCACCATTTCCACTAACATGGCCGGCCGTGGAACGGACATTAAGTTAGGTCTTGGTGTTCCCGGTGTCGGCGGTCTGTATGTCATCGGCACCGAGCGCCATGAGTCGCGCCGCATCGATCGGCAGCTCCGGGGACGGTGTGCGCGCCAGGGTGATCCGGGCGCGACACGTTTCTACGTGAGCTTCGAAGACGACCTCATGCGCAACTTCGGCGCGGCCGATCGGATGACCAAGATCATGGAGCGCTTCGGGCTTGAGGAAGGTCAGGAGCTGGAGCATCGCTGGCTTAATAAGTCCGTCGAAACCGCGCAGAAGCGGGTCGAGCAACGCAATTATCTGGCGCGCAAACGCACCCTCGATTTCGACGACGTGATGAACAACCAGCGCGAGGTTGTCTATACCTACCGCAACGAAGTCATCGACACCCAGGATCCGCACAAGCTGGTCTACGAAGTGATCGACGAAGCGGTGCCCGCCAAGGTGAAAGAGCATCTCGGCACCGGCGCGCCCAGCGACGAGCCCAATCATCCCGGCCTCCTGCATTGGGTCAACACCACTTTCCCTCTCGGCCTGACGAAAGAAAAAGCGGAGTTTGAAACTCGGTCGCCGGATGAAAACGCGAAATTCCTGATCGACCGGATTAAGGAAGCTTACGAGCGTAAGTCGAGCCACGAAGAGCCCGAAGCCGTCAAGAGTCTGGAGCGTTATATCATTCTTAACGCGATCGATCGCCTTTGGCAGGAACATCTCTACGCGATGGATGCACTGCGCGAAGGTGTTTACCTGCGCGGTTACGCCCAGAAGGATCCACTCATCGAGTATAAGACCGAGGCTTATGAGATGTTCGTCGATCTCATGGCCAACACTAAGAACGAAGTCCTGCACAATCTCTTCCGCAGCACTTCGAATCTGCAGGCGTTTGAGACGTTTCTGTCCACCCTTCCGCAATTTCTCATGCGTGAGCAGGCCCCGACCGCGCCGACGGCGAACGGCCCAGTGGCCGGGCGTCGCCCCGAGCGCATCGGCCCCTCCTCTGGAGAAAACGGAGATGCGGAGGAAGAGGGTTCCGAGGTCAAGCTGGAACTGGCGCCCGTCCGTCGCGAAATGCCGAAAGTCGGTCGCAACGAACCTTGCCCCTGTGGCAGTGGGAAGAAGTTCAAAAATTGTTGCGGCCGTTCGGCTTAGCCATTCGCGATTTACTTCTAAGAGGATGTCTTAGCGCTTTCCGGCTGACCTGCTGGAGGGTTTTGTCGCCGGCCCAGGTCCACGGTACGAGGTTCGCTAATGGAGAGACCATGTCGAAACCCACCCTGACCTGACACTCATGCCTCAGGTCATTCAGAAAGCCGTCTTTCGTTTCCTTTCGGCGTGCGCGTGGGTGGGGTTCTTTGTCGTTCGTTTTGCCGAACGCCGTCTTCCCCCCCGGATTCTGAGTTTCGTGCTCTGGATGGCGGCACCTTTCTGGGGCCTGAGCCAGATCGAGAAGACCCGCGCGGCGTTGGAGTCATGGCGCAGGCTGGCAGCGGTCGAGAGCACTCCCAATTCTTCCAAGGTCTGGAAATGGCAGGGCTTGGGCTCCCATCATGCGAGAGCCGTTTACCTGTTTCCCGATCGCCTGGCAGAAGATCGCTGGCTCAAACGTTGTCACCTGACTGGTCCCTGTGACCCGTTTCAACTGCGGGACCAAGCCCGACGGATCGTCTTTGCCTCGCTGCATTTTGGACCGTTCGAGACGCTTCCTTATTGGTTAAGGGCTCAAGGGCTGCCTGTTACGACACTGGTGGGGCGGGAGGCGCCGCGACGTGTTCTGAAGCAACGCCAATACTCTCTCAGCCCTCCGGCAGGTCTGCCTGTGGTCTTACCTGTAACCGAGAAGGGTGGGGTGCGGCAAGCGGTGAAAGATTTGCAACACCTTCTCGTGTTGATGGATGTCAATCGTGGTCGTCAGATCGAGGTTAGTTACGAAAGCCTTATTTTTCGGCTTGCCACAGGAGTCATGAGAATCGCCGCCATGACTGGCGCTCACTTAGTTCCGTGTCTTGTGACTGCTCTGCCGGAATGGGAACTTGCCATCCACTTCGGGACTCCCGTTCCACAGAGCTATCTCCGCCCGGAACCCGATCTGCAGGGTGCGGCACTGCATCTGCTCCGAGAGCTTCTGCCAGTTGCCAGGCAGAATCGAGGGCAATACGGCCATCGTTTGCTCTCCTGCATCCGGGCAGCGGAGAATCTCTAGACTTATGTCCTCCCCATCGCCCAGCGAGAAAGCGGTCGTGATCACCGGCCTCGGTGCATTTACCCCTGCCGGACCTTCGGTCGCTTCCTTGTGGAAAGCAGTCACGACCGGTGAGACCTATGCGCAATGGCGCGCCTTGCAAGGTGACGAGGACGCGCGAGTCCCCGTCTGCCCCGCGCCGGATCCCGAGCTTCAGGCCGACGAGCTGAGACGACTGCGCCGCATGGATCGAAGTGTCCAATTCGCTGGAGCCGCCGCTTGGGAAGCATGGAACGACGCGGGTCTAAATACGGTGGTTGTCCAACCAGAGCGCGTGGCCGTTCTCGCTGGCACTTCGCGAGGGCCGATCGGGACAATCATCAACTCGCAAGCCGCCTATGACTCTGGAGAACGGCTTCGACCAAGCGTCGCTCCCAATAGCACCATTGGTTGCCTCAGCGGTTCGCTTTCGACGGTTTTTGGCGCGCGCGGTCCCTGCCTCACGATATCGGCGGCCTGTATCTCCGGGGCGGCCGCACTGACTCTGGCCGCCCAGCAAATCCAGGCAGGAATGGCAGACTTTGCCATCGCCGGTGGGGCGGAGGCTCCTTTGCAAGAACTCGCGCTCGCCCAGCTGCAAAGTTCGCGCGTGCTGGCCGTGCACGAAGATCCGAGAGTTGCCTGCCGCCCTTTCGATCGCGAGCGCAACGGCACCGTGATTGGAGAAGGTGCAGGTTTTCTTGTCCTGGAGTCGTTAGCCTCCGCCAGAAAACGCGGCGCCCGCATTCACGCTCATTTTTCGGGCTGGGCCCTGGGATCGGAAGGCAGCGAACGCACCGGTATTGGAGAAGACAGTGAGTGTTTGCGGCGCAACATGCGCGCCGCGCTCTTGATGGCTCAGGTTTCGGCGGAGGAACTCGATTACATCAACGCGCATGGCACCGGCACCGATCTGAACGATCGCATGGAGGCGCGCGCCATCAGCGAGCTGGCCCGTGCCAATCGTCGCCTAGCCACTTCGTCCACCAAAGCGGTCACCGGTCATTGCCTCGGCGCCACTGCGGCCATCGAGGCCATCATCAGCGTCATGGCTCTCGAGAATGGCTGTCTCCCGCCGAGCACAAACTGTTTCGAGCAAGCGGATGATTGTCCGGTCGACCTGATCCTGGGAGAGCCGAGAAGTTCTTCTGTAGGCGCGGTCCTCAGTAATTCCGCCGCGTTTTGGGGTAAGAACGCTTCGCTTGTTTTCACGGCTGCGGCCTAACGAAAATAAAAGGATTGCTCTGACCGCGACGCCGGTCAGAATGGGCGGGTCTCCCGTGCCACCCGTGTTTCCCCACCGTCGTGAATTCCTGCGCTTGCTCGCCGGCACCGCGCTGGTCAACGCCTTCCCCTCATGGGCCAGGGCGCGGGGAAAAGAGAGCCAGGACGTGGTCAGAATTTCGATTCTGCATACCACCGATCTGCATGGCCATATTCTCCCGACGATCGATTACCTCGGTCACCCGAACCTCGGGGGAATGGCGCGGTGCGTGACACAGATCCGGCGTTGGCGGGACGAGAACGCGAACTCAATTCTGATCGACGTTGGGGATGTCTACCAGGGAACGCAATTTGCCCTGAGCGATCACGGTCGCCTGATGGTCGATCTCTTCAATCTTCTGCGCTACGACGCTTGGGTCGTCGGTAACCACGAATTCGATTGGGGCGCTGACCCGTTTCTCCAGGCGGTGGCTCACTCTCAAATGCCAGTGCTGGCAGCCAACACCGCCTGGGCCGGAAAGTCAGCCGGTGTTTTCGACCAGCAGAATCATCCATTTTCTCGTGTTCAACCGTTTCTGATCAAAGAATGCGCCGGGATCAAAGTGGCAATCGTTGGCCTGACAACACCCGGCATGCCTTTCTGGTTCCTGCCCAGGTTCACCGCGGGGCTTGAATTCCAGGACCCGACCGAGCCAGCTCGGCGCGCGATCCAGCAGGCGCGATCGTTAGGGGCGAACGCCATCGTCATGGCTGGACACATGGGCTTAAAAGAGCGCACCGGCGGCGATGATTTCGCTAATCGCGCCATGTCCCTCACCGCCGAGTTTCCCGAGACTGCCGTCTTTATCGCCGGTCATACCCATCAGCCGATCGAGAGTCGCCTGACGAATGGCGTGATCCTCACTCAGGCAAATCATTTTGGGATTCATGTCGGCCGGGTCGACCTCTTCTTCGATCGCAACTCCAAGAAGCTTCTCCATCAGGAAGCGCGCACGGAATTGATGGACAGCCGGGTCGCGCTCGATCCCATCGTCCTCAGCCGGGTGAAACCGCAGCTTGAACGAGCGGCGATCGTGCTCTCCGAACCGGTCGGCGAATTAACCGAAACCCTGAGCGCCAGGGCGCGCTCCGGCGAGCCAAGCCCGCTCGCGACCCTCATTGCCGCCGCCGTCACGGAAGCGCTGGCGGAGCGTGGCCTGCCGATCGATGGCGTCTTTCATGGACTGTTCGGCCAGCAGGCCTTTCACCGAGGGAGCAAGACGGTCGGTGATCTCTGGGGTATTTTGCCTTACGAGAATTTCCTCGTCACGGCCGACCTCGATGCGCTCGCGCTTAGGGTCATGATGCAGGAAGCGATCGAGAGCCGCGAGACGCGCAGCCTGGCCGGTTTTCGTTTTGGAGCGACGGGCGAGGGGAGCCATCGTCGCCTAACGACGTTAAGACTCTCCGACGGCCGCCCCCTCGATCCGGCCCGGCGGTATCGGATTGCCCTGAACACTTTCGACGCCAGCAGCGCCGGCCGTCGCTTCATGAAGCTGCGCCAGATTCTCGCCCGCCCCGAAGCCCGCCTCACTTTGCATCCAGTGCAAACCCGTGAAGCGCTCATCGCATATTTTCGTCGACACCAAGTCGTTAATCGCGCCCTCCTTGCGCATTCGGCAGAAAAGGCGGCTTGACGTGGTCTCGCCGATTTGCTCTTGCTGCCGCCGATGAAGTCACTCCTCTTCCGCTGCGCTCTCGTCATCGGAATAATTTTTCTCTTCTCTGCCCTCTTACCACCGGCTTGGGCAGAGGGGGTCGCGGAGTTTCGACCCGCGCTGGTCGGTAACGGGCCGAAGTCTCTCGTGAACCAGATCGACCTCGAGAAGCTAATGCGACAGGGGCAGGGCGAGGCCGTGGTCATGTTCGATGCCGTGGTTGGAGATTATCGGGGCGGCTCGGTGCTCCAGTATAATTGTTACGGCAGTCCCGATTCCAAGGCCCTGCAGCAAGAGATCTCAAAGCGGCTAAAGAACTGCGCTTTCATCCCGGCTCTGGCGCATGGAAAAGCCGTCGACGTTTTCTTCCGCGGCGCGGTGGTCTTCGCCGTTCGCGGTGGCCGGCCGCAGCTGCAGATCTTCGCGAATCAGGCTCCCGCTGAGTTAGCGCGCGGCAGCGACTACATCCAACCTCAATTAATCATGGGCACTGACGACTGGGACGACGCGCAGCCGTATCTGGAGGTTGTACGGAGACATTGGCGACACGGAATTGCCGTGGTCTCGCTGGCCGTCGATGCCCGGGGCAAACGAGGGGAGAGTCACCTCGTGAAAGAGGAGCCCAAAGGCCTGAATCTCGGCGCGGCAGTTTTGAAAATATTTTCGACGGCGCGCTTTATTCCGGCCTTTCGCAACGGCAAACCCGTCGCCACCATCTTCGAAATGTCCGACGTTATCTATGGACGCCGTTACCATCGCTAGTCCCTAATGGTCGATCGAATCAGAGCCCTTCGGTCTCGAGCGCCGTTTCGGTATCCGCCTAATCCTGCTACAATCCGCTGGTGTTGCCGCAGCGGTTCTTTCAAGTCGATCCTCTGAAGTGCGCTCGCAACCTCGTCGGGACCGAGTTGATCTGGGGAAGATGCGCCGGGCTCGTGGTCGAGACCGAGGCCTATCTGGTGGAAGGGGATGAAGCCTGCCACACCTTCCTGCGGCCAAGCGCACGAGCCTTCGTTAGGCAAAATAAGCCGGGCGCGGCCTACATCTACTTCAATTACGGGGTGCACTGGATGTTGAATGTGCTCGTCAAAGACGGCCCGCGTGAGGGTCTCATTCTTATTCGTGCTCTCGACCCGCGGCGAGGCATGCAATGGATGCGAAAGAGGCGGGGCGTGGAGGATTTACGGAAGCTCTGCTCTGGTCCAGGCAAGTTGACCCAGGCACTCGCCATCACCAAGCAATTCCACGAACGGGATCTCTGCGCGGATCCGGCCCACGCTTTTCACGCGCGGCCGGACGAGGCGGTGGAAGTCGTGGCTGACCCCCGCATCGGGATTAGCCGCGCGCAAGAGTTTCCCTGGCGCTTCACTCTCCGGGACAGTCCTTTTGTGAGTGTCTCGGTGCCACGAAACGCGGCCAGGCTCCGGCGCTGAGTTCCGCGGCAGCGGCCTCTTCCGGCCGTTGACCATCCCGCCGTTCGCGCCGACTTTACGCGTCCGATGAAGGGAAAGAACCAACGCGTGTTGCTCGGCATGAGCGGCGGAGTCGATTCCAGCGTCGCGGGCCATCTGCTCCGCGAAGAGGGCTACGATGTGGTCGGCGTGACCATGAAGGTCTGGCCGCAGGACTGCATCTCCCGTGCGGAGGACAAATGCTGCGGCCCGCAGGCCATCGCCGACGCGCGCGGCGTAGCGCATTCGTTAGGCTTTCCTCATTATGTGGTGGACGAAGCGGACCAGTTTGAGCGCGTGGTCATCGATTATTTTTCCAGTGAATACCAGGCCGGTCGCACCCCGAATCCCTGCGTCATGTGCAACGAAAAGCTCAAGTTTGGCAGCCTCTGGGAAAAGGCGCAGGCGCTCGATTGCGATTACATCGCGACCGGTCACTACGCAATTATCGAGCAGCAAAAGGATCGGGCCGTCCTGCGTAAAGGGCGCGATCTGAGAAAAGATCAGTCCTATTTTCTCTTCAGTCTGCGTCAGCCGCAATTGCGCCATGCTTTGACTCCGCTAGGGAACATGGAGAAGACGGAGATTCGCGAAATTGCGCGTTCGTTAGGCTTGAAAGTGGCCAACAAGGTCGACAGCCAGGAAATTTGTTTCGTGCCTGGAAACGACTACAAGGCATTCCTCCGAGGGCATCTCGGCGAAAACGAATTTCATCGCGGAGGAATTTTCGATCTCTCGGGCAACTTCCTTGCCGAGCACGAAGGGATCGAGATGTTCACGATCGGGCAGCGCAAAGGCTTGCCGGGCGGTTCGCCCAAGCCGCGCTACGTGGTCGACATCGATCCGGGGACTAATCGGGTCTTGGTCGGCGACGTTGAGGATCTGCTGGTGGAGGAATTTGAAATCGACCGCGTCAACTGGGTTCGCGAAACCGGATTGGACGTGGTGGCGGGAACTCCGGCGAGCGCAGGCAACTCTTGTATCGTCGACGGTGCCTCGCCGTCGATCGGAGGGAGCGGGGGCGAGTTGCAGAGTGCCATCTTCGCAGAGTCACCCAGGCGAGGCGCCTGCGCTCCTCCGATTCGGTGCAACGTCAAAATTCGTTATAGCCATCCCGGCGCGTCCGCGACGCTTATCCCGCTCGCCAACGATCGTGCGCTCGTCCGGCTGGACGAGCCGCAGAAAGCGGTGACGCCGGGGCAGGCGGCGGTCTGCTACGACGGCGACGTAGTCGTCGCGGGTGGCTGGATTTGCCGTCACGCCGCGGTTGGTGCGGCGACTTAGCGAGCCATGGCCGATGGAGCCATGCTGTCCTCAGGACGGTCGCCGATTTTGGCGGATTGCCCCCGGTAGAGAAACGCTGCGCGGCCTGCGTCAACTTTCTGCCGCAGGCAGAGTCCATTTACGGGTGGAAAACAAAATGCACGCAGACTACGAAGCGCTGGAGACGACTTTGCGAGCGCTGAGTCCCTACGATGTCCCGGAGATCGTTGCCGTGTCGATCGAGCAAGGGCGGCCCGACTATTTGCGCTGGGTTTCCGAGCACTGCGCGTTTAATTCAACTTCATGATCATTCGCGAAAAAGAACCGGCCAACCTCGAAATGCCCTTCGGCGCGCTCGCGGGCTGGACCACGCCTAACGAACAATTTTATATCCGCTCGCACTTTCCAGTGCCGCAAATCGATCGCGCTTCCTGGCGTTTGCGGATCGAGGGTGCGGTCGAGTCGCCGCTCGAATTGAGCTATGAGGATCTCTGTGGTCTGCCGAGCACGACCATTCCCGCCACCCTGGAATGCGCAGGCAACGGCCGCGTTTTTCTCGTTCCGAAAGTGAAGGGAACGCAGTGGGAACTGGGAGCGGTCGGGAACGCGCAATGGACCGGAGTGTCGTTAGGCGAAGTCCTGCGCCGAGCCGGCGTCAAAACGGGCGCGCTGGAGGTGATTCTCGAGGGCGCGGATCGCGGCGCGATCAGCGAAGCGCCGAAACCGGCCGGGAAGATTCATTACGCGCGGAGCGTGCCTCTGGATAAGGCGCTGGAGGGAGTTCTGCTCGCCATGGAGATGAACGGTGAGCCGCTCTCGCCGGCGCATGGATATCCGCTGCGGGTCATTGTGCCCGGCTGGTTCGGGATGGCCGCGGTCAAATGGCTCCAGCGCATCGTGGTGACCGAACAGCCTTACAACGGTTATTACCAGACGGTCGACTACGCCTTTTGGCAGCGAGACGAGGCTGGCGTGCAGCTGGTGCCGATCACGCAAATGCAGGTCAAGGCTTCCATCGCGCGGCCCGGCATTAATGAGGTCATTCCCGCGGGAACGACTTACCAGGTCGAGGGCGCGGCGTGGACCTCGGATGCGCGCATCACCAAGGTCGAGTTGAGCACCGATGGCGGCGAGACGTGGTCGGAAGCATCGTTAGGCGAAGAGACCGCGCTGAATTGCTGGCAGCTCTGGACCTGGAATTGGGAAACGCCCGCCAAATCTGGGCGACATGTTCTGATGGCGCGTGCGACCGACGCACGCGGCCGCACACAGCCGATGGAACGCGATCTTGATCGCGGCAGCTACGAGATAAATCACTGCCTGCCCATCGAAGTCGAGGTTCGTTAGGTCGGACGGCGACGCTCCGTCGGCGCCGCGGATCAGGAGCGGAACACGGCGACGACAGAGCATCGCCCTCCACCTCATCAGGAAAGATGCGCCCAATCGATCTCGACTCGCTGCCGCCGTGCGAAGCGATCGTTAAAGAAAAGTTCCTTGTGCCGGCAGCCATGCTCATGCACCAGGCGCGTGACCTTCACATCGAAGCAGCAGTACTCCGCGATCTCGAGAATGCGACCTTCGCGCCACCAGCGGATTGCGTCGAGGCTCGCCGCCGTCTTGCGCACGCCTAACGTCGCCTGCGCAATGGCGTCGAGACCGAGGCGGTGACCGAGTCTTGCTTCCATATCGACCATGAGGTCTGCCGTCGGCAATTCGTGAGCCAGGTCGAGCACGGTGTAACCCATGAGGACGTGATAATCGAAGTTGATCACATTAAATCCAACGACCAGATCCGCCTGGCGCAGACGCTCAATCAAGTCGTGCACGTCCGGTTCGTGAAAGATCTCATAACGAGCGGTGCGCGTGCTGTAGATGACGCCGATCGACATTTGCATGTTGCCTTTGCGATCCCAACCGCCGGCGTCGTTGGCGGTGCGTTGGGTTTCGAGATCGAAATAAATGATGTCGCGTGGCATCGCCTATTTCAGTTCGAAATCGCCGCAATCAAAAGCATTCATTTGCGCGAGATTTGAAATGCGAAATTGTTCCACGACCGCGCCATCATCCTGGAAGACGTCCAGCGCCTGGGGACCGGTGCGGGCGATCAGCGCCCGCGAAAGATGCGGAGTGTCGCTGATCGTGCGAAGCGGCAGCCCATCGGACGTCTTGAGAAAACTTCCGTCCGCATCCAGCCCGACCCCGAGCGCGACCTTATCTGTTTGACCCTCTTGCAACGGATTGGGTTGCAGTATCTGCGCGATCTTTTCCGGCGCGGGAGTAGACGCAGCGGCCGCGGCCACTGGCTTGTCGTTCAAGAGGGCAAAATTC
>JBPCLK010000114.1:0-23132 GCA_051003355.1 Chthoniobacterales bacterium | reverse complement strand
CCAATCATTGGTCACTGGCGTGGCTTTTTTGCCGGCAAGTGAATAGAGATAGACTTTCGGTTGTTCGTTTTCTTCTGGTTGGGCCCAGGCGATCCACTGACTGTCTGGCGACCAATCGTAGGATTCTATTTCTCCGACTTTGTCATTTGCCACTTCGGTGACGGCCTTGCTCGCGACATCCACGTAGCGCAGGCGCTGGAGACGATCGCTCCAGAGTAGCTTCTTGCTGTCGGGCGACCAGATCGGTGCGTAATAGTAAGTGTCCGACGACTTGGTGATCTGTTGCGGCGCGCCCCTGCCGTCCTGCGCACGGACGTAGAGTTCGTTCTCGCCCGTCTCGTCGGAGTTATAGGCGATCCACTTGCCATCCGGCGACCAAACGGCGTCACGTTCATGCGCATTCGAAGTGTGAGTCAGGGCGCGCTCCGTGCCGTCCTTGGCAGGGACGGAAAAGAGATCGCCGCGCGCCACGACGATGGCCCGTTGTCCATCAGGCGAAAGATTCACTGACTCGGTGTGCTTCGAGGCGTCGAGGAACTGCGCGCGACCGGAAGCGAAATCTTCCTTGATGCTGATCGGAACGGGAGCTGACTTGCCGCTGGCCAGGTCGTAGCGCCAAATATAACCCGCCTGCTCGAAAACAATCGCGTCTTTGCCGATCGTGGGGAATTTGATATCGAAGTCCTTGAAGGTCGTTAGCTGCTTGGTCTCCTTACTCGCCAGATCGATCGAGAAAAGATTCATGCGGCCGTCGCGATCGGAGATGAAATAGATGTGGTTGTCTGGTCCCCACATCGGGCAAATGTCTTGCGCCGGATTGTCGGTCAGGTTTTCGGTCTGTTGGGTTTTGAAATCGTAAATCCAAACGTCGTCGACCATTCCGCCGCGGTAGTGTTTCCAGGTGCGGAACTCCCGAAAGACGCGGTTGAAGGCCATTTTCGAATCATCCGGTGAGAAGGAGATAAAGCCGCCCCGTGGGACAGGCAGTTGTTTGGGCAGATCGGCATCCAGGCCCACTGTCTCGAGGTCGCCGATGAAAGAATTGAACGAAGTGCGGCGCGAACGAAAGACGACCAGCGGTTTGGTGTTTTCCCAGCCCATGACCAGATTGTTCGGACCCATTCGGTCAGAGATGTCGTCCCGGTTGAGAGTGGCCGTCGTGGTCAGGCGCTTGGGTTCGCCGCCATCGCCGGGCATGACGTAGACCTCGGTGTTGCCGTCGTATTGCGAGGTGAAGGAGAGCTGTGCGCCGTCCGGCGAGAAATGCGGAAAAGAGCTGTAACCCGGTCCGCTCGTCAGACGCCGGGCGATTCCGCCGTCTTTCGTCACGCTGTAGAGTTCCCCCGCGTAACAGAAGACGATCTGATCGCCGTTGGTTGTTGGAAAGCGCAGCAATCGCGTCGTGTCTGGGAGGTTTTGTGCCCGGACCAAGCCGGTCGTCAGGCAGAGAAACGTGAGCAGATAAAGCGAGAAGCGGAGCGAGATGCGCATAATAATGAAGTTGAGTGAGTCGCCAAACTCTGCTCGGAAGAAATCCGATGCAAATAGGTTTTGTGGAAGAGGGTGGCGAAGCATTTCCAGCGTCAAAACTCGCCCTCTGGCCAGTCTGCGGGCAGCCAGCGAAATGCCGTTGGTGCACAGGAAGCGGAAATGTTTCATCTCTTCCCCAGAAAGACGTCGCCGACTGGCGCTTTTGTCTGTTATAATCAGGGCGCGATCTCTTTCGTCCCGCACTCGTTACGTTGACAACAAAAATACCGGATGATAATTTCGCGCCAGTTCGAGCGGATTGTGTTTGTTAGGCCGAGCAAAGTTTACCCTGCATACGCTACTTAATAGTCAGGTTTTAGTCCTGAACCGCCTCTGGCAGGCGGTTAACATTTGCTCGGCGCGTCGTGCTTTTACGCTTCTTTACCAGGGACACGCGCAGGTCGTCTCGGCTGATCCGCAGAACAATTTCGCCACGCATGATTTTGATAGTTGGCGGGATTTTTCACTGACCGCGCCGGAGCCGGAGTGCGAGATGGTGACCACGATCTCGTGGAAGATCCGCGTCCCGCGCGTCATCGTCCTGCTCCTCTTCGATCGATTGCCGAAAAAGGAAGTAAAATTCACCCGTCACAATGTCTTCGAGCGGGATAGCAATACCTGTCAGTACTGCGGGAAAACCTTCGACCGGCCGGATTTGAATCTCGATCACGTCTTGCCGCGTGATAAAGGCGGCCTCACAACGTGGGAAAACGTCGTTTGTTCGTGCATCCCGTGTAACACCCGCAAAGGCAATCGACTGCCTCACCAAGCGCACATGACGCTCATCCGCAAGCCGAAGCGACCTAAGTGGCGCCCCTTTGTGCACGTCACCTTTTCCAGCCAGCAGCACGAGAGCTGGCGGCACTTTGTCGATCTCGCCTACTGGAACGTCGAATTGAGCGACTAGCCGTCGGGAGACCCGAGGGCAAGCATCTGCGGAGACGCCTCGGCCTCCAGGTAGCGCCCCACCCATTCCTCTGTCATCCCGTCCGCCTGCCTAACCGTTTGCGGAGGACCGGGATCGAATCCGCGGGGTGGCCGGATCCGCAGATAGTCCAGAACTCGCCAGACCGTTGCGGCGTAGTCGCGGCAAAGCTCTTCGTAAGTGATCGCGAGAGGTTCGATCTTGTTTCGCTCGAAGAAATCGCCCCACATTTCCTCGGCCCGTTGGATGGAGAGAAGGCAGTGGGCGATCAACTTCGGATCGAACTCTGGCTCGCGCAGCGCTGGATTCTTCCCGCCGCTGACCCACTGCTCGGTCTGCATGGCGCGAGCCTTCGAGATCGCCTGGCGCAGTTTATCCTCCCGGCTGAGCCGGATGTAACGAAGGCGGGGAAAGGCCGTCTGCATGAGCTCCACTTCGGCCGCTTCGGGAGCACCAAAGTCTCCCGTATGGCGAAGCCGCGCGAGAAACCCATCCAGATCCCATGACTCCATGCGAAACCCGAAAACGGAATTGGGTGTAGCCGAGGCAGCGACAACGCCGCGCACGTATTGAGAAAAATGTCGCGCCGCATCGAGCCCGTAGCGTGCGCCATAACGTGGGGCGAGCTGATGATTAAAATACTGCAAGGGACGCCCCGCCATCTGCGTGGCGCGCAGGCCGCCGGTGAGAAGATGCGCACCAGATCGCGCAATCGCGCACAGCGCATAGCAGTGCGTGGGGTGAAGAAGATTTTGCAGGAGACCAAACATCGAACCGAGGAATTTGCCGATTCTTCCCGAGGCGGACGCTCTTGTCGAGCTGGAAAAGCCTCGAGCTACACGGCGGAAGCGGTGCCGCGCCTTACTTCAGAGCGTCGAGAATCGGCTGCGGATAAACCCCGAGGACGAAGATCGCCGCAATCAGGAGGACCATGGTCACGCGAGAGATACTGCTGACTGGCACGGGGGCACTGTCGGCCGGCGGCTCCAGCCAGTACATCGCGCGAACGACTTTTAGATAATAGTAGAAACCGCAGCCAACCGTGATCACGCCGATGATCGCGAGCGTGGTTTGCCCTTGGCGAATCGCCGCGTCGAAGATGAGAAATTTGCCCAGGAACCCAGCCGTAAACGGAACGCCGGCCAGCGAGATCATGGCGATCAACATCGCGAAGGCCAGGAAGGGTGAGCGCTTCGCCAGACCAGAGTAATCTTCGATTTGATCACCCGCGGCATTCCCGACCACAATCAGCACCGCGAAACTTAGCAGCGTCATGACGAGGTAGCCGACCAGGTAGTAGGCGACCGCCACGCCAGAGAAGGAAACGACGCCGATCAACAAGTAACCAGCGTGGGCGATGCTGGAGTAGGCGAGAAGTCGCTTCAGGTTCGATTGGGGCAGGGCGGCGAAGTTCCCATAAATCAGCGTCAGCGCGGCCATGACCACCAGCAGTCGACCGACCTCCGGCAGGACCGAGAAAACAGTGAGCACCCGCAGTAAGACGACGAACCCAGCCGCCTTCGATCCGACCGAAAGAAATGCGGTCACGGGTGTCGGCGCACCCTGGTAGACATCCGGCACCCAGATTTGAAATGGCACCGCCGCGATCTTGAAGCCCAGCGCCACTAAAACCAGCGCAATGCCAAACAGGAGAGGGATGTGATCGAGATGCTGCGTGGCCAGAACGAGGCCGATCTGGGCCAGGCCGGTATGACCGGTCACCCCGAAAATCCAGGTGATACCGTAAACAAGAAATCCCGTTGAGAGCGCGCTCAGGATTAAGTATTTCACTCCAGCCTCAAGCGTCGCGGAACTGCGCCGGGTGAAACTCACCAGCACATAGAACGACATCGTGACCAGCTCGAGCGAGACGAAAATCATGACAAAATCGATGGCCGACGCCATCCACATCAAACCCGCGCAAGTGAGGATGGGCAGGGTAAAAAACTCGCCCAGCCCCGCCTGCGGATGCAGCCCCGGGACGCCTCGTCGCAGAGACGGCAGGTAGTCCAGCGCCATCACGAGAACCAGAATCGTCGTCATGAGAGCGAAACGTTTGAAGAAGATCGCGAGCGGATCGGCCGTATAGAAACTCCAGAAACCGGTGGCCGCCGTCGGATGGGCGGGGGCGACAAAAAAACTGGCGATGAGGATGAGAACGAGGCCTCCGATACTGGCCAGGGCGAATCCACGTCGATCAGCCTGGCCGGCAAATGCATCCGCCAGGAGGAGGATCAATCCCCAAAGGAGCACGGCGATTTCAAGAGCGGGCGCGGGTATCATCGGTCAACGGTAAGGGCCTGCGAAAAGGTTGGCCGGAGCAGATGCAGGAAGGTGTTTGGGAAAAATCCGACGACCATGGTCGCCGCAATCAGAAGGATGACCGGCCAGCGCAAGAGGGCCGAAAGATCCGAAATCGAGCCCAAGCGTTCGTTAGGCGCGCCCATAAAAATGGAGCGATATGCCCGCAGCATGTAGACCGCAGAGATGACCACGCCCCAGAGAGCGAGAACGGTGGCGACCTGAAAAAGATGAAAGTCGTGCCAGTCCCCACCCACCCGGAACGCACCAAAGAAAACCATGACTTCCGCGGCGAAATTTGCGAAGCCGGGCAGGCCGATGGCCGCAAAAGTGGCGATGCCGAAAGCAAGTCCTGTAAACGGCATGGCTTTGCCGAGGCCTCCCAGATCCGCGAAAACCAACGTGCCGGTGCGCCGCCGAATCTCTCCCGCGAGCGCGAAGAGCAAGGCGATGGAAATCCCATGCGCAAACATCAGGATCGCCGCGCCATTCAGGCCGATCAGATTCGCACTGGCGATACCCAGAAAGATGTAGCCCATGTGCATCACGCTCGAGTAGCCGAGCATCCAGTCGAGCCGCTTCTGCGCGATCGTGACCAGGCCGACATAGATAATGTTACCGAGCAGCAGGACGATCAGAAGCGTGTTCCAATGCCGCGCGCCTTCTGGCAGCAGTGGCATCGCGACGCGGAGTAACCCATAGAGCCCAAATTTCTTCAAAACGCCGGCGTGCAACATTGCCGCGGGCGCGGGTGCCGAGGCATAGGCTTCCGGCGCCCAAGTGTGAAAGGGGAAGAGCGAGATCAAAACGCCAAAACCAATCAGAAGCAGGAAGAAAATCTGATTCTGCGCCGAAGCTGTGATCGCACCGCTCGCCGCCACCGCCTGCAGAGCGCGCAAATCGAAACTGCGCAAGTTCGGCGGCACGCTTCGGTAGAGGAGGATCAAACCCAGCAGCAGGATAAAGCTGCCTACTCCGAGGTAGATGGTCACTTTCCACGCCGCCGCAAAGCGGTTGCCCGAACCCCAGATCCCGATGAGCAAGAAAGTCGGAATCAACGCTAGCTCGTGAAACGCGTAGAAGAAAAACAAGTCGAGCGAGGCAAAGGCGCCGATCGCGCCGCTCGCCACCAGGAGAAGGCAGGCGTAGAAAAGCCGCTCCGATTTTTCCACCGCCGGGGTAAACCAGACCGCGCAAAGCAAAACAAGAGCCGCCAGGAAAAGCATCATCAGGCTGAGCCCATCCGCGCCTAACAAAAACTGAAGGCGCCAGCTCGCGCTGATGGGAAACGCACTCACAAACTGAAAGCCGCCCTTGATCGGATCGTAGAGGAACAGTCCCGCCAACGCCGCGACCGCGGTGGCCGCTGAACCGAGCAAGGCCGTCAGGCGCGCGGGTGTGCCGAGCAGGATCAGGAGCGCGGTCAAAAGCGGCGCGAAGACGATGAAGAGCAACATCAGTGAAAAACCGCGAAATAAATGAGTCCGATGATGCCCAGACCGAAGAGAAAGCTGTAGGCCTGCAAATTTCCAACCTGCATCAGGCGGAGCAAAAACCCGCTGCCCCAGGTCCCCCCGCTCAAGCCCCTCACAATCGCGCCATCAAGAATCCAACGATCGAGAAAGGCCGAAAGCGAAGCGAGCAAGCCTTGCGTCCAGCGGATCAGCCAGGTGTAAATTCCGTCGAGGTAGAAGCGATTTCGAAAAAGAGGGATATCGATCGGATCGTGGGTTTGATTCCGATAAAGATAAAGCGCCCCCAGCACTCCGGAAACCAGTGCGACCAACGCCATAATCGGAACCGTAATCGCAGTTGTCTCCTCGTGCGGCAGCACCAGAAAACGACGCGCGAAAAAGCCGAAACCACCGAGCGCCGCGGGAATCGCCAGAAGAATCAAAGGGATGGTCATGACCGCGGGCGACTCATGCCCATTCGCCGCGTGCTCACTGCGCGGTGAGCCGAAGAAGGCCACCACCATCAGACGCGTCATGTAAAACGCCGTCAGCAGCGCGGTCAAGGCCCCGCAGACGTAGATCGGCAGACTGCGTTCGTAGGCCAGTGCGAGAATCGCGTCCTTGCTAAAAAAACCGCTGAAACCAGGGAAACCGATCAGGGCCAACGTCCCGACGAGGAAAGTTAGAAAGGTAATCGGCAATCGCTTAGCCAGGCCGCCCATGCGCCAAATATCCTGTTCATGATGCAGCATATAGATGATCGACCCGGAGCCCAGGAAGAGCAGCGCCTTGAACGCCGCGTGAGTGAAAAGATGAAACATGGCCGCCTGTCCAGACGCGAGCCCGACCGCCATCACCATGTATCCCAGTTGCGAAAGCGTGGAGTAAGCGAGGATGCGCTTGATGTCGTTTTGCTGCGTGGCCATGAGCGCGGCGAGCACGGCGGTAATCGTTCCAATCCAGGCAATGACGCGCAGAGCGTCGGGGGAGGCGTCGATGAGGACGCCGACTCGCACCAGCATATAACCACCGGCCGCCACCATCGTCGCCGCGTGGATCAAAGCGGAAACCGGCGTCGGACCTTCCATCGCGTCGGGCAACCAGACATGCAGCGGAAATTGCGCTGACTTACCAACGGCGCCGCAAAAAACGAGCAGTGCCGCCGCCTTCAAAAAACCGGGGTGTCCGGTAAAGCTGCTCATCCTGGCCGAGATGTCGGTGAAGACTAACGACCCCGTGGCCGTCCAAACCATAAGGATGCCGAGCATGAACCCGAAATCGCCGAGACGATTGGTGATAAATGCTTTCTTGGCCGCGTCGGCAGCCGAGGGCCGCTCGAACCAATGACCAATGAGCAGATAGGAACTAACGCCGACCAGCTCCCAAAAGATAAACATCATCACGAAATTATTCGCGAGGACGATGCCGAGCATCGAGAACATGAAGAGCGAGAGTGAAGCGAAGTAGCGCGATTTGCCCTCATCGGTCTCCATGTAGGCTAACGAGTAGATATGAATGAGCGAGCCGACGCCTGTCACCATGAAGAGCATCGAGCGGCTGAGCGCGTCCAGCGTGAGACCGAGCGGGACAGAAAAGACGGGCGCCAGATTGATCCACGAGATCGTTGGCGCGCTGGAAATCTGTTGGAAGAAGATGAGGCAACTACAGACAAAAGCGCCAAGCACTGCGGCCACGGAAACGAGCGCGCTGACCGAGCGGAAAGGTCGCAGAGCGACCATGATGACGATCGCGGAAACGAGCGGGAGTAGAAGAGCTAGCCAGGGCACCATGGCCGTTATTGCCGTCTCCGCTGGGGTGTTGGATTCGTGTTCATCAGCGGCGAATAATCAGAACTTCAAGGTGTTGATGTCCTCGACGTGCGTCGTGCGACGGGCGCGATAAAGCGCAACAATAATGGCCAGCCCGACCGCAACTTCGGCCGCGGCCACCGTGATGATAAAGAAAACAAAAACCTGCCCGTGATAATTCGGCTGGCCGGAGGCATCCACCCGAAAACGCGAGAAAGCCACGAGCGAGAGGTTGGCCGCATTGAGCATGAGCTCCAGGGCCATGAAGATAATGAGAATGTTGCGACGCAAGAGCACGCCGGCAAAGCCGAGCGTGAAGAGCAAGCCGCTCACAAAAAGATAATCGCCGAGCGTCACCATCTTCAGCGCAGCTCGCGTTTGCTCAACACGATCACCCCGATCGTCGCGACGAGGATGAGCACGCCGATGATTTGAAGCGGCAGATTGTAGTTTCCAAAAAGCAGCAGACCGACGCTGTGGACATCATCCCGAGAGGTGGGGGAAAGTGCCGCAAAAGGCATCTTCGACTGGTGAAGCTGCCCAATGACCAGGTAGAGCTGTCCAAAGAAAATAACCGCCACCGCCGCGCCCCCGGCAAAGGCCACGAAGTTGATCCGGCGCCGCTCTTCCACGCGCAGATCGAGCAGCATGATAATGAAAAGAAACAGCACCATGACCGCGCCGGCATAGACGAGCACCTGGATGATGCCGATGAAAAAGGCATCGAGGGTCATGAAGAGCGCCGCCAGGCCCAGGAAGGAAACCACCAGACTCAGCGCGCTCGCCACCGGGTTGCGGTTGATGATAACGGCCGCGCCGAAGACCAGCATGAGCGCGGAGGCGATCCAAAAAACGAAAGGAGACATACTCGTTAGGTCAAGCTCACTTCTTCTCGTTCCATTTCAAGACCAGCCCATGCATGACGCCGCCGATCTCGACCAGCTTTTCTTTGTTATGCACCATTTGGTCGCGGGTGTAACCCGTGATGGCGTAATCTTTGCGCAGGAAAATCGCCTGTTCCGGACAGACTTCCTCGCACATGCCGCAGTAGATGCAGCGGATCATATCGATGTCGAACTCCTCGGGATATTTCTCGACCTTGGCGAAGCGGTCGCCTAACGGAATCTCCCCCGGCACAATCTTGATCGCCCGCGGCGGGCAGATGAACTCGCAGAGCTGACAAGCCACACACCGGACGCGATCCTTCTCGTCCTTTACCAGGGCGGGCGCGCCGCGGTAGTGGTCGGGCAGGTGACTGTCCCACTTCTCCTCCGGGTATTGCATGGTCACCTTGGTCCGGCCGATCAGCATGTTCTTGAGATGGCGAAAGGTAATGGCCATGCCGCTCATGATGGCCGGGAGATAAATCATCTCCGACCAGTTCAGCTTTGGGCGCTTAACGACGATAGCCATGAGGAATTCAGATGGGATTTACAGGACTTACAGGACTCGGCTGCAGGGAGGCGGATACACCACAGCGCTTCGTCCCTAATTCTGAAAATCCCGATAATCCTGTCCAATTCATTTCGGCATGAAGGCGATGATGGCCGCGGCGATGAAAATATTCACAAGCGCGATTTCAAAAAAGAAAACCCAGCCCAGGCGCATGAGCTGCTCGTAGCGAAACCGCGGCAAAGTCCAGCGCACCCAGATAAAGACAAGGAGCAGCACGGAAACCTTGCCGAAAAAGACAAAGATGTTGAAGAGCCCGCCGAGCACGCCCCGCCATCCGCCTAACGAACCGTTGATGAGCAGCCAGTGGAAGCCGTGCGGCTGATCCCACCACGGCAACGGGAGATGCCAGCCACCGAGAAAGAGCGTCACGATGATGGCCGACCCAGTGATCATGGCCGCGTACTCGCCCAGGAAAAAAAGAGCGAATTTCATCGAACTATATTCGGTGTGGTAACCGCCCACCAGTTCAGTCTCAGCCTCCGGCAAATCGAACGGAAGGCGATTAGTCTCCGCGAAAATGGCGATCGTAAAGACGACAAAGGAGATGAACATCGGAATGGCGAGGAGCCAATTCCAGATGTTCGTCCAGTGGCCGATGAAGGGCGCGATCATCCAGCCATGCTGAATCTGGTAATAGACGATATTGGTCAGACGGAGCTCACCAACGAGAAGAAAGATCGGGATGACCGCCAACCCTAACGAAAGTTCATAGGAGATCATTTGCGAGGTGGCACGAATCCCGCCGAGGAACGGATACTTTGAATTCGACGCCCAGCCGGCGATAACGATGCCGTATACGCCTAACGACGCGATGGCGAAAACATAGAGCACGCCCACGTTGATATCGGCGATGACCATGGGCACGCCGAAGAGGGTGCTTCCGAAAGGAACCACTGCGATGGTCATGATGGCCGGCACCATAGCGAGGCAAGGCGCGAGCCAGTAGTAGAATTTATTAACGTGCGAGGGAGTGAAATCTTCTTTGAGGATAAACTTCAACGCATCGGCGACCGGCTGAAAGAGGCCCGCGGGTCCGACGCGATTTGGGCCGAGACGATCCTGGATGAGCGCGCTCACGCGTCGTTCGGCATAGACGCTGTAGGAGACCATCGGCAGGATAATCAGGAAGACGATTCCGAGAATCTTGATCAGGGAGGTGAGAACGAGAAAGAGGGTCGGATTCATCGGGCAATAGACTACTGCGGATGATCTTTCCGTTCGCGCTGGCGCACCTTCTGTTCGGCGGGTTCACCGGGAGCGTCTGGAGACTTATTGACGTCGAGCACGGGAATGCCGAGATCGCTGATCTTGCTCAGGTTTAAATCATTGAGCTCGGGAACCGCTTCGCTCATCTGTCGAAAGACTTCCTCGATGGTGTAGATCCCGTTCCCGCCGGAGAGCGCAGAGATGAGGTCGCGCAAAATCTCCCAGTCATCGCGCGAATGACCGGGGCCGCGGGCGGCTCGATTAAGTCGCTGAAGACGACCTTGGCCGTTGATCATCGAGCCGCGTTTCTCGGCAAAGCCTAACGAAGGCAGGACCACGCTGGCGGAGCGAGTCGCTTCGTTCTGGAGAATATCCATCACGATATAAACCGGCAGCCGCTCCAGAGCCTCGGCGGCGATTCCCAGTTTAAGAGGGTTTTCGCCTAGCGAGATCAGCGCGCGAATCTGTCCGGAGGCGACGGCTTCCTTGATCCTGGCCAAGTTGGTGTAGTTGCGGGAGGCGACGCCCAGAAGACGGGCACCGTGGGTGTTTGGGTTGCGATCTTCGCTGAGCAGAATGTCGTCACCGTCACCGCGTCGGGGAACGATATCGAGAAGATTCACGCCTAACGATTCCGCCAGGCGACGGGTCAGCCAAAGTTCTTCATTAGTCATCCGTCCGGAGGCCAGGATGGCGATCTGCTCACCGGCCAGCGGTTTCAACTGCGCCGCAGCCGAGGCGATCGCGTGGCTCCAGCTCGCTGATTGGTGCTGGTTATTTTCGCGGACGAGTGGCTGGAGAAGGCGGCGATCGCTTTGCAGGTAATCGAAATTGAGCCGGCCATAATCGCACATCCAGCAGGAGTTGACCTCGTCATTCTCGCGCGGGGTTTGGCGCAGGATGACATCTTCGCGGACGCCGATGAGCGTGTTGCAGCCGGTCGCGCAACTCGTGCAAAAGCTCTTAGTTTCCTTCAAAAACCAAACCCGCATCTTGAACCGAAAATCCGAGGAAGTGAGCGCGCCGACCGGACAAATATCGACTGTGTTGAGCGAGTAATTATTCTCCAACCGTTTTCCAGGGTGCGCGGTCAGGGTGGTGAAACTCCCGCGATCGATAAACCCGAGGACGTCGTCCTTGGCAATCTCTTTGGAGAACCGAATGCAACGCGAGCAAAGGATGCAACGTTCGTCATCCAGGGTGACGCGCGGTCCGAGCTCGACGTTCTTCGGTTTCTTCACTTTGTTCTCAAGGAAGCGCGAATCCTGACGGCCATATTCGACGCTGAATTCCTGGAGACGACATTCGCCGGCCTGATCACAAATCGGGCAATCGAGCGGATGATTGATGAGGAGGAATTCCATCACGCCGCGTCGGCATTCTTCGACCATCGGAGAGTCAGTCCGCACTCCGAGCCCTTCGGAAACATCGGTCGCGCAGGAGATCTGCGGCCGCGGCATCCAGTTGATCTCCGGTTTGCCATCCGGGCCCAGCACGGGTTTGCGATCCGGGCCCATTTTCGGCATGCCCATTTCGATCAGGCACATCCGGCAGTTTCCCGGGGACGAGAGTTTCTTGTGATAGCAATAGCGCGGCACGTAGCTCCCGGCTTGCTCACAGGCTTCGATCAGGCGCGTGCCTTTCGGGAATTCGTGCCAGACGCCGTTGATCTGGACGTTGACCATGGCTGGAGCTGTGGAGTTCTCCGTGCTCATCAAATAATCCCGACCTTTCCAGCCTTATCCCAGCCGGGATCGTGCGCGAGCGAGGCGGTCTCGATCTCGGTTTCGGAGATCAGTTCTTCTGCTGTGAACTCCGGCGGCAAGGGCGGTGGAATTGGTTTCAGGGCACGCTCGGCAAACTCGTCGGGAAATTTATCCAGGAAACTCTGGGTCGGCCAGGCGCAGGCTTCGCCGAAAGCGCAGATGGTGCGGCCCGCTATGTTGTCGGCCACGTTTTTCAAGGTCGCAGGATCCTGCGTGACACCGCCGCCTTCCAGCATGCGCTGGGTGATTTTCTTCATCCAGAGCGAACCTTCGCGACAGGGGGTGCACTGGCCGCAGCTCTCGTGCGCGTAGAATTCGTTGATGTTATTAAGCGTCCAGACCATGTCGCGCGAGTCATCCATGACGATGACGCCGCCGGAACCGGCCATGGAGCCAGCCGCGGCTAACGAGTCAAAGTCCATCGGTATATCCTCGAGTGAGACTTCCCGGTCCTTGAGCTTGAAAGTCTCGCCCGCGCGCAGGACTTTGGCCGAGCTGCCTCCTGGGATGACCGCCTTGATCTTACGACCCGGTTTCGGTCCTCCGGCCATCTCGTTGATCACTTGTCCCATGGTGAGAGCCCCGACTTCGATTTCATAATATCCCGGCCGTTGCACGTCACCGCTCACGCAGACGATGCGGGTGCCGGTGTTGTTAGGCCGGCCGATGCGCGCGTATTCGGCGCCGCCCATGTCGATGATGTGTTTCACATGACACAATGTTTCGACGTTATTCACGATCGTCGGGCACATGTAGAGGCCGAGCACGGCGGGGAAATACGGCGGCTTGATGCGCGGATAAGCGCGTTTGCCCTCGAGGGATTCGATCAAGCCCGTCTCTTCCCCACAGATATAGGCGCCGGCGCCGCGGTGAAGGTAGATCTCCACGTCGAACCCCGTGCCGAGCATGTCGCGACCGAGCAGATTCTTCGCGCGCGCTTCTTCGATGGCCCGCGCGAGGATTTTCGCGCCCTCGGGAAATTCGCCGCGGATATAAATGTAGGCGGTGTGGACGTTGAGGGCGAAGCAGCTGATTAACATGCCCTCGAGGAGCTGGTGTGGATCCTGGTGGATGATGTAGCGATCCTTGAAGGTGCCCGGCTCGGATTCGTCGGCGTTGCAGATGAGATAAACCGGCTTCGGTTCATCCGGCTTGATGAAACTCCATTTTACGCCGCAGGGAAAACCGGCCCCGCCGCGGCCGCGCAGTCCGGCCGTTTTCACTTCGTTGACGATTTCGGACCGCGACATGGTGATCGCCTTGCGCAATTGCTCGTAGCCACCGTTTTGCAGGTAGCATTCGAGATCGGTCGA
The DNA here is from genome assembly GCA_051003355.1 of Chthoniobacterales bacterium. Classification (GTDB taxonomy): domain Bacteria; phylum Verrucomicrobiota; class Verrucomicrobiia; order Chthoniobacterales; family UBA10450; genus Palsa-1392. The sequence continues at coordinate 9,374 of JBPCLK010000114.1, read as the reverse complement.
GTAGCCGTCGCGGCCGATATTCTGGAAAATAAGCCGACGTTCCAGCGCATGCGGTTCCGGGCGCGCGATGGGAGTCGCCGGCTGAGCGAGTAACTCGCGCGCTGAATCGAGCGCAACATTTTCGTGCAGCCCGTCGTCCACCATGCAAACCGGCGCGGTGCCACAACTGGCCAGGCACTCGACGAACTCGATGCTGTATTCGCCATCGTCGCTCACCGAGACCGGGTTGTGCATTCCGGTTCCCTGGTGATGACGATCGATCTTCGTTAGGCCAGCCAGCTTCTCCATTAAAGGATATGCGCCGGCCATGGCGCAGCTCAGGGTTCGACAAACGCGAAGATGTTTCCGGCCCGCCGGCACCTGTCGGAACATCGGATAGAACGTTACCAGCTCGAGGATGTTGATCGGCTCGAGGCCCAGCTTGGCGGCGATCCAGTCGACGGCCCCATCGCTGATGTAACCGAAGTGTTCCTGCCACAGATGAAGCAGCGGGAGCGAGGCGCTCCTCTTCTGCTCGGCCGGGTAATGGCCGATGGCTTCATCCATCTGCCGTTCCAGTTCGGCCGGAACGTGCGTCGTCATCGTCGCCTCCACAGATGACGGCTATTCGCGCAGATTGCTCTCTTTCGACGACACTTCGTCGTTGAAGAAAACGATCGTGACCGAACCATCTCCCTGCTTGTAGATGTAGGTCACCTTTTTCGTTACGAGCAGGTTTGTGTTATCCACCGACGTGGGCGGTCCCAGGATCGATTCGACCTGTTTGCGGCTCATCCCCTTGGAAACTTCCTCGACATTCGCGCGCGTGAGACGTTTTCCCTGGCAGGCGCCGAGAGTCAGCGCGATGGCCATGAGGAGAGCGAGTCCGCGCCAGAATTTCGAGTGCGTTTTCACGGGGATTAGAATCGGGGCAACCAGTTAGCGCCCCAGATTGGTATCCTTGGTATCGAGTTCATCGTTCTTAAAGGTAATCATGGCGAACTTCGTCCCGTCTTCGTAGCGGTAGGTCGTTTTCTTGAAGATGACCATGTCCTTGGTTTCTGCCTTGGTGGGAGGGCCGAGGATGGCTTCCACCTGCGCCTTCGACATGCCGAGGGAGACTTGATCGTAGTTGGCGCTGGTCAATTTCGAGCCGGAGACGACATCTTTGTTGCACGCACCTAACGACAGCAAAGCCAGCGCAGCGCAGAGGAGACCGAGGAATTGGAGTTTGTGTTTCATAAAGGTTTTCATCTGTCGCATTCTCCCATGACGAAGTCCAGACTGCCGAGAATGGCGACCACATCACTCATCAGGGTTCCAGGTAGCAATTCAGGCAGAATGCTCAGGTTGACGAAGGAGGGGGCACGAATCTTGAGCCGATGCGGCACGCCGCCGCCTTTGCTGTTAATGTAAAAACCAAGCTCTCCCTTGGGATTTTCCGCCCCGAAATAGATCTCGCCCGGCGGCGCGTCCAGCCCTTCGGTGACCACGATGAAATGATGGATGAGCTCCTCCATTTTCGTCATCACGCGGGACTTGGGCGGGAGCATGTTTTTCCAGTCGACCACGTTGATCGGGCCCGCCGGCAACTTGTCGATGACCTGGCGCAGGATGCGAACGCTCTGCCGCATTTCCTCGATGCGCACGAGATAGCGGTCGTAGCAATCGCCCGCGCTACCCACGGCGACCTCAAAATCGTATTGATCGTAATCGAGGTAGGGATGCGCGCGTCGCAGATCGTGCACGACCCCGCTGCCGCGGAGATTCGGACCCGAGAGCGCGTAAGCGATGGCACGATCTTTGGTGATCACCCCGACGTCGCGGGTGCGATCGACGAAGATGCGGTTGCGAGTGAGCAGGCTATCGATTTCGTCGAGCTGCGGAATGAAAGCGTCGAGAAAGGTGACGAGCTGCGGAATGAAGGCCTCCGGCAAATCACGAATCTGACCGCCCACGCGCGTGTAGGAAGTAGTGAAGCGGGCACCCGTGAGGAGTTCGAACAAGTTATAGAGTTTCTCGCGTTCGGTAAAGGTGTAGAGGAAAACCGTCATCGCGCCGAGATCGAGGGCCATCGCACCGAGGCCTAACAAGTGGGCGGAGAGCCGCGCCGTCTCGCAGCAGATGACGCGGATCGCTTTGCCGCGGGGCGGAAGTTCCCAACCCATCAACTTCTCGACCGCGAGCGCGTAGGCGACGTTGTTGGCCAGCGGCGCAAGGTAATCGAGTCGGTCCGTGTAGGGCACGAACTGGTTGTATTGCATGTTCTCGGCGATCTTCTCGTCGCCGCGGTGCAGGTATCCGACATCCGGGGTCGCCTTGGTCACCAATTCGCCGTCCAGTTCGAGAATGAGGCGCAAAACTCCGTGCGTCGCCGGATGCGACGGGCCCATGTTGAGCACCATCTTCTCCCCCACCAGGTCATCGGTGGGCGAAGCGTCGGCCTGCGCGTGCATGGTGCGGGCGAGGGGATCGGGTGCTTCGATTTCGCGGGTTTCGACCGACATGGCTTTTATGCTCGCAATGCCCTCCAAGCGCGCAAGCGCAAATTGCGAAAATCCGATCAGAGCGAAAAATAGCGTCGTCGGGCGGCGGGTTCAGTGGACTTGGGGAACCTTGCGTTGCGCGCTCCGCCTCTGCATGATGGGAACGCTCGCGGCGATACCTCGAGTTTTTGATCTATGAGCCCAAAAAAAATCGCACTCCTTTTTTCAGGTCAGGGCGCACAGGTCGTCGGGATGGGGCACGACCTGGCTAAAGAGTTTCCCGAAGCCGCCGATCTCTTTGAGCGCGCCGACGAAGTGCTGGGTCGGAACCTGAGCCAGATCGCCTGGGAAGGACCACTAGAGGAACTGACCCGCACCTCCAATTGCCAGCCGGCCCTCTACATTCATGGACTCGCCTGCCAGAGCGTGCTGCGCGAGATCGTTGGCGAGCTGCCGATCGCGGCCGCGGCAGGCTTGTCGCTGGGCGAATGGACTGCGCACGCAGCGGCAGGAACGTTTTCGTTCGAGGATGGCCTGCGTCTGGTGGAGCAGCGTGGGCGTTTTATGGAAGCCGCCTGCGAGGCGACCACGGGCGCCATGGCGGCCATGATCGGCGGGGACGAAGAAGCCGTCCGCGCACTGGCCAAAGCAGCGGATGTGGATGTCGCGAATCTTAATTCGCCGGGCCAGATCGTGATTTCTGGCGAACGAGCCAAAGTCGAGTCAGCGGTGGCAATGGCTAAGGAGTACGGCATCCGACGCGCTACTCTCCTGAATGTGGCCGGAGCTTATCATTCGCGATTAATGGAAAGCGCTTATTGCAAAGTGGGTGAATCACTTAAAATTGTTAATCTGCATAAACCAGAATTTCCTGTGTTTAGCAATGTGACCGGGAAAACGGTTGAAGTATCCGACGAAATCAAACGCACTCTGCAAGACCAAGTGACGGGAACTGTCCGGTGGACCGATTGCATGGAAGGCATGTTCGGGCTTGGCTGCGATCTCTTCCTCGAGCTCGGCCCGGGCACTGTCCTCGCCGGCCTGCTCCAGCGCACGCGCAAGGGAAGCGACGTATTCAGCGTGGCCGATGCCGAATCAATGCAGGCGGGCATCGAGAAATTGCATAGTTTTGGTATCTCCAAGTCGCCCTGAAGCCTCTTGCGCCGGTCCGGAAGTCCGATTTGCTGCTCATTCCGGGCAGCGAAGTAAGTCCTTCCCGACTTGCGCTAACGATTACTTCTGCTAAAACCGCTTTCCCGAAATGAATCTGCCACTCCTGACTTCACGCTCCCGCGTGATGCTTTTCGCGCCGCATCCGGACGATGAATCGCTCGCCACCGGCGTATTCCTGCAACGCGCCAACGCCGCAGGCGCCGAGGTGCGGGTCGTCTACGCGACGGACGGTGAACGGAATTGCTGGCCGCAACGCCTCCTCGAGCGCAAAGTCCGGATCGGTGACCAAGATCGCCGTCGCTGGGGTCAACGTCGCCAGGGCGAGGCGCTCGCAGCTCTGCAAACCCTCGGGGTCGACTCATCAAACATAGAGTTCCTCTCTTTGCCCGACCAAGGGATCACGGATTTACTGGTGAACGGTAGCAGTGAAACGATGCTGCTTCTGGCGGAGACCATCCGGAGATGGCGACCGAGCCATTTGCTCATGCCGTCCGCGGCAGACACGCACCCGGATCACAGCGGGCTGGCCGTCTTGCTGGGGATCGTGCTCGACGATTATCTTCCCAAGCACCTGAGAATCACGCAACTCCAGTATCTCGTCCATGGTGCGAGCTCCTCCTTTGCTGACGCCGCGCAAGATCTTGTTTGCAGTCAATGGGAAAAACGAAGGAAACGCCGGGCCATAGCCTGCCACGTCACGCAGGTCGCGCTTTCCCGCCGCCGCTTCCTGGCTTACGCGAATCGTCCGGAGCGTTTTGTAATTGACGACGGCCGGGCGGCGCGGGCCGTGGATGGACCGATTCGTTCGTATTTGCGCGATCAGGATGATCTTCGCCTCCAGTTGACGTTCGACCTCAAACCGCTGCGGGCGGAAGCTTCGCTTTACCTACTCGGACACGATGCTTTCGGCGGATTTCGACGTTTGCGCACGATTCTACCGGGTCGGAGCAGCACGATCGACCTGCTCGATTGCGCGACCGGCCGGATCGCGTCGGTGGGGAACTATCGGGGTGACGCCTTTAATGCCGAACTCGTGATTCCCGTCCCGGGCTTCGACGTGAGCCGGGCGATTTTTGCCAAGCTGGATCGCCGGATCTGGTTTTTCGACGAGGCAGGATGGATTGAAATTGCTCCGCCGCTGCCGCAGATTGCCGCACCGGTGCGCCGCGAGTTGGCCGTCGCCTAACGAATCCTCAATCCATGAGCCTTGCTCAACAAATCGATGCAGATCTAAAAGACGCCATGCGCGCCAAGGACGCCGGCAAACTGGGCGTCCTGCGGATGCTCAAGTCGGCGCTCAAATATGCCGCGATCGAAAAGTCCGGCGCGGATGGAGAACTGGAGGAAGCCGAGACGACGCAAGTCATCCGTAAACAGGTCAAGCAACGGCACGATTCGATCGAGAGCTTCGAGAAGGGCGGACGTCCCGAGTTGGCCGAGAAAGAAAAAGGCGAAATCGAGATTTTGAATCATTATCTGCCTGCGGCCATGAGCGCAGAGGACCTGTCTGGGCTCGTCAGAGAGACCATCGCGGAAGTCGGGGCCACCTCGAAAGCGCAGATGGGCGCGGTCATGAAAGCGCTCGGTCCCAAAGTGGCCGGCCGTGCGGACGGAAAAACGCTCAGCCAGGAAGTGCAGAAGCAGCTCGCCTAACGGGGCGCCGTCATGCTGACCGCGATCATTGTCGCCGGTGGCAGCAGCCAGCGCATGGGCTTTGACAAGATCCTCGCTCCGCTCGCGGGAAAATCGGTCCTCGCGCATTCCCTCGAGGCCTTCGAACAGACCGCCTCGGTCGAGCGCATTATTCTCGTCGGGCAGGCGGAGAAACTGGCGCAATACGAAAAGATCTCGGAGGCCTTTGGTTTTAAAAAAATCGCCGCGGTCATTCCTGGGGGCACGCGTCGCCAGGATTCGGTGCAATGCGGACTCGAGCAAGTGGACGCTTCCTCGACTTTCGTCGCGGTGCACGATGCGGCGCGACCGCTCGTTAGGCCAGATCTCATCGAACGCATTTTTGCCGCTGCGCAAACTCACGGCGGTGCCACCAGCGCAGCTCCGGTCATCGACACCCTGAAGCGCGCCGACGACCAATATATGGTTACGGGGGGGGTGGAGCGGGCGGGTCTCTTTGCTGTGCAGACACCGCAGATTTTCCGTCGGGAACTTTTGGACAAGGCCTACCAGGCGATTTTCGACGCCGGCTTGGAGGTGACCGACGAGATATCCGCGATCGAACGAGTCGGAGGAAACGTAGTGCTTTTGCCTAACGAGGAGCCAAACTTTAAAATCACCTATCCTGGTGATCTGAGTCTGGCCGAGTTCCTTCTCTCTCAACGCGGCAGCCGCCAGATTTCTGGCGCCGCGGCCGTTTGAGAGCGCATTTGCTCCGCTGTGCGATCGCTGGTCTACTCGATGCGTGAAGCATCTCATTTCTAGCGCGATCATGAGCGCCGCGTACTTCGTGTCCGCTGCGTTTGCTCATGGCGAAGCCGCAGCCTCCGATAAGATTCTCCTGCCGGTGTTATTGCGCCAAGACCAGAGCAAGTCGCTGGCGGAGATCCAACAGATCGAGGAGGAACAAGGTTTCTGGAAGACTTCCCGCCGGCCGGAACTAAAATCGTGAGCAGTCATGTGGTCATGGGCATCGGACCGGTGGTGACTCTGGAGGTGCCGGCGGCAAAGTTGCGCGAGGTGAATACGGCCATCGAAAAGACGACCTGGAAAGCTTTTCGGACCGAGTTTTATCCGACTTACGACTTGTCTCCTTTTCATTAAGGATAAGCTGGCCAATCCGGATCAGCTGCAGGAGTAACTAGCGATGAGTGTTCATGTCTACGGCATCAATCATCTCGCCATCGAGGTGGACGATGTAGAGAAGGCTGTCGCCTTTTATGAGGATGTTTTTCAGCTCGAGAAAATGAATGAGGGCGAGGGCGACGCCTTTTTTAAAATCGGCGAGCACCAGTTCCTCGCGATCTTTCATGTGGAAAAACTTCAACCTGATCGCGTGAAGCATTTCGGTCTGATGGTGCGGGACGAAGCCCAGTTGGGCGAGGTTCGCAGGAAGGTCAGCGAAAAATATGGCCTGAAATTGATCGAAGGTTTTCGCTGCGACTTCCACGACCCATTTGGCAACCGCATCCAGGTCGTTGACCTGCACGACGAGTCGTTAGTCTGGCTTCTGCCATTCCAGGAAGTGCAGAAAGCTGGAATTCGGTTTGGCGATTCAAATCCGCAGGGCTAGCCGAGAGATTGGCGAACCAAGGGCAAAAGGCTTCTTACATCAGCCGGTTTGAAGGAGCGACTCTTGTTTTCCTTGGTCCACGCCGGGAGATCGCGCACACGAAGGAGGTCGCCATCCTTCCAGATCCACGCGTCTTGATTGTAAGGACCGACTTTTCGCGGATCGCTCCAGGTATGAATGGAAACGACGCGGTCCGAGAGTGCGGCGGCGATATGGACCGGTCCGCTGTCGACGCTGACCGTGAAGCGGGCCCGTCGAATGAGCCAGATAAGCTGCAGGATCGTGGTGTGATTGAGCAGATTTATACAGTTCGGCGGAGCCGGCATTTCGCGTTTCGTGCGACCGACGAGCACCACCGTTCGCGGGGCGAGCGCATGACAGAATTCTTCCACCGCCAGATCGCTCAGTGATTTTTTCTGACCGCGCGCGAAAGGGTGAAGCAGGACGAACGGTTCGTCCTCATCGAACCGTTCGAGCGGGTCGCCGGTAGGGAGGGGGAAGCGAAGCGGATGACTGATAGGCACGCCGAATCCCTCGACTAACGACAGGTAGCGCGCGACGGCGTGCGCCTCGCGGTTCACCGGGACGGTGTGCCGGTAAAAAAGGTGCGCTCCTTCCCGCGCATCGTCCATGCCGTAGAAATCCTGCGGGCGACTCATTTTGCCGATCAAGGCACTGCGGAGCAGACCCTGGAAATCGAGCGCAACATCCGGGCGCAGCCGTCGGACGTCTCGTAACCAGGGGAAGAGATTCTTGGCCAACCCAAAACCACCCAGTTCCCCGCGGGGAAAAATATGGACGTGGTCGACGCATTTGTTCCCGCGCAGGAGCGGAGCCCATTCCGGATTGATCACCCAGGTGATGTCGGCCTCCGGATACGCGTCGCGCAGGAGAGCCGCGGCCGGGAGCGTGTGAACCACGTCGCCTAACGAGCTCGGCTTGATGATAAGGATGGAAGAAATGGCCGGGCTCACTTTGATCAGAGTGCTGCTTAAAATCAGACGGGCGGCGCGTCGGCCTAACGACCGACTGAGAGGCGATCGGCCAGGCGCTCTGGCAGGCCGGCCCGGCGAATTTTTCGTTGCGCGGTTTCCAGGTCGTACTTGACCCGGCGTTGCTCGAAAACCTGACGGTCGCTGTGCAGGATGCCGTAGGCTGCGCGCCAATCGCGATCTCTTGGCTGGCCGATACTGCCCGGATTCAGGAAGTATTTTTTTCCTGGCGAAAGAACGATTTGACCAACTGTGAGCCGGCGCACGGTGTCGTCGCGGACAAAGGCGGTCGGCCGATGAGTATGTCCGAAGAAACAGAGCGACGTGTGCTGATAGGTGAAGCTGGCAATCGCGTCGAGATCGTTAAAGACGTAGCCCCACTGCCCGGGCGTATCGAGCGTAGCGTGGACGATGGTGAAATCGCCTACCGGCCTCGTTAGGCTGAGGTCCGCCAGCCACGTCTTGTCGTCGGTGGATAACTGTGCGCGCGTCCAGTCGATCGCTTCCTCCGCCAGCTCGTTGAAGCTTTCGGTCGAGGCGACGATCGAAACCTGCTCGTCGTGATTGCCCTTCACCACCGGACAATCCATGTCCCGAATGATTTTCAGGCACTCCGCTGGATTGGCGTTGTAGCCCACCACATCTCCGAGGCAGACAAAGTCGCTGCAATCCTGGGCCCGGGCATCAGCCAGGACCGCCTCGAGCGCTTCAAGGTTGGCGTGGATGTCACTAAGAATGGCAAGGCGCATCGATGAAAATTAGCGAGCGGAGTCAGGAATCCGCTCCCTCAGCGGAATTTCCAGTTTCTTTTCCAGGTATTTTAGACGTTTCACGAGGGTAGGGAGTCGCTCCTCCGGGCCTCTATCGTAAAGCTGGCGGAGCGAATGGTAAGCTTCCCGTTCACGACCCGGCGTAAAGGAAAGTTCGTAGGCGGCGAAGCGTTTGTCATATTCGGGCGCACCGGGCAACGCGGCGGCCTTGGCAAAATAGTGCGCGGCCGCTCCATGGTTGTGCAGCTTTTCTTTGTAAAGGCGGGCCAGCGCTTCGTAAAGCTCGGGACGGTCGGGATTGTTCATGATCCCGTGCTCGAGAAAATCTTTGCCCAGGGCGAAGTATTCCTCTTGCGCCTTGCGCCGCAGAGCCTCGTTTGGCAGTGCGGGGTCATGGAGGGCGGCGACACTCGCATTCCAGGCCATATGCCACGCCGCCATGTCCCAGAAGAGAAGCGAGCGCGGTTGCAGGGTGGTCGCTTCGCGAAAAAGAAGCAGAACCCGGCCCCACTCCGTCCGTTCCCAGGCGGCGTGCGCCTGAATAAAGACCACGTCAGCCAGCAACGACCGAAAACCGCTCAGGGCCGCCAGGAAGCCGAGTTGTCCGATTTGATCACGAAGACCGAGACCGAGCCGGGCCTGATGGAAGTAGGCGTGGCGATGTTGCTCCATGAGGCTGGCTTCAATCGGAAGACGGAGGGCGCCGAAGACGAGCAGCAATGCAAGAATG
>JBPCLK010000113.1:0-16203 GCA_051003355.1 Chthoniobacterales bacterium | reverse complement strand
CAATGCTGGTCGAACGCGGCGCGATCCCGCGATTTGAAGTCAACCATCGCCACCGCGATTGGATCTCGCTGGTGGTCGAAGAACAACGGCAAATCGCCCGGTTCGACGGGACGTAAAACGATGCGAGGAAACTGTGACACGTGACGCAGATTCTATCGTGACGCTGCCCTGATCAAACAAATCAAATTCGTCAGCATCCCGGTGGGCGATCACTTCTCCTGTCGGAAGACAGATGACGGATCACGAAAGCAGGATTGAATTTGGAAGCCAGGGAATCAAAAACGGTGAGGGCGAGCGCCAGGCCGATCGGAGATGGATCAGCAGAGTAATCGGTTGCTCCAATTGATCGCAGTACTCTAGAATGGAATGCGTGAGCACGATTCAAGAAATTGAAGCGGCGATCGAGCGATTGCCGGCCCCCGAGCGCGAGGATTTCGAATCGCGCCTGATATCCCGCCGGTTTGGCCTCGACCCGGCCGGTAATGAGGAATACCGAGAACTCCTGGCATCGCTCGATGAAGCCGAGCAGGAAATTGATTCTGGACGGGGTATGAGCGCGGATGCCCTCCGCAAGGGACTCTCCGAGTGGGCTGGACAGTAGTCTTTTCCAAACGAAGCGAGAGTGATCTCGCGAAAATCGTTAGTTACATAGCCAAAGATGACCCCGCCGCGGCTATTCGCTTCGGCGAAGGGTTGATCATCAAAGCGGAATCCTTGAAAGACACTCACTCCCAAGGTGGGACCGCTGCTACCGGGGAAGCCGACCACACGGTTCCTGCCTGTAGAAGCCTATTTGATCATCTACCGCCCCGACGAAACTGGCGAGGTCATCCGCATTCTCCGATTTTGGCACTCGGCGCGGGGCACCCGCCCGACGCGGTAACAACGCACTCCGAAACTCCGTCGGCGTGACACCAACGACGCGGCGGAGGACTTGTGCGAAAGCGCGCTTTTCAGCGGATGGACGGAGCTTTCCAACGGAGAGCTGCTAACACAGGCCGAGGCCGAGTTTGATCTATTTGTCACCACCGATCAGCAATTGCGTTATCAGCAGAATCTGACTGGCCGAAGAATTGCCGTGTTAGTCCGGTCATATGCGAGCTGGATTAAGCTTGAACCGCAGGCGGGGCAGATCGCAGCGGTTGCCTCAGCGAGGAAGCCCGGCGCCGGGGAACTTCTTCGATGGCTAACGTCTTTCTGATCTAAGTTCCGATATCATGATCACATCGATTCACACCTTGATTTACTCTGACGATGCGCCGGCGACGCGGGCGTTTTTGCGGGACGTGCTCGGCTGGAAGTATGTGGCTGAAGATTGGGATAAGGACTGGTTGATCTTCCGCTCGGGAGCGAGCGAGATGGGAGTGCACCCGACGCACAGTGTCTGGCAAGGCAAGACTTATGAGCACCCGCGACATCACGCGATCTCGCTCATGTGCGATGACCTCGAGGCGACGCTGGAGGAGTTGCGGGCGAAAGGCGCGCGATTCCGCGGCCCGATCGAGGAACAAATCTACGGGCGCATTATCATGATGATGGTGCCCGGCGCGGACGACATGCAGCTTTATCAGCCTAGCCACAAGGTGGCCTACAATCTTCCGGACGATCGCTAACCTCCTCGGGCTAGCTCAGGCTCGGGACCAGCGACGTAGGGCTTTGAGAGGTTTCCATCACTGAGGCGCTGATGCAGTTGAGCATGCGATGGCGGCATTGCTCGGGATGTTTTTCCGCTACCGGAAGCATCTCGTGGAAAATGTGGATCGAGGCTGCCTCCAGGTTGGGCGTTCCCAGGAGATATTCGTCCGGCACCGGCGATCCAAAGTGAATGGCGAAATTCCAACTGGCTTTTTCTTGGACGATCAGGCAGGGCACGAGGAGAGCACCAGACGAAGCCGCCAGGCGCGCCGCCCCAGTCGCCATCCAGAATGTTTGATTTCCGAACGGGACCGGCACCAGCTTGCCGCGGCCCACGTCCGTGAGAATGAGCAGCCGCCGATTGCCGGCAAGCGACCGGCGGATTTCCCGCATTTCGCTGACCGACATAAGCACCGGAACATCAGCCGGTGCGCTGTGCCGATCGATCCAGGCGCTCTGCGGTGAGACGGGACTGCCGATGAGAGTGGTCGAGGGGATGCCGTGGGCGCGCAGCCAGTAGGGCAACGTGCGGAAGGGGCCAAAGTGCAAGGAGACGAAAATAATCGGCCGATCGGCTTTCAGGAGATTTTGCAGATCGTAGTTCGCCTCCAGGCGGCAGCGGTTCAGCCAGCGTGGCTGGGTCAGTCGGTCTGGCCAAAGGTAAACCAAACGGGCGTGAGCAAACCCGATCGTTTGACGAAAAAGGTAGATGAGACGCCGGGGCCGCCATTGCGACGGGATCCGCGACCAGGCTGTTAACGCCCGGCGGTCAGTCTTGAACTCTAGGAGGGCCCAAATCGTGGCCGCCGGCCAGGCGATCAGGCCGAAGACCGACGGCGGCAGCTGGCTTTCGAGGAAGCGGATGGCCCGCACAGATTTCCGGAGAAGAAACCGGGCAGGGCTTTGGGTAAAGCTTTTGATGGTGGATGCGAGCGCCATGAAAGTGTATCAACCTCTTTCCATCGAACGTTAAGGGAGGCTGGATTCCAATTTCGCAATCCGCGGGCAAAGTCTCGCGAAAAACATGAGAAATCAATTTTTAATGCGGAAAAGGATGGTTTTTCGGAAAAATTCTTAGATTTATGCGAGAAGAGAAGGCCAAGTTGGCGTGCAAGCGATAAATCTGTTGCCGTCACTGGCGGCATGGGCGGAAAACGAAGCGGGGAGAAGTCCGGGATTTAACCAAATTCTTCGATAGCGACCGGACGCTTCAGTAGTGCTGATCTGGAGGCGTCTGGTCACGACGCTTTCCAGCTTTGGTCGAATCGTGTGATGCACTGATGACTAGTCAGCGTGACCCTCTTTGCCGTGGCATCGTCGATCAAAGGCGCAGTGTTACAGCGCTAACGGCCCGGCGGCGAGGGCAAGGGTCTTCATTGAGGAGAAACTCCGAAGAACGAAGGAGAGAAGCAAGGGGAGCCGCGCCATTAATGGCCACGCAGACCGGTGAGCGAGGCCTGGCCGAGGATCTGGTCATGTGATGCCAAAACGCAGTTTACGCCAGGTCATGGGCGTGCCCGCGTCGTCGATCGTCGCGAGGTTGAGGGCGAAGATGGTGAAGCGGTATTTGTGCGGGGCGCCTTCCGGCGGACAAGGGCCATTATAGCGCCGGCGCAGGAAATCGTTGTAGGCGTGCCGGCCGCCTCCGCTGAGTTCGGGCTCGGTCGCGCCGGCGTTTTCCGCGAGGTGATCGACTGTATCGGGAATGTTGTAGGCGACCCAGTGAATGAAGCCGTCGCCGCCCCGTGCTTCGAAGTCGTCACAGATGATGACGAAACTTTTTGTGCCGGCCGGGATGTTCTTCCAGGCCAGCGCAGGCGAGCGATTCGGGCCGTGGCAATCGAGGCCATTCAGGACGGTGCTCTCAGCCAGCCTGTCCCCCTCGCTGAACACAGGACTCGTTAGGGCAAACTTCTTCGCCTCGTCGCCACGGCGCGAAGCGCAGGCAGAAAAGCGAGCAGGCTAAGTGCAAGCAGGATCGTCAGGCCGACGATCTTCCGCTGACGTGGCAGATGAAGGAACGGTATCACGGCTTGGCAGTTTCGGGCTGCACCCGGGTGTCGATCGCGATCCAGTTCACTTCCCAGGTTTTCCCGCCGTCCTCCGAGTAGGACTGCTCGAAGCGACACAAGTCGGCCTTGATATCCGAGATAACGAACCGAACGAGGCAGGCGCGCTCGTTGATCGTTTCCTGGTCGTAAAACTCGCCGCGCCCGTTCTTGAATTCGCCGATCGTCGGCTGGGCCAGGGCGCCGCCGGGACTGCTGGCGAAGTTGAGGCTCCATTGGCCGGACTGCGGGTTGTAAAGACGCAGGCTTAGACCTTCGATGCGGCCAGCCGGTCCTTTGACATCGAGTTCCACCAGGTTCGCGCGGCCGGTCCAGACTTTGCGCACCACCGTCGTCCCTTCGTATTCCACCCACTCATTCGAGTGCGTAAGCGGGGCCTGCAATCGCCAGAGGTGCGTTTCCCACGAGCCGATCTCGAAATCGAAGTCATGCTGTCCATCGCGGACCGCGGCTGGTTTCTCCTGGGCGATGCTGGGCCACGCCGAGCAAACGAAGAGGAGAGCGAGGGCGATGGAGATCCGAAATGAGGCCACTGTTGCGATCTCGGTTTTTTGCAGCCTGATATGAGGCAGAGGTTCGCTTATGAACTGCGGGACGACGCTCTCACTTCATTCGATCGAAGGTCTGCAGAAGAAAGTAGGAAGTCCAAAGTAGAAAACGGCTCAGCGCGAGGTCACTTCAATCGGTCGAAAGTTTTTTGCAAGAGCGCGAGATCGGTCGGCTGGCCGAGCTTCTCGCGGGTCGTGTCGACCCATTTCTTTTCGAGCGCATTCTTGGTCGGGCGATCGTTTTGGTAGAAGACGCCGAAGACGCCGGGGAAGGGGATTTGGGCCAGTTTGTAGGCCGCCAGCTCGTCGGTGACGTCGTGCCGGTTCTCGTCCTCCGGGGTGTTGTCCCATTTTCGTTCGTCGATCAAATTGAAGGCGCCGCCTTTGCGGGGGTTGGCCGGGTCGAAGGCCCCAGGGTAAAACTCGACGCATTCGCTCAGGCATTCGATGACGCTGAAGCCGGGGTGATCCATGGCGCGCTCGATCATCTGGATCATGTGATTGACCTGCGATGCATGCGTCCGCGCGATGAAGGTGGCGCCGCTGGCGACGAGTTTTTTCATTGGGTTGACCGGCTGGTCGATCGCGCCTTGCGGGTCGGTCTTCGATTTGAATCCGATGGGCGAGGTGGGCGAGGTCTGCTTCTTGGTCAGGCCATAAACGAAGTTATCCATGATCACGTAGGTGAGGTCGATGTTCTTGCGCGCGCCGTGCTCGAGGTGGTTGCCGCCGATGGAGAAGCCATCGCCGTCGCCGCCGAAGAGAAAGACTTTCAGGTCGGGCCGGGCGAGGGCGACGCCGCTGGCCAGCGGGACGCCGCGGCCGTGGATGAAGTGGGCGCCGTGACCATTGACGAAATAAGGAAAGCGCGAGGAGCAGCCGATGCCCGCGAGGGTGACGATCTTCTCGTGGTCGATCTGGCGTTTCTCGAGGATTTTGTAGTAGGAGGCGAGGACGGCGAAATCGCCGCAACCGGGACACCACGTGGGGTGATCGGCGGTGATGGCTTTCTTGGTGAGTTTCTCTCTTGGAGGCTCCGAGGCCGGAGTGGCGGTGGCGGTCAGTGTGTCAGTGCTCATTTTGGTCTGGTAAGAAGGCTTAAAATCAGTGGCGATTACGCTGTGGAATCGCGGTCCTTGCTCGGTTTGACCGCTTCGTAGGTTTCGGGGCGCTGCGCGGTGTTATCGCCGGCGTGGTCGGCGGCGGTGGAAACTTTCGCTTCGGCCCGCTCGGTTGCCGCGCTCGTGATAGTGTCGCGCGGGGTGGCACCGTTGGTCTCGGTGGCGCCGTTAGCCACCTCGGAAGGGCCGGAACTCGGGCGATGGGCGTTGCGGCCGGGGAAGGTTTTGCCTTCGAAAACGCGCCCGAGGATTTCACGGACCCGGTAGGTGAGGCCGTCGGTCTTGGTCACACTGGAGATTTTCGGATCGCAGAAACGCGCGCGGAGCAAGGTGGCGAGCTGGCCGTAGCCGTAGAGGCCCTGGTCGTTCATCTCCACGACAATGACGCGCTCGAACTTCGCGAAGATTTTCTCGAGTCCATTCGGGAACGGATGGACGTGGCGCAGATGGATCGCGCCGATTTTTTCGCCCACGCTGCGGGCGCGCTTGGCCGCGTCGTGGATCGGGCCATAGGTCGAGCCCCAGCCGACGAGCAGGACGTCGCCTTCCTGTTCGCCGAAAATCACCGGCAGCGGTAGTTCATCGGCCAGCTTTTGCAGCTTGGCGCGGCGTTTTGCGGTCATGGCCATGTGCAGCTTGGGACTGCCGGTCGGGTGGCCCATCTCGTCGTGCTCGAGGCCGGTGATGAGCGGATATTTGCCATCGAGGATGCGCGTGCCGGGCGCGGCATGCTGGGTGATGGCGTCGAGCGGGTAAGGCTTGAAGGTCTGGCGCGGCGACAGATCCGGTTTCGGATCGAGCATCAACTTTGCGAGATCGGGCTCGTCGAACGCTTCAATACGGGTGGCGAGCGAGGTGTCGCTCAGGATGAAGACCGGCGTGCTGTAGGTGCGGGCGATGCGCGCCGCTTCGATCGCGATGTAGAAGCAATCTTCGACGGTTTGCGCGGCGAGAACGACGCGCGGGCTGTCGCCGTGGCCGCCATAGATCGCCTGGAAGAGGTCGCTCTGCTCGACGTTGGTCGGCAGGCCAGTGCTTGGGCCACCACGCTGGACGTTCACGATGAGGATCGGAATCTCGGCCATCGACGCCCAACCGATCGCTTCGCTTTTAAGCGAAATACCCGGGCCGGCGCTGCCGGTGATGGCGAGATGTCCCGCGTAGGAAAAACCGAGCGTGAGTGAGACGGCCGCAAGCTCATCTTCCGCCTGGACGAAGAGTCCGCCGTATTTCGGGAACTCGCGCCGGAGTGTTTCCATGACCGACGACCACGGCGTGATCGGATAACCGGCGCCGTAGCGAACGCCGGCCGCGATCAGGCCGTAGGCGAGCGCCTGGTTGCCGTCCATCGTGATCTGGTCGCGGTCGCCCGGTTTCTTGATGACTTGCTCGAACTGGTAGCGAGTCGCGAGGACGTTGCCGACCGGATAACCGTAGCCGGCGGTGAAAGCCATGATCGCGGTGTTAACGACGCTCTCGTCCTTGCCGGTGAACTTCTCCTTGATCAGCGTGGTGAGCTTCTCGACGTCGAGGTGGAAGATCTTCGCGATCAAACCGAGGACGAAGATGTTTTTGCCCTTGTCCTTCGCCGTGCCGCCGAGCGCCTCAACCGTCAGCCCGGTGATCGGCACCCCCACGTAGACATAGCGTTTGTCATCGAGATCGGGTTCGACGTTATCGGAGTCGTAGAGGAGGATGCCGCCCTCGCGCAGGAAATCGATGTGGTCCTGATAGCTGTGCTGATAAAACGCCACGAGGAAATCGGCTTCGTCACCGGCGGAGAGGACCTCGCCGGTGCCCATGCGAACCTGGAAAATCGATGGTCCGCCCGAGATGGTGGATGGAATCGTCATGTAGGTCATGACGTCCTGCGCGCTGCGGCCTGCCAGACGCGCGAGGAACGCGCCCGCGCTCTGGATGCCGTCCTGCGAATTGCCGGCGAGACGGATGACCGCGTCGTCGATGCTCTCAGGCCGGAGATCGGCGCGTTCGCCGGGTGGATTGGTGTGCGGAGCGTCGGCCGGAGCGCTTGGATCAGGTGTAACAGGAGTCGGATTCACGCAGGAAGTGTGGCGGGTAATAGAATAAGTTTAGCCGGGTACTCTTAGGCAAGGATGCCCCGATTACCAGTGCGAATGCAGCCGGGCCGGCGGGGACACCCCAGCGGTTTCGCTTGCTCCGCCCGTCACTCTGCCCGTCAATGACCGACTTATGGGCGGCCTTGTTGTGAAACCTCGTGCGCGGATTTTCCACGGCCACGACTGGGTTTTTAGCGGCGAAGTGTTGAAGGTCTTCGGTTCGCCTAACGACGGCGACGTCATCTCGCTCAAGGATGGGCGCGATCACCTCATCGGGAGCGCGATCTACAATTCGAAATCGCAGATCGTGGCGCGTCGCTTCTCGCGCCGGAAACAGGATCTCGATCTCGACTTTTTTCAGCGCCGGATCGCGCAGGCGGTCGAGTATCGTGAACGGCGCGGGATCAATCCCAGACTCTGCCGGCTGGTCTGGAGCGAGAGTGACGGCTTGCCGGGTTTGATTGTCGATCGCTATGGCGACCATCTTGTTCTGCAAACCCTGACGCTGGCGATGGACCAGCGGAAGGAACTGATCGTTAGGGCACTGGAAGATTTATGTCGGCCGACCGCCGTGTCGTCTCCGTCTGGAAACACGGACGGGACGACGCCCGTCCCTCCAAGGGCGGTTTCGGGGATCATCGAAAGGAATGACGCGCCCGTTCGGCGCGCGGAGGGGATGGAATTGCAGAGCGGCGTCCTGCGCGGCGAATCGCCTAACGAGATTGAGATTGAAGTCGCGGGCCTGAAGCTGCGAATCGACTTGCTCCATTCCCAAAAGACCGGCTTCTATCTCGACCAGCTGCCGAACTACGAATTGGTCGCGCAACAGGCGCCTGGCCGGCGGGTGCTCGATTGCTTCACCAGCCAGGGCGGTTTCGCGCTGGCCTGCGCACGTGCTGGGGCGACCGAGGTGATCGGGGTGGAAGTGAGCTCCGAGAGCGTCCGCGCCGCGCGGGACAACGCGGAGCGTAATCAACTTGCGGTCCGCTGGATCGAAGAGGATGTCTTCCAGTATCTGCGTGGCGCCGAGAAGGCCAATGAGCGCTTCGATCTCATCATCCTCGATCCACCTTCCTTCACCAAAACCAAGGGCGGTTTGCACGACGCGCTCCGTGGCTACAAGGAGCTGCACGTGCGTGCGTTCCAGCTCCTCGCGCCTCACGGAATGCTGGCGACGTTTTCCTGCTCGCATCATGTCGGCGCGGAGATCTTTGAAAAGATGATCGCCGATGCGCTGGTCGATGCCCGGCGCTCCGCGCGCCGCTTACGCCGGTACGAACAGGCGCTCGATCATCCTGTTCTCCCCACTCTGCCCGAGACGGAATATTTCCGTGGCATGCTGCTCGAGATGATGCCGGGTCGTTAGGCTAAACGAGCAGCGAGCTGGCGGGAAGCCGGCTAAAAGTGGAAATGCGTCGCGATCCAGACGATCGCAATGGAGAGCGCAATAACGAGCACGATGAAGAGCAGCCGCCCTTCGCTTCGCTGTTTGCGCAGCGAACGTGGCCGCCGACGCTGGCTGGCGGCGTATTCGCTGAAGCGTTTGTCCTGGAGCGCGATGGTCACATCGAGGCGGCGCCCACCGGAGCTGGCGCGTTCGAGCAACTCCTCCCGTTCGCGGCGAGTCCGTTCCTCCGCCACGCGGGGAGCCTCCTCGATCATCCGCTGGAGGTCTGCCATTTTCTTGCGCAGGTCGCTTTCGCGGAGCGCGAGATCCGCCTGCTTTTGATTCAGCGGGGTGTTCGGTTGTTCGCGTCGGCGGGCCATGTCTGCCTAACGAATCGCACCTTTGAAGTAGAAAAAAATCAGAAGAGCAATCACGCCGAAAACGATCAGCGGCAAGGTGAAGGCGAGGCCAATCTGGAGCCATTGCGCAAAGGAGTGTGCCATCCCGTTTCCCTGGTCGAATCCTGCGCTCGTCTCTGGCAAAGGAATGCTCTCATGACCGTCGGCGGTCGCCTGCAGCCGGCTGCGCTGCTGGCTGTACTCCGTCCGGGCATCATCCACCGTGCTGAGAGCACGGCTCAGTTCCTTGTTCAGCTCGGCCGGATTCCAGGTTCGCGGATCAATGGTCTCGAGCAATTCAAGGTGCTGGCTGAAACTTTCGCGGGTGGAACGGAGTTGCTCCATCTTTTTCTGCGCGTCGTAGGCTTCGCGCTCCAGCACGACGAGTGACCGCGTCAGCTTGTCGGTCATCTCCGCGCGGCCGCGTTCCAGTTCCTCCTGGCGACGGCTCAGTTCCTCGAGCTCGCGCTTTTGTTTTTCGATGTGCTCCTGCTGGCGCTTGAGCTGGAGGAGTTGTTCCTGCGCTTTCTGGACCTGGGAATCGAGATGCTCGGTGCTGATACTGTCCTCTTCGCTTAGTTCGAGCATTTGTTCGGATGGGTGGCTGCGATCGGACATGTCGTGTGTTGCGGCGGACGCTACGCCGGGGATATTAATTGGCAGGCAGGAGAATTCCAGATTTTTCCACTACCAACGCACGAAAATCCGCAATTTTTTTCACGCCGCAGCGCATTCGTTAGGCAGCGGCGGCTAATTGGGCGTCGCGTCGGCGCACAATGAGCAGGGTGACCAGGGCCGCCAGCGCGCAGATGACCGCCCCGACTGCCATGGTCGCGGGCGTTCCCACGTAATGCGCCACCGCGCCGGCTTCGATCGCGCCGAAGGGGATCATCCCGCCGAAGATGAGCGCCCAGATGCCCATGACGCGTCCGCGCATTTCATCCGGCACGATCGTCTGCACGGTGGTATTCGAGGTGGAAAAGAAAAGCATCATGCCAAAGCCGGAGCCGGCCAGGCAGAGCATGGCGACGATCAGGTTGCGGTTGAAAGAGAAGATCAGCAGCATGGTCGAGAACAACCAGACGCCGCCGAAGGCCAGCTTCCGCGGCGAAATGGAAGTCCCAAACGTCGCGGTGGTGAAGGCGCCAATGAGCGCGCCAACACCGCTCGCGCCTAACAAGAAGCCGTAACCCTGCTCGCCAAGATGGAGAACGTCGTGGGCAAAAGCCGGCATCAGAACCGAGTAGGACCAGCCGAAAATCCCCACGATGGCGAAGAGGGCGAAGATGGTGCGCACCCGGACATGGTTCCAGACGTAGCGAAAGCCTTCGAGCGATTGGGCAAGGGGACCGCCCTCGGGTGCGGTCCGGGTCGGCGGCGTCACGCGCATCAGGCAAAGACCTGCCAGCACGGCGAGGAAGCTCACGCCATCGATAAAGAAACAAAGTGCGATACCCACTTTCGCCATCAGGAATCCCGCAATCGCCGGGCCGATGATGCGGGCGCCATTGAACATCGCGCTGTTAAGCGAAATGGCATTCATCAGATCTTCCCGACTGGCAATCTCGACCACGAAGGATTGCCGGGCCGGCATGTCGAAAGCCATGACCACGCCGCCGCAGAGGCCGAGCGCAATGATTTCCCAGGGCCGGATGATTCCCAACCCCACCAGTCCGGCGAAAATGAAGGCGAGCACCATCATGACAGTCTGCGTGCACATGAGGACCGTGCGTTTCGGGAAACGGTCTGCCGCCCAGCCGCCCCAGGTCGAAAAAACCAGCATCGGCGCCGTGCCAGCGGCTGCCACGATACCCAGGAGCGCTTTCGAGCCGGTCAGTTGGTAGACAAGCCAGCCTTGGGCTGTGCTGGTCATCCACGTGCCAATGAGGGAAACGAGCTGGCCACAAAAATAAAGCCGGTAATTGCGGTGCTGGAAGGCCGAGAACGTTTTTCGCCAAGTCACGCCCCCGGTCGCCACGCGGCGCGGCCGACCGGTCAGGTCTTCCGGCACAGCGGCAGTGCGCTCCATGTCGTTTCTCTTCATCGCGGCCACGAGCGGATTTTCCTCGCCTGCTTTCGCAACGAAACCAAGTGGAGATTTTCCGCCTAACGAAGGTTCGCGATGAAGCGTGAGCAGGCGGCGGGCTCTCCGATCGGCAATCGAGGAACCGCACGGATGACGGAACGCGAATCAGGGGAGATGAAGTTTTTGATTTTCAGCAGCCTCCTCTTTTCTACTCTGCTCTCCGCGCACCAATCCTCCGCGGTTCCCGCTACCCTCGAAACCGTGGCTACCTTTCCCAGCCAGCAACTCACGGGGGTGGCTGTCTCGAGACGGGGCCGGATCTTTGTGAATTTTCCGGATTGGTCGGACAACCACACCATCTCGGTCGCGGAAATTGTCGATGGCAAACCACGGCCTTATCCCGACGAGGAGTGGAACAAAAAAGAGGGCGCGGCTGACCAGCATTTCGTCTGCGTGCAGAGCGTTTATGTCGATGAAAGCGACAGTCTTTGGATCCTCGATCCCGCGGCTCCGAAGATGAAGGAGACGGTCAAAGGCGGCCCCAAACTCGTAAAGGTCGACCTGGTAAAAAACAAAGTGGTCCAGACGATCCCGTTTAGCGAAGCGGTCGCACCTCAGAAGAGTTACCTGAACGACGTCCGCATCGATGTGAAGACCCAGACCGCTTACCTCACGGATTCCGGTCTCGGAGCGATCGTGGTGGTCGATCTGACTAACGGAAAGGCGCGGCGAGTCCTGGAAGACGATCACTCCACCAGCGCCGAGGAAGACTTCAAGCTGAATGTCGCCGGACGGGAACTGATCGCCGAAAACGGAAAGCCGCCCCGGATCAACTCAGACGGGATCGCCTTCGACCGGGTGAACGGTTGGCTCTATTACCACGCTCTCACTGGACACACCCTTTACCGAGTTCAGGCGTCCGATCTGAGGAACTCGCGCCTGTCGAAGAGTCAGTTGGCTGCCAAGGTAGAGACAGTCATCGAGACTCCGGCCCCGGACGGTATGATGATGGGACCAAACGGGAAACTCTATCTCACTGACGTCGAGCATGGCGCCATCGTGTTATTCGATCCGGAGAAGAAGAAGGTCGAGCCCGTGGTTGCGGACGGCCGTCTGAGTTGGCCTGACAGTCTCGCCTGGGGTCCAGACGGATCTCTCTTCGTAACTGCTTCCCAGATTCAAAATATGTCTCGCTTTAACGGAGGAAAAGATGTGCGTAGCACTCCTTACCATCTCTACAAAGTGATCGGAGCCTTGGCCGCACCTTAAAGCCTACCAAGTAGGACGATCAAGTCTTAGGTGATCGTCCGTCGCAAGTAGTTAGCCAACGGTTAGCTACAATGCACGACGCACGGCGCGACGCACCGTCTCAGTGATCCAACCATAGACGAGGTGTGAGACAAGGGCGTAGAGATGGATTGTGATCGGTATCTCCTTTGGGCTTTTGGAAAGACCAGCAGCCGGAACGGCCACTTCATCTGCCAGAAGCCAGACGCCGGTGCCAAATCCGGTTCCTTCGCCGACCGTCACGATGGGGACCACTTCGGCTAGCGCGCCGTAGACCGCAGCCGACACCGCCCCCATTCCATAGTGGACTGCTTCGCCCGCGATCGGTTTGTAATCCGCCGGCACCTTTCGGCCGGTGACCTTTTCAGCGATGAGGTTCGCCGCCTTCACTGTGGCCGGGTCCGGTTTGCGGCCACCACGCTTCTTTTCCGTCGACGGAAGGGCGGCGGCAGCGGCGCTCCAGGCCGCTTGAAATTGCTCCATGAGGAAGGAGGCGAGCAACCCTCCCGCGATGCCCGCGAGCGCGCCCTTTAGTAAATCAATTTCGCCGTAATCCGTGTCGTCGTAGCTGATCATGGAACACTGTTAAGGTTTCCTAGCCGGCCCGGCGAGCAGATTCAGTCGGCTCATCGAAGATCATCTGGAGGTAAACGACATCCAATCGCCGGCCGAATTTGTTCCCGACCTCGCATAAGCGGCCCGCGTCGGCGAAGCCTAACGACTTTAGTAAGCCGATACTGCCGACCGATTCCTCGCAGGATGCGGCCAGGATGGTGTGATAGCCTAACGAACACGCGCGGGCGACCAGGTCCTCGACAATGGCCCGGCCGTAGCCGCGACGATGGCTCTCGTGCTCTACGTAAACAGTCAACTCGACCGTGTCGCGGTAGGCACACCGCGAGCGGAAGGGCGAAAGCGCGCCCCAGCCGACGATCTTGCCACCGTCTTCCAGCACCGTGATTGGTTGGTTCGGCGGGCGGGTGCGCAATTCCTCGACCCGTTCCTCGGTCGTCTCGTCGTCCACTTGGAAAGTCGCCGCCGAGTTGTGGACGTAGTGATTGTAAATCGTATTGATCGCCTCCGCGTCCTCGGCCGCGGCGAGGCGCGGACTAAGAGCCGTTTTCACGCCGCTTTGGCCGGAGCGCAAACTTCGTCGCACCACGCCTCGATTTTGGCCCGGATTTCATCTCGGATCCTGCGCACTGCGGCCAGCTTCTCCTCGTGGGTGCCAGTCAGGACCGAGGGATCGGAAAAGCCCCAGTGCAAACGCCGCGCCGGGCCGGGGAAAATAGGGCATTTCTCTGCGCTCGTTTCATCGCAAACCGTGATCACGTATGCAAAGACCGGCCCGTTCTTCCAGACATCGAAGACGGCCTGCGTGCCTTTGGCCGAAATATCGATGCCTACCTCGCGCATCGATTCGACCACGAGCGGATTGAGCGTGCCCGGCTCGAGACCAGCGCTCTGCGCCTCGAAATGTTCGCCGCAAATCTCGTTCAACCACGCTTCCGCCATCTGGCTGCGCGCGCTGTTGTGGATGCAAATGAAGAGAACGCGCGATTTCACACTTTGAAATGAGATTCAGAGTTTTACTGCACCAGAACGCCTGCCGGTTCGCAGCAGTTCGCTTTCAATTTCTCGAGACGCTGTAAATCCTTGCGAAAAATCGGGTCGGAGGAAACACAATCCTGCAGGCATTGCAGGTTGATTTCGAGTTCTTGGGACTGCTTCGTCGGGAGCGAATAGATGATCCGGTTGCCGTCGCGCCGCGTCGTGACCAATCCCCGCTGCCGCAGATAAGCGAGGTGCTTCGAGATTTTCACCTGCGGCTCACGGAGCGCGTCTTGGAAATGGCAGACACAAAGCGGCGTTTGTGTGAGCAAATGCAGGATGCGCAGCCGTGTCGGGTCGCAGAGACACTGATAGATCTCGATCAGTTTCATTTTGCCTGACAACAGCCCGTCGCAGAGTCGGCCTCGGCTGGTTCGCAGCCGCACTTCGCCTTGGCCAGGCAATCGGTGTGCTTGCTCGCCAACTGAAACTCTAGCCACTCCTCCACGGGCCGGGCAGTGGCGATGGGATATTGCGAGATGACGCAGCAATCCCATTCGACTTCCACGTCGAGATCATCATTCGCCAGGATCGATTGGCCAAGGTCGAGGATGTTGGCGAAGGCGCCGGCCTCGAGGCGATGATCGAAATCGTCGGCCACATAAGTCTGGAGCACGCACGCTTCGCGGGTGCGAAAAGTGCCGCCGCAATCGACGAATTTCTTCGTTACGTGCCCCACCTCGGTCAGGTGAAAGTGGTCCGGGATTTGTTTTCCGTCAGGCAGAACGAAACGCGGTTGGGCAGCAGGATGAGCGCGCAGAAGGGCTTTAAGTTCGTGCAATTTCACGAGCAAGCTATATGCCCATACAAGAATATTAGCAAAGGCGCAATCTCATCTTTCGGTTGGTGCGGGCGGCGCGTGGAGTAGCCGCAGCGCGTTGGCGATGACCACAAGCGTAGCGCCCGTGTCTGCGGCGATGGCCCGCCAGAGACTGGTGTGGCCAAGCACGGCGAGGATGAGGAAGACGGCTTTTATTGCGAGAGCAAAGGCGATGTTGAACTGGATAATGCGCAGGGTGCGGCGACCGAGTGCGATGGTCTCGGCGACTTTGCTCAGGTCGTCTTTCATTAAGGCGATGTCGGCGGTTTCGATCGCGGTGTCGGTGCCGGCGGCGCCCATCGCGATGCCGACGGTGGCGGCGGCCATGGCGGGGGCGTCGTTCACGCCGTCGCCGATCATGCCGACGTGTTGGTGCTTCGCGAGGAGGTCGCGGATGCGGGCGATCTTATCGTCGGGCAAAAGATCGCCGTGGGCCTCGTCGATCCCTGCTTCTTTCGCGATGGCATCGGCAGTGCGCTGGTTATCACCGCTGAGCATGACGACGCGCTCGATGCCGGCGGCGCGCAGATCGCGGATAGCCTGGGCGGCGTTGGCGCGGATGGCGTCGCCCACTGCGAGAATGCCGAGGACTTCACCCGGACAATCGGTGTGCGGCCGATGACCTACAATGACGACGGATTGCGCGCGGTTTTCGATCTCGGCGAGCTGCGTTTCGAGTTCATCCGAGCAGACCGCCAGCTCGTTGGTGAACCGGTGGTTGCCGACGAAGTATTGGTGGCCCTCGATCTCGGCTTCCGCGCCGCGCCCGGTGCGGGACTGGTAGTTTTCGCTGCGCGGAAAGTTGATGCCGCGTTCTTTGGCGAAGGCCGTCACGGCTTGCGCGAGCGGATGATCGGAATGCGTGTCGATCGCAGCAGCGATGCGCAGGATTTCGTCCTCGGATTTGGCGTTGAGCGCCGTGATCGCGAGCACGCGCGGGCGGCCTTCAGTGATGGTGCCGGTCTTGTCGAGCGCGAGGGCGCGGAGGCGGCCGATGGATTCGAGGAACGCGCCGCCTTTGATGAGCACGCCGCGCCGGGCCATCGCAGTAAGCCCGGAGACGATGGAGACGGGCGTGGAAATCACCAGCGCGCATGGGCAGGCGATGACGAGCAGGACAAGCGCGCGGTAGGTCCAGGTGAACCACGCGCCGCCGAAGACGAGCGGGGGAACGAGGAAGACAAGCAGCGCGAGGATCATCACGCCGGGCGTGTAGTATTTCG
>JBPCLK010000112.1:0-17968 GCA_051003355.1 Chthoniobacterales bacterium | reverse complement strand
GAACATGGTGGGCGCGGGAGAAGCGAGCGGCGCGCTGCCCGACATTCTAACCCGCGTGGTCGAGCATTTGATGCAGGAGAAAAGTCTCCACGATCGTGTCCAAAAGGCGCTCATTTACCCGGCTTTCTTGGCCTTCGCCGGTGGCGCACTCATCGTCATCTTTACCACCTTTATGGTGCCGCAGCTGACGACTTTCATGTCGCAGACTGGCGGCAGTCTGCCTTTGCCGACGCGCATGCTGCTCGGCGCGAATTATCTCATCACGCACTATTGGTGGCTCTTCATTCTCATCGTCGTCGGCATCAGCGTGGGCTTTCGCGCCTTCGTCCGCACGGAGGAGGGCCGCATGAGTTGGGATCGTTTTCGCCTCTCGATCCCGGGTTACGGCCGCATTCGTCGTCACCAATATTACGCTCAATTTGCCCGGACTCTTGGCACTCTGATGCAAAATGGAATTCCGTTGCTGAAGGCCCTCGATCTCGTCACGGAGATCGCGGCGAACAAATATATTGAAGCCAAGCTGCGTGAAGTTCGGCGCGCAGTTATCGACGGCGCTAATCTCTCGAGTGCGTTGGCCAGGGAGCAGCTTTTTCCCGAGCTTTTCACCGACATGATGGCGGTGGGCGAGCAAACGGGGCATTTTGCGCGCACCATGCAGACCATCGCGGATGTCTACGAACGCGAGCTCGCGCGCACGGTCGATATTATCTCGGCGTTGATCCCGCCCGTGATCATCGTCTTAATCGCCATCGTGGTTGGTTTCGTGGTCTACAGCATTCTCTCGGCGGTCTTTGAAATGACCCACAGTTTGCAGTTTCGGCCGCACTAACATAATCTCGGCGGCGAGATGCACGTTCGGTCCTTCGCTATCGCGATTTCTCTGCTGGCCGCGCAGATTCTACACGCGCAACAGGCCCTGCCGCCCGAAGGCGCACAGGTTTTGCGGCCGAGCCAGTCCGCGCAGGCGGCGCCCGACAGTGCGTGGCTCGATTTACGGCAGAGTAATCCGACGCACTCCAAGGTTCAGGCCGCGCCGAACTGGGTGGAGTCGGTTTCTTTCTCTCCCGGGAAGGCGAGCGAAGGCACGGCGGCCAAAAGCACTTTTCGCGTGCGTCTGACTCCGCCAAACGACGAGTGCCAGATCCTGCTCTTTCGTCTCTACTTCGACGACCAACCGGCGGAACAGCCGGAGTTGATTGCCTGGGATGAATCGGGCACGCAGGTGCTCCACTCGGGCCCGTTAGGCCAGAAGACGGGCCTGGCCACTTCCTCCACCACGACCGTTCCCATGATCGGCGTGACGGCGATTGACATTGAGGTGCCGGGCGACGGTCGTGGCGTGCGGGGTGCTTATCTGGATTGGATGCAGTCGAATCAGATCATGCGTCCGATGCATGAGGATCCGGACGTTTCTACGCCGAATCCTTTTGGCGTGGCCGCGCCCCTCAAGGCTGGCGAGGAGGATGCGGAAGTCTTCGGCACGGTGACGGCCCCGCTCACGGCGGAGACGATTCCGATTGGCTCGAGCATGGAGAAAGGCGCCGCCTTTCAATTCGGCCTGGAGTCCCAGCCACTGGTCGCGTTGCTTACTTTCGAGGTAGCCAGCCCGCAAATCGAGGTCCCGCCGGACGTTTATGTGAATGGCCAGAATATTGGCCCGGCTTCGCTCGTTCTGCCCGATCTGGCCGATCCGGCCTATCGCGGTTTGTCGCTTTCGCTCCTGCAAACCATGAAATTTCAATATACTGGCTGGGTGCGGGCGCAGAAAATCGTGCCGGCCTCCATCTTGAAGGCGGGCACGAATGATGTGATTATTCTCGCGGGCGCCGGAACCTCCGCTTCGGCCATCCGGGAAACCCAAATCCAATTAAAATACCTCTGGGATAAATCGGATTATCTTCTCGAACCGTTGAAGTAGCCGGTTGTCTATTATTTATGCGCAAGAATCAAAGTGCTTTCACCCTCCTCGAGATCATGCTCGTGGTTTCCATCATCGCAGTCCTGCTCAGCGTGGCGATCTATCGTCTGCGCGGTAACTTGGAGACCAGCAAGTTCGTGGCGGTCCAATCCGACATCCAGAGTATTCGGACACAGTTAAAGGTTTACGAAAGCTTTAACGGCTTCACGCCCACGACCGAGCAGGGATTACAGGCGCTCGTTGCGCGCCCCTCGTCCGATCCTCAACCCAGCCGCTGGACGCAGTTGTTCGATTCCATCCCGAAAGATCCGTGGCGGACTGACTATATCTATATGAGTCCGGGCCGGAAGAATCCCGATAGCTACGATCTTTATTCGGCCGGACCCGATCGGAAGCCCGACACGGGGGACGACGATTGGGGCCAGCCCTAACGAATTCGCCAGCCGACAGGCATTTTCTCAAACGTGCAGTAAGATAGTCGCGCTCGTTAGGACCCTATGGTTCGTCGAGGTCGCCACCATCGTCAGAACCGTCGTCCTGTGACTGCGCACTTTGCCTCGGATCCCGGGCTTGCTGCTGCCATTGCTGCGCCGTCTTACGTCGAATAACCGGTCGAACGTGGGGCGGAGGTGTCGGAATTTGCGGCACGGGCATTGGTCGCTGGATGACGGGCGCCGAATTGCGAACGGGAGCGTTCGGGTTCGGCCGACCAGGTTGAACGGCGGGCTGAGGAGCCTGCGGAACCGGATTTTGAATTGTTTGGCTAAGGAGGGCCTCGTTAAAGGTAAGCGTCGCGAACTGCCCGTCCTTCGCGATGGTGACCTTGGTCTCGCCGACCTGATCCGACCATTCGATCGTGGACAGGGAGAACCCGTTCACCGTTTCCGACGTGTTCAGATATTCCTTAAAATCCTTGTTCGTCGTCGAGGCCAGAGTAACAAAATCTCCGCTGGTGGAATGAGCGGCATTGGCCACGTAGAGATCCTTGGCAAAATTCGGGCTCGCCGCGATCGGAGCGCCGGCGGTCGCCACCGCGAAAGGCGATCGTTTCAACATCGGCTCGTAGCGGGCAAACTTTTCCTGGGTGGGCAGATCGTCTATTGCCCGTGCCGCAGTGGTCGTTAGGCAAAGCAAGGGCACTGCGAGTAGCCAGGCAATTTTTTTCGCTTCCATCACTTCTGACCTCCAGCCGGTGCGAACCATTTCGCGATCTTGAAGCGGCCTCGCATTACTGTCGGGTCGGTCGGATCAATCATCAAGTTGACCATTTCAAACACGGCGAAGTTCTCCGGCTTTTGCGTGTCGTAGAGGAAATGGACCAGCGGCGTCCAGCCACTCTTGGTCTCGAAAGTGGCAGAGACCGCCTGATGCGATGGCGCTTTTTCGACCGGGCCGATCTGCGGATTTTCCACCTGCACATCGTGCTTGCTGGCGATTTCCTTGACTTGGGTGAGGAGCGAAGACGCTTCCGCCGGATTGGTCAGGCGCGGTTGTTTGGTTTTGAGCCAATCGGCGCGCTTCTGCCACGTGCCTTCTTCTTCGAGATAGACTTCCTGCTCCTTGCGGGCGGCGTGCTCCTTCGCGTAGTCCGCGCGCGCGTTGCCGCTCATGCCGAAGAGAGTGCTCCAGAGGAAGAGGTTGATGAGGACGAAGAGAATCGCCCCGATGGTGAGCGACAGCATGCGCTCGCGCTGATTCATCTGCGAAAGCCAGCGGGTGATCATTTCACTTTCCCCTCCAACCGGAACTGCGCATGGTCGTTAGGCAAAATACGGGGGGTGCCGAGGTTGAAGGCAAAGGCCTGCAAAGCGGGATTCTTCTTCACCTTCTCGGCAAACTGGTAAGCGAGAGCTGCCGAGGGCGCTTCGCCCTGCACCGAGATGTTGCGCGCCGATTGGTCGTAAACCGTGATCTGGACCTGAGAATTCGGCAGACTCTGGAAAAGATTCAGCAGGACTTCGATCGGGTAATAGTGCGGATCTATCGCGGGCGAGAGCGCCTTCCAATCGGCTTCCGTGCTCTTGATGAATTCCACCTTGGGCGCGTCGCGGTCGATCACTTTCTCGAGATGACCCACCTGAAACCGCAGGAAGCCCACGTAGAGGGCAAAGAGCAGAAAGAGCCCGGCGTAAACGGCCCCGGCCAGCTTCAGACGCCGGGTCCATTCTTTTCGCCTAACGAGCGCGGCGCGCTGTTCCCGCCAGCTCTCCGGGGCCAGGTTGAGCGGGATCGAGGCGGGCGGTGTTTCCGTGCTCATGAGCTCGGGTCGTTGGGCAAAGACCCGTTCGAGCGTGTCGCGCATGGGCAGGCAATCCTCGTCGAGCAAAACGGTGGGGAAGGCAGTGTCGATGCCAGATAATTCGGCGCTCAAAGCCAGCTGCGGGAGGTCGCGCTGCAAGCCTTCCGCTTCCGTGGCGTCCAGGGTGCGGGTGAAACTGATTTTGCCGTTCTCGCTGATGGCCGAAACGAGCTTGCCGCCTTCTCGATAGATAAGAAGCGCGCGACCAGAGGCCGCATGCGAGGCGGCGCGTTGCGCGGCATACACAGTGACTTGATGCGGGATGTAGCCGCGATTCAGGAGCGGTGAGGCCATCTCGATGAGCCGTGGGTTATGCACGGCAATGGCCGAGACGATGCTCTCGGTTTCGGACTGCTCGATTAACTGAAAGTCGCTGGTGACCTCTTCCGGAGGATATGGGAATGATTTCTCCACCTGCAATTGCACCATGCCGCCGAACTCGGCCGGATCGACCGTCGGCAAACGCAATCGCTGGGCCAAAACCGCTTTTACCGGCAGACCGAGAACGATCTCGTCTGTCGAGCCGAGCAGGCCAGCCGCTTCGTGGAGATCGGCCACCGTCCGCATATCCCAGGCACCGTTCGCGGTGCCCGCGCGAATCAGCGTCCAACCCTGCCCGGAGGGGACGATAAAAAGGGGTTTCGGTACGGCTTCGATATTACAATTCCTTCCAACGGATGACCTGCGGCGAGTTGCTTTTCCGAATAATCATCTGGATCGTGCGCGACGCGTCGCCGGATTTTCCCACGCTGACGACGCGTACCACTTGATCTTTGAATCCGATCAGGCCGGAAAGCTGCTGAAATTGCTCCGGAGAGAATCCGAGCGCAAGCCTAACCTCATCGAGTGTTTGAAAGACCGGGTCATCCTCGGTGCCATCGACTTTGTCGGGCCCGCGGCGGTATTCGAGGAAGCGATCGGCAAGCGATTCGTTAATGCCGGGCAGCGAGAGCAGGACATCGCGCGAAGCCCAGCTGAGATCGACCGGGCCACTGCTGTAGAGAGTGAAATCCTCCTCCCAGTTCGCCTGGGCGGTAAACTTCTCCCAGCCTTTGACCTGCTTCAGCTCTTCGATGCGCTGGAAGAGCGAATTCTTGGGTTGATAACCCTCGCCCGCCTCGGCGCCATTCAAGCGCGGGAGATTATCGGGATCGACGAAATCAAGCAGGCAATCGATCATGTGCTCACGCTCGTTGAGGTCGATCCCTTTGACTTCGAGATATTTTTTCAGGATCGCCAGGCGCGGCAGGCTTTCGCCCGAGACGATCCAATTCAGGTTCATGCGCCCGCCTTCTCCCATGATGCGCACTTTGTAGCTCTGCCCCTTGGCCAGCGATCCTTGCAGGACGCTGGAACCGGCGTTGACCTGGGGATTGAGTGCGATTTCCGCTCCGGAAGAGGCCATCGCCTCCGCTTCTACGACCCGGCTGGCGTTGCCGGTAGTGGTCAGCCGTGAATTGATATCGAGCGCCCATGCAATGACCATGGCACTGAGCAAGAACAACGCCCAGAGCGCCAGGAGGAGCGCCGAGGCGGAAGAGCGAAAGTGGGTCGAGCGGCGCATGTTCCTCCTAGAGCGGGGTGCGGCGCAACGGCAGGACGGCTTCCCACGGAACTTTCGTGCCGGCGCGCTCGATCGTTAGGCGAACGAGGTGCGGCAGCGTGCCGCGATCGGTCCAGCGATCGACCCAGGTGTTCAAACGCGGATCAAAGTAGCGAATCTCCATACTGTTAATGCCGCTCAGGAGGGAGACCCACTCGTTTCGCTTCGGCACCGGATTATTCTCATCTATCGATTCCCTCACGAGGCCCAGCTCCATCTGATCGTTTTGCTTGATCGGCCGGAGCCGCAGACTCACGTTAAAGCTCCCCGTGGCGTAGCGGGTCAGAATGCCGGGACCAGCCTGGCAGATCCACGTCATCTCATCGCGCGAGCGGCCGCTGAATTTAAAAGGCTCACCGGCCAGGGTCCCCTGCCCCGCGGGCAAGGACTGCAACTGATTGGTCAGGAGATTAGCCAGACCTTCGTAGCTGGCGTCCACTTCGTTCAACTCGGAGGAAAGCCGGACCGCCGTGAGATTGGCCCCTACGAAACGATAGATGGCCAGCGCCATCATCCCAAAAATCGCCACCGCCAGAGTGACTTCGAGCAAGGTGAAGGCGCGTCGCGAAGGTCTGTCAGCCCGCTCGATAAACATAGAAAATCAATTGCTTGGCCTGCTTCTCGCCGCCGCGCAGCCATTCGGCCCGCAGCGTGATCCGACTGATTCCACTCACGATGGTGTTGTCGTTTTCCAAAAGTTCCTCGGGCGTCGATTTTTGGATCAGCTTTACGACACCGTAACCGGTGTCGATGTTCGATTCCTGGGTCGGATCGGGTCGACCGGGGCTGGCCTGCACTTCAGCCATCCGGTTAGCTAAGAGCAGGCGGACGCGATTTTCTTCCTCACCCAGAGCGCTGGCATTAAGACAATTCTGAACCGCCCGGCCGAGCGCCAGCACGCCGATGACAAAAATGGTGAGGCCGAGCAGCACCTCGTAGAGGGCAAAGCCTTTATTTCGTCGCATAACGAACGACCTGAGGGCGAGCAGTGAGCGGGGTGTAGTTCACCTCCCACAGTCCTTCCGATCCCTTGAATTGCACATTGGCCGGCTCGCACACTCCCGACGGCCAAAAGATCCATTGCGCGGGCGGATCCTTTTCCAAGGCCGCGGGCAGCCGCAGGACGTAGGCGTGCCCCTTGGCCAGAGCCAGCGTGGCCAGGGCCACGCCCGCTTCGCTGGCCTCCGGCCGTAAAACGACGGAGTTCTTCTGCCACTCGATGAGGTATGGGCGACGCTCCTGCACGCTGCGCTCCTGCGCCATGCGCACCATCTCGTTCATGGCGTCGAGCGAACGCTGCAGGCGCCGATTGGCCAGCACTCCCGACAAGCTCGGAATGGCGAGCAGAAGCAGGATCATCACGATGAAAACCGAAATCGCGAGTTCGACGAGGGTAAACCCTGCGCGGCGTGACATAGGCAAAATTTACGACGGGAGATGGAAATCACAACCGCGCCGGCCCACGGCAGCTTCGACGTTGGCTCCTCGGGGAGACCTCGATTTGGATGGCCGTTCTGTCGATTCAAGTCTCGAAGCGAGCCCTCGCATTGTCCGCGCCGACTGGGCCTGCATTTACCCAGAGCGTGCGAAAAAGTGCAATTCACCGCTAGAGAATAGCAATCTACCGGCAGCGAGACGTCGACGGTGTGATAAAGTCAGCGCGTGATGCCGCCTGTCGCTCCGCCGCCCGCCGTCTCACCTAACGCCGCGGCCGCTCCGGCAGACTTTCCGGCGATGCGGCTGCGCCCCATTCACAAAACGCTCCTTTTGATCGCGGCTCTCGGCGTCCTCGCCGCTATGACCTGGCAAGGTCTGGAAACCGGCGGTTCGCCTGATCCCACGCGAGCCAACACCAGTCCCACCGTCGCATTGCTCGATATTGGCATTCTCGTTTTTCGGGAAGGCCTCGAATGCATCCTGGTGCTCGCAGCGATCACCGCCAGCATGACCGGTGCCCGAAGCCATTGCCGACGCCCGGTCGCCTGGGGCGCGGGGCTCGCTTTCCTCGCCACTCTGGTGACCTGGATGATCGCGGTCCGCATCATGAGCGCGCTTTCCGACAATGTTTCGGCGCTCAACCTGCAGGCCGCCACATGCCTCCTGGCGGTCGTGGTCCTGCTGGTCATCATGAACTGGTTTTTCCACAAGATTTACTGGGGTGGCTGGATCAAGGCGCACAATCGACGACGCAAAAGCCTGCTCACCGCGGGGTCCGCCTCCAATGCCTCGCAGACTCGGCTCATCTGGGGACTCATCCTGCTCGGGTTTACCTCGCTTTACCGAGAAGGTTTAGAGGTCGTTCTTTTCCTTCAGACCTATCACTTGCGCCTGGGCGGCGCGGTGGTTTTAGAAGGCACGCTCCTCGGGCTCGCGCTTTCTGGCCTTGTTGCCGTCCTGACCTTTGTCATGCAACAGCGCCTGCCCTACCGCAATATGCTGGTGACTACCGGCGTTCTCCTGGGCGGTGTCCTCCTCGTCATGGTTGGCGAACAAGCGCAGGAAATGCAATTAGCGCACTGGATTTCGACCACACCGATTTCCTGGCTGCAAAACATCGTGCCCGATTGGGCCGGTCTCTGGTTCGCCGTCTTCCCGACCTACGAAACGCTCGTCGCTCAACTCATTGCCGCGGGGATCGTGATCGGATCCTATTATGCCGCCCGTCGCGTGCGCTGCACGGCTGAGGCAGTTTGAACGAGGTCTGTGGCGGTTGAACATCGCGGTCGCCCGAGATCGCGTGAGCTTGCTGTAGTTCGTTAGGCGAATGGAGTTCATTCTGCCATGAAGATCGTTTTCTTTCCAAAGCCCCTCGATTTCCGGAAGTGGCTGCTGCGCAATCACACCAGCGCTCCGGAGCTCTTGGTCGGCTTTCACAAGAAGCATACCGGGCAGCCCAGTATCACCTGGCCCGAGTCGGTCGATGAAGCGCTCAGCTTCGGCTGGATCGACGGGATTCGCGGGAGAATCGACGAGTCGAGCTACACGATTCGATTCACCCCGCGACGCCGCGGCAGTATTTGGAGCGCGGTCAATATGAAGCGTGTCGACGTTCTGACGAAAGAGCGGCGCATGCAGCCTGCCGGCCTCACGGCCTTCGCGGCTCGTCAGGAAAACAAGTCCGGCATCTACGCCTACGAACAGCGGAGGGAAGAATTGCCCGAGCCCTACGCGGGGATGTTAAAAAAGAACAAGGCGGCGTGGAAATTTTTCCAGGCGCAGGCTCCCTCCTACCGCAAGACGATTTCGTGGTGGGTGACGAGTGCCAGACAGGAGGCCACCCGGCGAAGACGGCTCGAGAAACTGGCGGACGCCTGCGCGCACGGTCTGCGGCTTCGTTAGGCGAGGTCCCTCTCGACATTCCAGTTGAAGGGCTCCGGAACAGTTCCAAACTGTCCGATGCAAAAGAATGTCAGGGCGGCACACACCGCCCTTCTTCCGGGTCTCATCGTTTTCGGTCTCGCTCTCGGCCTAACGATTTCTGAAGGAGCAAAGCCGAAGAGAAAAGCCGGACCACCCACCACGCCGGCGGCCAGCGCAGCGCCGTCCGCTTCTCCTGCGCCCACCGAAGGCGCCACCACTCCGGCCGTCAACGCGCAGCGTTTTGATCCCAAACTCTGGAGCGGGATGAAGTGGCGATTGGTGGGGCCCTATCGCGGCGGGCGAGCGATCGCCATCGAGGGTGTCTCCGGCGAACCGAACACCTATTATTTTGGCGGGGTGGCCGGCGGCGTCTGGAGGACGACGGACGGTGGCGCGAATTGGAAACCGATGTTCGACAAGCAACATTCGACTTCCTCGATTGGCGCCATCGCGGTTTCTGCGAGCGAGCACAACATCATCTATGCCGGTGCGGGCGAGGCAGCCTTGAGGGGCAATATCACCTACGGCGACGGCGTTTATAAATCGGTCGATGGCGGGAAGAATTGGCGCAACGTCGGCCTGAAAGATTCCCGCCAGATCGGCGCGATCATCGTCAGCCCGGACGATCCTAATACGGTCTTCGTCGCCGCGGTCGGCCACGCTTTCGGTCCGAATGAAGAACGCGGCGTCTATCGCACTACTGACGGAGGTAAGAACTGGACCAAAGTCCTGGGGAAGGATGAAAATACCGGCGCGATCGACGTCGTTTTCGATCCGCATAATCCCAATACGCTCTTCGCCGCGCTCTATCAGGTTCGGCGGCAGCCGTGGTTTTTCTCCAGCGGCGGTCCCGGCAGCGGTCTATATCGTTCGACCGACGGCGGAACCACCTGGCAGCAACTGCAGGGCCACGGATTGCCGGAAGGCACCCTCGGTCGGATTGGCATGACTGTTTCCGGCGCCGACTCCAACCGCATCTACGCCATTATCGAGGCTAAGGAAGGCGGCATCTTCCGCTCCAGCGACGGCGGCGATAATTGGGAGAAAATTAACGACGATCTACGCTTCCGTCAGCGCGCCTGGTATTTCAGCAAAATCTATGCGGATCCGCGCGCGGTCGACACCCTCTACGTTTTGAACACCGGTCTCTTTCGTTCGGTCGACGGCGGCAAAGACTTCAAGCTGATGCCCGCCCGCCACGGTGATCATCACTGTCTCTGGATTGATCCGAAAGATCCGCAACGTCTCGCTAATGCTAACGATGGTGGAGCCAGTGTCTCGATCGATGGCGGCGAGACCTGGTCTACGCAAAATAACCAGCCAACGGCGCAGTTTTACCATGTCGCGGTTGATAACGCCTACCCGTATCACATCTACGGCGCCCAGCAGGATAACTCGAACCTGGGCATCGCCAGTCGGAGCGAGAATGGCGTGATCGGACGCGAAGACTGGTTTCAAGCGGGCGACGGCGAGACTGGTTTTGTCGTTCCCGACCCGAGGGATTGGCACGTCATCTACTCGAACAACGAGGGCTTCATCACTCGCTACGATAAGGCGAAGGAGCAGTATCAGGACGTCAGTGTCTGGCCGCTCGATAACTCAGGTCACGGCGCGAGTGACCTCAAGCACCGCTTTCAATGGGTCTCACCGCTTTTCCTCTCCCCCCACGATCCCAATACGATCTACACGGCCGGCGAAGCTGTTTTTAAGTCAACCGACCAGGGACACAGCTGGAAAGCCATCAGTGAGGATCTGACCCGCAACGATAAGTCGAAACAGCAGCCTAGCGGCGGCCCGATCCAAAACGATATTACCAGCATTGAGTATTACGATGTCGTTTTCGCCCTGGCTGAGTCGCCTCTGAAGAAAGGGATGTTATGGGCTGGGACGGATGACGGCCTCCTGCATGTGACCACCGATGACGGCGCTACCTGGGCGCGGGTGACCCCGAATATGCCGGAATGGAGCTGCGTGAGTCTCATCGATCCCTCCCATTTTGATCCCGGCTCCGCCTATATTGCGGTCGATCGCCATCGTCTCGACGACCTAAAGCCTTATATCTACAAGACTAACGACACTGGCCGTAACTGGGCGGCTATCACGAATGGCATTCCGGAAGGCGCCTACGTCCACGCAGTCCGCGAGGATCCGAAGCATCGCGGCCTTCTCTACGCGGGCACGGAGCTCGGCGTCTATGTCTCGTTTGACGACGGCAGTCACTGGCAATCGTTGCAGATGAATCTGCCGACCTCGCCTGTTCGTGATCTCGTGGTGAAAGATGACGACTTGGTGGTGGCCACCCATGGACGCGCCTTTTGGGTCCTTGATGATCTCGCTCCGCTGCGTCAACTGAGCGATCAGGTCGCGCAGGCAGACATGAAGCTCTATGAGCCAGAGACTGCCGTTCGCCTTCATTACCCGGAGGAGATCGATACGCACCAGGCCGCCGGGACTAATCCGCCGTCGGGCGCGATTATTGACTATTACTTCAAGGACGCGCCGAAGGGGGAAGTCACTCTCGATATCCTCGATGGGCAAGGGAAACTGGTTCGGCACCTTTCCAGCGAGGAAACGAGCGGTCATGACCAGCCGCCGGAGTGGCCTGACCAGGTCGAAGCGCCGAAGACCATTCCCGCGAAGGAGGGCATGAATCGGTTTGCGTGGGACTTGCGCTATAACGATCCCGTCCAGACTCCCGGCGCCTTTTACTACGGCAGCGGGCCGCGCGGCGCGCTTGCTATGCCAGGCGATTACCAGGTGAAACTAACGAGTAATGGAAAGAGTGAAACCGCACCTCTCCACCTCGCGCTCGATCCTCGTCTCAAGGGAAGCGAGGCCGGCATGCAGAAGTCATTCAATATGTCAGTCCGGGTGAATAATCGCTTTTCGCAGCTGCATCAGGCCATTAACGAAATTCGTGGCACCAAGGATGAACTTGATTCGTTGCGCAAGCGGTCCGCCGGGAAAGAGAAGCTCAAGAGTGCGCTGGACGCCGCGGTGGAGGTCGAGAACAGGATGTCGACGGTGGAGGCTAAGCTCATCCAGGTCAATATGAAGAGTTCAGAGGGCAATCTGGTTTATCCGAATCAGCTGAACGAAGAGTGGTATACCTTCAGCAGAGTGATCGAAGCGGATGCCGCACCGACCGAATCGCAGGAGGAAGTGTTTAAGTTTTTGGATACCCGGCTGGATGAGCAGTTAAAGGCTTGGGCCCAGGTCAAGAGCACGGACCTTCCAAAACTGAACGAACAGATCAAGCAGGCCAATATTCCCGCGCTGGGCGTTGGGGAAGACGCAGCGGCTGCCCCCGCCGTCTCACCGACACCGCCAGTGACGATCCCGCCGGCCGAGGCGAGCCCGCCCGCTGTCCCGCCGCCGCCACGTTAGCCTAACGAAAGTAGCAGGCTTGATTCATGGACCATTCGCATTCGCATCAGGTTGATTTCGGACGCGCCTTCGCGGTTGGCATCCTGCTCAATTCCGTTTTCCTCGGCGCTGAGGTGACGTTTGGATTGTTGAGCGACTCGCTCACCCTCCTGGCGGACGCGGGACATAACCTCAGCGACGTGATGGGACTGCTCATTGCCTGGGGGGCGACCAATCTCGAGCGCAGGAGTCCGAGCAAGCGTTTCACTTACGGCTTGCGTCGGACCTCGGTGCTGGCCGCCCTGATCAATGCCATTCTCTTGCTCGTCAGCGTCGGCGCCATTGCCTGGGAAGCCATCAGGCGTCTGCGCGAACCCGCGCCGGTCGCCGGCCTAACGATGGTTTGGGTGGCTGCCGCAGGTGCCTTGGTCAACGGCGTCACGGCCTGGATGTTCTTCGCCGGACGCAAAGGCGACCTGAACATCCGCGGCGCTTTTCTCCATATGGCGGCAGACGCTGGAGTCTCGGCGGGGGTCGTTTTGGCGGGCCTCGTGATTCTTTCGACCGGATGGGTCTTGATCGACCCCATGACCAGTCTGGTGATTGTCGCCGTCATCCTCGTAGGCACGTGGGGACTCTTGCGGGACTCGGTCAATCTCGTGCTCGATGCGGTGCCGCGTGGCATCGATGCGGGCGCGGTGGAGGAATTCCTCGAGCAACTTCCGGGAGTGGCGGCCATCCATCACCTGCACGTCTGGGGTCTCAGCACGACTGAGACCGCCTGCACCGCGCACGTGGTCAAACAGGAGCCGCGCCTCGACGACGAGTTGCTTAAACGCATCGCTCATGAATTGCATGAACGATTTGGCATCGAGCACACCACCATTCAATTCGAGCATTGCGATGGCCCAGATTGCCCGACTGAGCACGAAGCGCACGCGGCCCATTCATGAGCAGCCTCCTGACCAGAGCGGTCATTCTCGCCGCCGGGCGCGGGACCCGAATGCGTGAACTGACTAACGAATTACCCAAGCCCATGATCCCGGTGCGCGGGAAGCCAATTCTGCAGCATATCATTGAGGGCCTGACCGCGGCTGGAATCCGCCAATTCCTCCTCGTGGTGGGGTGGCGCGCAGACGCGGTAAAAGAAGCGCTGGGCGACGGATCGCCTTTCGGAATCTCCATCGAATACGCCACCCAGGTGCAACAGGATGGCACCGGCAAAGTCCTGGAGCTAGCGCGTGACTTCGTCGGAGAGGAGCCGTTTGTCCTTAGTTACGGTGACATCATCATCGAGCCCTCGAACTATCGTCTACTCACGACGCTGCCAGATGAGACTGCGGCTGTGGTGTCCGTGAAAAAGAGCGACGACGTCAGCCAAGGCGGAGCGGTTTTCGTGAACGAACATTTCGAACTCACGGACCTGCGGGAGAAACCACAACCAGGTGAGTCCTCCAGCCCTTGGTATAATGCCGGCGTCTACACCTTTCGCCCGAGCATCTTCTCTTTCACCGCGCAGTTGCAGCGTTCGTCGCGGGGCGAATATGAATTGACCGATGCGATCCGGGCGCTCGCCCTCTCTGGCCAAAAAGTGCAGGTGGTGGAACTAACCGGAGATTGGGCGGACGTGCGCGATCCGGAAATCCTGGCGGAACTGAATGAGGCGTTGCCTAACGAGTGAAGGTTTTCGGCTGAGCGACGCTCGCTGCCTTAAACCTCCTCCAGCGGCTCCTCTTCCTCGGGTTCTTCGCCTATTTCCTCCTCGATGACCCGCCGCCGCTTCGGGGAGAGGAAGGGCCGCAGGAAGCCGTAGAGCAGGTAGCTAATGAAAATGACCGCTGCCATCCACTGATAGAATTTTACGGTCAGGGCCAGGATGGCGACGAGGAAAAAGAAACGCGGAATGGATCTCGTGGTTCGCCAGTTAACCGCCTTGAAGCTGGGATAGCGGAACTTGCTGAACATCATGAAGGAGAGAAAAAGCATGAGGGCGGGCAGTGCGTATTTCCAACGACCGATGGTCCGCTGTCCCTCGTCCAGCCAAAGCATGAATAGCGTGAGGGAGGCGATCACTCCGGCGGCGGCTGGGATGGGGAAGCCCGTAAAGTTTTTGTCCGGATTCGACGACGACCCAGAGGCGGCCACGCAGTTGAATCTCGCCAGTCGGAGCGCGCCGCAGGCGAGATAAATAAAGGCGATCACCCAGCCAAGGTTCTGAAATTCGCCCAGCACGATCTGGTAAACCAGCAAGGCGGGCGCCATGCCAAACGACACGATGTCGGCTAACGAATCAAACTCACGTCCGAAGTCGCTCTCATGTCCTCCCAACCGGGCCAGTCGCCCGTCGAGCAAATCGAAGATGCAGGCCGCCAGGATAAACCAGATGGCGTCGTGAAAATCGGATGCGGCCTCGATCAGGTTGATGCGTTGAGCGCCGTCGTAGATTCGCAGGACGGCCGCAAAACCGCAGAAGAGGTTCCCCGCCGTCATCAGGTTAGGGAGAAGATAGATCTTGGGGCCCTGATTTGTGTCCATGGTCAGACTAGTCTGGCGATCGCGGAGGCGCCGCCGGCGACGCGGTCTCCGACTTTTACCAGCACCTCGGCGCTGAGAGGAAGATAAACCTCTGTCCGGGATCCGAAACGGATCATGCCAAAGCGTTCTCCTTTTTTCAATTCATCACCGATCGCGGACCATCCGACGATGCGCCGGGCGATCGCCCCGGTGATTTGCCTAACGACAAGGGTCGCACGTGGGTGCTCAAAGGCCCAGGTCATGGCTTCATTTTTGACCGAACACTCGGGATTGCGCGCATCGAGGCAGAGACCGTCATGGTGTTGGCGGTAAATCACTCGACCATCGAACGGCGCGCGGTTGGTGTGCACATCGAAGACAGAAAGAAAGATTGCGACCCTTCGCATGGGCGCCTTGACCACCTCCGTCTCATCGAGTTCGGCGATTTCCACCACCACGCCATCGGCCGCGGCCACCACCAGATCCGGATCTGAGGGAATGGCTCGTTCCGGGTCACGAAAAAAAGCAAAGGTGTAGGCGATCAGGGCGATAAAAAGCAAGGCAAGCCACGGCGAAAGCAGAAAACTGAGCGCGGTCAGAACGAGAAGGATGACGAAGATCCAGCGTGCTTCGTAGAGAGTTTGCCAGCGCATGAGAAGATGGAGTGTCGGATTCCTCGGTAGGCGGGTCAACCCTGGCCTGTGGCTGTGACTGCCAAAAGGCGAGCGGTCGACCGACGAAGTGCTTTTGAGATGACAATTCCAGAGGCCGCGCCATGATCCGGGCATGAGTGAGCCCGCGGCGCCTGCGACTGGATTCCGAGTGCTCGATCATCCGCTGGCCTCGGCGCAACTCTCGATTCTGCGACAAAAGGCCACCCCGCCTAACGACTTCCGGCTGGCTCTGCAGAAAGTCGCGACCCTGCTGCTGGTGGAGGCGGCCCGCTCGTGGGAGACATGCCCGCGGGAGATGGAGAGTCCATTGGGAAAATTTACGGGCTGCATCCTGCCGCAGCCGGTCGTACTCGTCCCAATTCTGCGCGCCGGCCTTGGACTCCAAGAGGGCATGATGGCCTTGCTCCCGGAAGCCAGCACGGGCCATGTCGGACTTTATCGCGACCCGAAGACTCTGCGACCGATCCAATATTTTTGCCGTCTGCCCGATAATCTGGCGGAAGCACAGGTGCTCGTTCTGGATCCCATGCTGGCCACGGGTCAGAGTGCGGTCGAAGCGATTTCAGTCGTGAAGGCTGCTGGTGCGACGCGTTTGCAATTCCTCTGCGTGCTGGCGTCGCGCCCGGGACTGGTAACCCTGCAGGGTGCGCATCCGGATGTTCCGATCATCGCGGCGGCGCTTGATCCGGAGTTGAATGACCACGGATATATCGTTCCCGGGTTAGGCGACGCAGGAGATCGCTATTTCGGCACCATCTGAATTTCAGCTGGGCGTCGAGGTCGAGGCTTGCCTGAGGAGGGTGAAGTTGATTGAAATGCTTTCATGGATTCGAACGAGCCGCGGATCGAGATCTTCGCCCCTTTCGGGGAAGCGTTTGAACTGACCACGAAAATTCTTTTTCGTCCGTTTGACCTGAAAAAGTGGTTCGTCATCGGTTTCGCCGCCTTTCTTGCCACGTTCTTTAGCGGCGGCGGTTTCACTTATCAGCGGCATTTTAGCGGGGCCGACTGGAACTGGAAATCCCATCAGCACGGCGGCGGCTTTTCTGTCCGCGACCTGCCGCCGTGGGTGATTCCCGTCAGTATCGCGATCATTCTCTTAATCATTGCGCTTGTGGTGCTGATCGGTTGGCTGAGCGCGCGCGGCCGATTCATTTTCACCGATTGTATTGTGCGCAACCGGGCGGCCATCGCCGAGCCCTGGCGCGAGTTTCGCACCGAGGGAAATCGCCTCTTCGTTTTCCAAATGGTGGTGGCTTTCTGCAGCATGCTTGTCTTTGGCGGTCTGATCGCGCTCTACTTTCTGGGGCACTCCTGGAATCGTCACTTTCTTCCCGTCCCTCTAATCATTCTCTTTCTGGTCGTCTATTTCCTGGTCGCCCTGGTCTTCATTCTGATCTTCCGTTTGATGGTTCCGATTATGTATCGGCAACGGTGCACTGCGGTCTCGGGCTTTACGCAAGCATGGGGATTGCTCTTGGCGCGCCCGGGAGTCTTTATTCTTTTCGGTCTTTTCTTGCTGCTCCTCTTCATCGCCGCCGCCATGGTTGGCTGTCTCGCTTTGTGCGTGACCTGTTGTCTCGCCGCCCTGCCTTATCTCGGAACAGTCATCCTCCTGCCGGTGATCATGTTTTTATTCGCCTACCCGCTCTGCTTTATCCGGCAGTTTGGCGATGCTTACGATGCCTTCGCTTCTCCGAGATTCATCCAGCCACCTCCTCTAACGATTCCGCCTCCCCAAGCTGAGGCTCCGCCGATCCAAGAGGAACCCCCGCCTGCACTATGAGTTCCTCTTCCGGAGTTCCGCTCACCTTGAGCGCTAAACGCGGGCGAATTGTCTATCTCGCGGTTCTCGCCCTGGGGCTGCTGGCGCTGCGGACGGTTTCCCCGGGTTCGCTGCCCCACTGGCTACCGTTCGCGACTTCCTGCGGCGCGGTCACTGGACTGCCCTGCATCTTCTGCGGAACGACCCGAGCGGTCCATTACCTCCTGCTCGGTGACTATGGGCGCGCACTTTACTTTAACTGGCTCGCTTACCCACTGGTCGCCGGGGCGTTCGCCCTGGCCACGACCAGCCTATTCGAGCTCCTCCTCGCCCGGAACGTTCTGGCTCTCATCCCGCGGCCATCCTTGCACCGGCGTTCCTTAGGT
Source organism: Chthoniobacterales bacterium (assembly GCA_051003355.1). Taxonomy (GTDB): domain Bacteria; phylum Verrucomicrobiota; class Verrucomicrobiia; order Chthoniobacterales; family UBA10450; genus Palsa-1392. Next base: position 83 of record JBPCLK010000112.1, on the reverse strand, counting down.
GGAGTGGCCGCAGCCCTGCTCATCCTTTGGTGTTTCCAGGTTTATCTGGCCGTGTCTCAGCACAAAACAGAGCTGCTGAATCC
>JBPCLK010000111.1:0-9898 GCA_051003355.1 Chthoniobacterales bacterium | reverse complement strand
ATTTTCTCCGCAGTCAGATCGCGCAAATCGATTATCGCGATCGCGGCATCGACGTCGACGACGACGAAATCTTTGTCTCCGACGGATCGAAGAGCGACTGCGGATTCATTCTCGACATCCTCGGTGATCGGAATCGGATCGCGATCACCAATCCCGTTTACCCCGTCTACGTCGATACCAACGTCATGGCAGGTCACACCGGCCCGGCGGACGAGGCAGGTCGCTACGAAGGGATCGTCTATCTGCCCTGTCGGGCCGAGAACGGTTTCGTGCCGGCCCCGCCTAACGAGCGTGCCGACATCGTCTACCTTTGTTTTCCGAACAACCCGACCGGGGCAGTTGCCACCCGGACGCAGCTCGAGGAATGGATCGCCTACGCTCGCCGGCACAAGTCCATCCTGCTCTACGACGCGGCCTACGAGGGTTACATCAGCGAACCCGATATCCCGCGCTCGATTTTCGAAATCCCGGGCGGGCTGGAGTGCGCGGTGGAATTTCGCAGCTTTTCCAAGACCGGTGGCTTTACCGGGGTGCGCTGCGGGTTCACCGTCATGAGCAAAAAGCTGCTCGCGCAAACCACCGACGGCAGCGAGTGGCCGCTCCATCGGCTCTGGCATCGGCGCTGGAGCACCAAGGCGAACAGTGTCAGTTATCCAGTGCAAAGAGGCGCGGCCGCGCTTTACACCGAGGAGGGCCGGGCGCAGGTGCGCGCCTTGATCGAGCACTATATGGGCAACGCCCGTCTGCTCGGCGAGGCGGCACGGAGCGCTGGTCTGGAAGTCTACGGAGGCAAAAACGCTCCCTACATCTGGGTGGCCACGCCTTCTGGACTAACGAGTTGGGGGATGTTCGATCGCATGCTCCAGGATTTCAACGTGGTCATCACACCCGGCAGCGGTTTCGGTTCGGAAGGCGAAGGCTATTTTCGCATCTCCGCGTTTAATAGCCGCGAGAATGCAGAGGAAGTGGGGCGTCGTTTGCAGGCCGCAGATTTCTCGTGAGCTAAAGCAACCGGCGCCGAAGCAGGCTTCGAGAGTCGGAGCGACAGGAGCCTTGCTAAGGAGTGGCGGGGCCTACAACTTAACCACTTGGAAAAAGAAGGTAGCCAGAATCTCTCCGACAGTTTGCCGCAGCTCTACCGGTTTTGCTTTCTCATGACCGGCCAGGTAGCCAGGGCTCTGGAAGCGTTTCAGAATACCGTGCGCGAAGCGGCGCTCCTCGCCTCGAAACGACAGCTTCCTTCCGATCGACTGTGGGCCTTTCACGAAGCAAGGCATCAATGTCTATCGACCGGTAATCCGGCGCCGATGGAAACCGCGTCTTGGTCAGAAGAAACGATCTCACCCGAATCCGCAGCGCGCGCGGAACAGATGGAGGGCACGCGCCTGGCCGATTGGATCTCCACCGCGCCGGAGCCGCAACGAAGTGCGCTTGCTCTCTATTACCTGAATGAATTTTCGCATCGCGAGATGCAAAACCTCCTCGACCTGAAAATGAGCGAGCTGGCCACGTTGATCTCGCATGGAAGGGCGCGTTTCCAGGCGTTGCTCAGGGGCGCGCCTGCGACGCCATGAAACGCTGGCTCTCCCGGCGAGAGCGCGCGCTGGTGGAGTGCGCTCCCATCAGCGACACGCCTCCCAGCGATCGCGCGATGCGGTCCGCGCTCGAAAACGCGCGCACCATTCCCGAGGCGGCCGCGAGTTTGACCACGCAGCAGCAGTTCGATCAGGCGCTGGCCAAGGTGGTTCGGGATATTTCGATTCCCAAAGAGGCGCAGGAATGGTTCGTCAACGCGGCCCTGATTCGCGGCGCCAAGCGTAGCTGGAAACGAACGGCCCGTCACCCGGCGATCCTGGCCACCGCGCTCGCTTTCCTCGTGCTCGCCGGGACGGCTTTCTTTTTTTTCTTCGAACGGATCCACGAGTTCCCTGGATCGGAGACGGCGGAAAAGATGCTGGTTTATGCGGAAACCTCACGGCGCTACCAATTCGATTCCCTCAACACCGACGCCATCAATCTCGGCGACTATTTTTTCATGAAGTCGCAGCTCGAACACTACGATGTGCCGATCCAGTTTGCGGATTTTCGAGCGCGGGCCGCGCGGGTTTTCGACGACGACGGGCAAAGCGTCGCCCAGGTGGTCCTGGCGGAAAAAGGCGTGCAGTTTTTCATTTATCCGGCTGCGCAATCCCCCGCCGAAGCAAAACAAGGATCTGGCCGCCCGGTCTGGCGGTACGTTGATGGCGACGGCTGGGCGGGGGCGGTGCGCAACCGCAATGGAGTCTGTTTCATGATTGCGATGCACGGGACCCAGCAAGAACTGCGCGGCTATCTGGGCGATCGGACCCGCTAGGGGCTCCGACCGGCCGCGCGTTGACACACTTCGCGGACCATTTAACTATAACGGCTTCGCGCCAGGGTAGCTCAGTGGTAGAGCAGGGGACTCATAAGCCCTTGGTCGGGAGTTCAACTCTCCCCTCTGGCACTCCCCTGCCCTCCCTCGCCGGGCGCCACGGATGAGGCTGGCACATCCGATGCTCTCCCAAAGTTTCTTCCTGTTTGACAATGAATGAACGTTCATTCATTGTGCCCGACTCAAATGTCCACCAAACGCGCCGAACCAACACTTGATCGCCGCCAGCAGATCCTGGAAGCGGCCATGTCTTGCTTTGCCAAGTCTGGGTTCCATCAGACCAGCATGCACGATATCAGCGCGGAAGCCGGCATCAGTGTCGGTCTCATTTATCGCTATTTCACCAACAAGGAAGAAGTGATCGCGGCCTTGGCGGATGAGCATAAGAAGACCATCGCGGAATTGCTCGAGCGGGCCAGCGAAGCGCCGACTTTGCTGGAGGCCATGGAAATTCTTTTTACCTCTCACTGCGGTGAAAAATCTCCGCAAATTATTGCCGCGTTCGTGGTGGACCTGTTTGCCGAAGCCAGCCGAAACCCGCAGGTGGCCAAGGTCGTGCGGAGCGTGGCCAAGGCCAAGACCGATGGCGTGGCCGAGCTGATCGCCCGTTCGCCGGAGGCGCGCCTCATGCCGCCCGGTCTCGATCCGCACGAGGTTGCCGAAATGATTTTTGCTGTGAATGATGGAACCATGATGCGCAGCGTCTTTAGCTCCGCTTCAGTGTCTTTTTCACGGCAGCGCGAACGTCAACTCAGTGTTGCCCGTAATCTCTGGCGACTCCTTTTTACCCGAACGACCCATGCAAACGGCCATCAGTAACCCCGCTCCTCACACCGTCTCGCGGACGCCCGCGCCGCCCAAGCCTGTCCGCAAGCGACGCAACTGGCCCACGGTCGTCTGGTTCGTGGTCGGCTTGATCGTTATTTTCGCCATCATCGGTGGAATCAAGGGAATGCAAATCGCCGCCATGATCTCCGCTTCCAAGACGATGGTACCGCCACCGACCACGGTGACGAGTGCCAAGGTCAAGAAAGCGAACTGGGCGCCCAGCCTGACTGCGGTTGGCTCGATCACGCCGGTGCAAGGCGCGACCATCAGTGCCGAGCTCCCGGGAATGGTGAATGAGATCGGTTTCGAATCGGGCAAGCCGGTGAAACAGGGAGATCTCCTGGTCAAACTCGATTCGTCCGCTGAGCAGGCGCAACTTCGCTCGGCGCAGGCAAATCTTGAATTAGCCAAGTCGGACTATGACCGCGCCCAAGGTTTGGCCAAGGGCAAGGTAATCTCCAAGGCGGAGTTCGACGGTGCTGCCTCGAAATATTTTGCGGCTAAAGCAGCGGTCGAAAACATGCAGTCCGTCATCGCCAAGAAAGAGATTCACGCGCCCTTCGATGGCATCGCCGGGATTCGCAAAGTCAATCCAGGAGAGATGGTGCCAGCCGGCCAGAATCTCGTCACCCTGCAGGCGCTCGACAAGGTCTTCGTCGACTTCTCGCTCCCGCAACAAGACCTCGGGAAAGTGAAAACCGGTCTGCCCGTCAAGATGACTACGGACGCGATCCAAGGCCGAGAATTCGACGGCATCCTGACTGCGATCAACTCCGCGATCGATGCGGCGACGCGGGCCGTAACCATGCAGGCGACGATCAACAACTCCGATCATGCTCTGCGCTCCGGGATGTTTGCACGGGTCAAGGTGCTGCTGCCGGAAAAAAATCCCATTCTTTACATTCCGACCACAGCCGTGGCTTATGCGCCGTTCGGAAATTCCGTCTACATCATCGAGAAAAAGAAGGACGAGAAGACCGGTAAGGAATCGCTCCTCGCACGGCAAGAGTTCGTTCGCACGGGCGAAGCGCGGGGTGACTACGTCGAGGTCACCGAAGGGTTGAAGGAAGGCCAGGAAATCGTCAGTACCGGGGTCTTCAAGATGCGCAACGGCATGGATGTGGCCGTGGATAACAAGCTGGCCCCAAAGGACAGCCTCCACCCCACCCCGCCTAATACCTAAAAGGTTCGAGACCGCATAAAAATGTCCGGAGTTCTGAACGATCCAGTGCGATGAAATCCTCGTTTACCGACATTTTCATCCGGCGACCGGTTCTCGCGCTGGTCGTTAGTCTGGTCATCGTCATCGCCGGGGTACAGGCGATCTCCAGCCTCAATGTGCGTCAATACCCGCGCAGTGACATTGCATCGGTCACAGTCACGACAGTTTACGTGGGCGCCAGCGCGGAACTCGTGCGTGGCTTCATCACCACGCCTTTGGAGCGAGCGATCGCAGCCGCCGATGGGATCGATTATCTCCAATCCACCAGCGCGCAGGGGCTTTCCACCATCACGGCGCGGCTGCGGCTGAATTACGATTCAAACAAAGCGCTCTCCGAGATCAGCTCGAAGGTCAATCAGGTGCGCAACGATCTTCCGCCCGAGGCTCAGATCCCCGTCATCAATATCGAGTCGGCCGATTCCCAGTTTGCATCCGCTTATCTCAGCTTCACCTCCAAGATTCTGGAGGCGAACGAGATCACCGACTATCTCACCCGCATCGTGCAACCGCGCCTCACCGCGATTCCCGGCGTGCAACGAGCCGAGATTCTCGGCGGCCGCACTTTTGCGATGCGGATCTGGCTTAAGCCCGACCGCATGGCCGCGCTCAATGTCAGCCCCGCGCAGGTTCGAAAGGCGCTGGCCAACAACAACTACCTCTCCGCGCTCGGTAGTACCAAAGGCGCTCTCGTCCAGGTCGACCCGACCGCCAACACCGACCTGCACACCGTGGAAGATTTTAAGAATCTCGTCGTGCGCGAGCAGAACGGGTCACTCGTTAGGCTAGGCGAGATCGCCGACGTCGTCCTAGGCGCGGAGGATTACAACTCCGAGGTGCGTTTCTCCGGCCAGCGCGCGGTCTTCATGGGCGTCTTCGTTCTTCCCAACGCCAACTCGATCGACGTGATCAAGCGCGTGCGCACGGAGATGGACGCGATCACCAGGGAGCTGCCTACCGGCATGCAGGGCCGCATCGCCTACGACGGCACGGATTACATCAACACTGCCATCAAGGACGTCTATAAAACGCTGGGTGAAACGCTTCTCATCGTCTGCGTGGTCATCTTCCTTTTCCTCGGTTCGTGGCGCTCCACCATCATCCCGGTGGTGGCGATTCCCATTTCGCTCATCGGGGCGGTTTTCCTCATGCAGGTTTTCGGTTTCACAATCAACCTGCTCACCCTCCTGGCGGTCGTGCTTTCGGTCGGTCTGGTGGTGGATGACGCCATCGTGGTGGTCGAGAATGTCGAGCGACATTTGCGCGACGGACTGACTCCGATGAACGCCGCGCTGCGCGGGGCGCGCGAATTGGTCGGGCCGATCATCGCCATGACGATCACGCTCGCCGCCGTCTATATACCAGTCGGGATCCAGGGCGGCCTGACTGGGACGCTCTTCCGAGAATTTGCCTTTACGCTGGCCGGAGCGGTCGCGATTTCCGGCGTGGTGGCGTTAACGCTCTCACCGGTCATGACCGCGAAGTTCCTGCGGTCGGGCGATGCCGATCGCGGTTTCGCGGCTCGGGTGAATCATATCTTTGATGGCGTCCGCGAATGGTACGGCCGTCGTCTGGATGCCACCCTGCGCGCTCGGCCAGCGGTCTATACGGCTTGGATCGGCCTGACCTTGATTGCCGCCATCATGTTCCTGCTCTTGCCGAAAATGGGTTCCAAGGAACTCGCGCCCACCGAGGATCAGGGCGTCATTTTCGGCATTGTGAATGCTTCGGCCAACTCGACCATCGAGCAGACTGCGGCCTTCGCCGACGCGGCGGGCAAAGTGTTTCTCAGCTTTCCTCAGACGGAGTTCACTTTTCAGCTGACTTTTCCCAGCAGCGGATTCGGCGGCATGGTCCTGAAACCGTGGGATCAGCGTGATGAAACTGCGTTTGAGCTGCTCCCGCAGGTGCAGCAAAAACTCGGGAGCATTCCCGGAATCGAAATGTTTCCCGTCATGCCTCCGGCGCTCCCGGGCGGCGGTCAATTCCCCATCGAGCTGGTGCTGCTTTCGACCGACGAGCCTGAGCGCATGGTGGAATTCGCCAAGCAGCTCCAGGCCAAGGCGCTGGCCAGCGGCTCCTTCTTTTTCCCGCCCATCATCGACACCAAGATCGATCAGCCGCAGGCGGAACTGGACATCGATCACGACAAAGTGGCCGCCCTGGGCTTGAACCTCCAGGACATCGGCGCGGATATTTCCGCCATGTTTGGCGGCAACTTCGTGAACCGCTTCAACATCGCGGGACGAAGTTACAAAGTCATTCCGCAGGTGCAGCGGGTAGATCGGCTGAATCCGTCCCAACTGGAAAGCATTTATGTCACCGGCCCCGACAATCAGCTGCTCCCGCTGAGCACGGTCGCTACCATCAAGCACAAAACCGTTCCGCGAACCCTGAACCGATTCAAGCAGCTCAATGCGGTCACGATCAGCGGCTTGTCCGGTCTCCCGCTCGATCAGTCGCTCAAGCTGCTGGAGGACGAAGCGGCGAAGATTCTACCCGCCGGCTACTCGATCGATTACACCGGCGAGTCGCGTCAATTGCGCGTGGAAGGCGATAAATTCCTCCCGGCTTTCGGCCTCGCCGTGGTGCTCATCTTTCTCGTCCTCGCGGCCCAGTTCAATAGCTTCCGCGATCCGCTCATCATCTTGTTAGGCTCGGTGCCGCTCGCGCTCTTCGGCGCGATGATTTTCATGTTCCTCAAGTTACCCAACCCGAACCTGAAATTCTTTACCAACGCGTTTACGACGTCGTTTAATATTTACTCGCAGGTCGGCCTGGTCACCCTGGTCGGGCTGATTGCGAAGAACGCGATCCTCATCGTCGAGTTTGCCAACCATCTGCAGCGTGAAGGTCGCAACAAAGTTCAAGCCGTCTCGGAAGCGGCACGCATCCGTCTGCGCCCCGTTCTGATGACAACCATCGCGACCGTCGCGGGCCACATGCCGCTCGTCTTTGTCACCGGCGCGGGCGCCAAGGCGCGAAACTCGATCGGTCTGGTGCTGGTCGGCGGGATGACCATCGGCACCATTTTCACGCTCTTCATCGTGCCCTCGCTCTATGTTCTAATCGCCCGCACTCACCGTGAAGGACAAGAAGACAAACCGACCGACGAATCAGACGGCGAATTGCGGGACGAGCCACGCCTGGTGCCGGAATTTGCCGACGCGTGAGCGGCTTGTTTCGGAGCTTGACCGCGACCGGACAATCCGCCATACAAGGTCAGCCTAACGTTAATATGATTGCTTCTTGCATCGGTGACGGTTTCCGGAAACGCCTGGCGCAAACCATCCTGACTGTAGGCGTAGGCGGCAGTCTGGCAGGCACACTCTGGTTTGCTACGCTACCGGTGGCTTCGGCGCGCCTGCTGACGCCGGTGGAAATGATCGAAGCCGGTTTGCCGCCCGGGATCATGATCCGGACGGCAGGTCGGCCGCAGTTTTTGACCGCGGTTTGCGCCGCCATCAAAAATCATCGCGACTCCGCCCCGGCCATCGCCAAGTCGGCGGTCAGTGCGCATCACGAATATTCCGGCGACATTGTCGCGACCTCCGTACGTTGTGCGAGTGGCGAGAAGATCGACTGCGACCTAACGAGTGCGATCGTCGCCGCCGCCGTCTCCGCGGCGCCGCAAGCTGCCGCCGAAATCGATGATGCGGCCGTCGCTACTGCGCCAGATTGTGTCGATTCCGTGCAGAATCGCACGGAGAGCGATGGCAAGCAGGTTCTCGACGGAAAGGAAGTCCTGAGCGCTCAAGTCCCGGCCGAGGGTCCGGTCGATTTGGATGAAAGCCCGAGCAACCAGACGCCTCCGATCAACTTTCTCCCTAACGGAGGTGGCGGGGTGGTCAGCGTCAATCCTCCGCAGTTATCTTTCGTCACAGTTTGCGACAACGGACAGCAGCGCACAGTCAAATCAGTCCGGGTTCCACATTGGCTGAGCGTGCATCCGGGTGGCTTCGTCGGAAGCTGCGAAGTGACGCCGGCGACTTCTCGTTAGGCAGAGAATCACTCCGGGTTTTGGGCGGCCAGCGCGCTACAGCCACGCAAATCCAGCTTCCCCGTGGCCAGCACCGGGATTTGGTCCACGCGCAGGATCGTCTTTGGAATCCAGAGATTGGGGACGCCCGCTTCCTGCAGATCCGACCGCAGTTTCGCCTGGTCGATTTCAATCGTGCTTAAAAGCACCAGCGCCTCGCCCTTCTGCGGGTCGATGACCGAACTCACGGCCAGCGTGCGCTCGCCTTCGTGATCGAGCCCAAGCGCGGTGATGATCTTCTGTTCGACGGTTTCATGCGGGACCATTTCCCCGCCAATTTTCGAGAAACGCGAAAGTCTTCCCTCGATGAAAAGAAAACCGTCCTCATCCACCCGGCCGAGATCGCCGGTCTTCAGCCATCCATCTTGCAACACCTCGGAGGTTCTTTTGGGATCGTGCAGGTAGCCTTCGAAAATGTTCGGGCCGCGCAGCCACAGCATGCCGGTCTCCCGCAAGGGAAGCTTGTCCCCGCTCTCGGGATCGCGAATTTCCGCGGCAATGCCCGGCGCCATTTTGCCCACCGAGCCGGGACGCTGCGACGGTTGCACTTCCTCACCGGGAGAACCGGGTTCCGGGTCAGGCAGGTTCACGCTCACCACCGGCGAGGTTTCGGTCAGGCCGTAGCCTTCGTAAACCGGCTTCCCGAATCGCTCTGCGAAAGCCGCGGCCAGGCTGCGGGGTAATTTTTCCGCTCCCGTGATCGTTAGGCGGACAGTTTCCAGCTGCGCCTTTTGCGCTTTGCGCAGATAACCGCGCAGAAAAGTTGGCGCCGCCAGCACGATGGTGGCGCGGTGCCGTTCGATGAGCTCCGCGCATTTCGCGGTCTCGAGCGGATTCGGATAGGTGACGATGCGGACACCCTCAATGAGCGGAAACCAAAGGGTTACCGTGCAGCCGAAGCTGTGAAAGAAAGGCAGCGACGCGAGAATCAAATCCTCATGGGTGGCGTCGAGCATGACGCGAAATTGCGAGACGTTCCCAATGAGATTCCGATGACTCAGGACGACGCCCTTCGGATCGCCCGAGCTCCCGCTGGTGAACAGTAAGACGGCCTCCGCGTGATCCCCTTCCCTCGGTAATTTTAAAAGGCGGCTGAGCCAACTGGCCGGCAGGATGACGGCTGCCATCCACCAAAGAAAAATCTTCGTTTTCAATCCCGGGAGGAGTTCATCCAACTGCAGGACGGTCTCGGGCCAGGGGAAATCCGTGAGCCGTTTGGTAAATGCATTGGCCGAGATGACCACGTGAAGGCCAGCGATCTCCTGTGCGCGCTGGAGCGCCGCCCGGCCGCTCGTGAAGTTCAGGCCTACCGGAACTTTGCCCGCCAGCACGACCGCGAGATTCGCCACCACCCCGCCTTTGCTGGCCGGCAGGACGATGCCGATTCGATCATCAGGAT
>JBPCLK010000110.1:0-18242 GCA_051003355.1 Chthoniobacterales bacterium | reverse complement strand
TATGAAAAATCTCCCTAGCGCGGTTCTTCTGTTCATTTGCGGCTCCCTATTTTCGGTGGATTTGCGGGCCGATACGATCGTTTTGAGTCCGGCACGAGCAGGGCACAGCGCAACCTTGTTGACCTCAGGTCAGGTCTTGGTGACGGGCGGCGTCAATGAAAGCGCCACTCTGAATTCGGCCCTCCTGTATAACCCGGCGACTAAGACGTTCACCGCGACCGGGAACTTGACGACGGCGCGAGCGAACCACACTGCCACTCTTCTGAATGACGGGAGAGTCTTGATCACTGGTGGTGAAGCTGGCAACCAGACGTTCAAGTCCGCGGAGCTTTACAATCCTGCGACCGGCACCTTCACCCAGGTCACGCAGCAGATGAATGCCGCGCGGTCCAAGCATACCGCCAGCCTGTTAACAGATGGCCGTGTTCTCATTGTAGGGGGAAAAAACGCGGACATTTTTAATCCGGTCACGCAAACTTTTAGTCTTGCAACTAACCCACCGACGAATCGCGCGAGTCACGCCGCCGTCACGCTCGGCGACGGCACGGTCCTGATTACCGGTGGCTACGTGGCCGGTGCAGCCGTCACGGATGCCTGGCTCTACAACCCGCCGACGCAGAGCTTCACCAAACTGGCCGCGACGATGGTCATCGCGCGCGCTAATCATGAGATGACTCTCCTGCAGGACGGCAGGGTGCTGGTCACGGGCGGCTTTACGGGGACCAGCCCGCAGGACGAGTCCGACATTTACGATCCCGTCCAGCAAAAATTTACTTCCACCGATCACATGCTCTACCATCGCTCCAATCACCGGGCGGTATTATTGTCCAGTGGCAGCGTTTTAGTCGTGGGCGGCACCACGCTGGAGAGCGGATTTCTGGCTGTCAACGAGGCTTGGAATCCCGCCACAGGAACCTGGTCGGTGCATGATACGATGGTCGAGAACCGGACCGCTCCCGAGATCGTTTTATTACCCAGCGGCTCGATCCTTGTCACAGGTGGCGTGACGGGCAACACGACTTTGCCAAATGCCGAGATCCTCAATCCCGTTACGCATGCATTTACCTCGCTGGGAAACATGCGGGTCCCGCGCAACCAGCATACTGATACTCTCCTCTCTACGGGCGAGGTGTTGCTGGTGGCAGGAAGCACCGATTCAGTTGATCTCGACTCCGCCGAGGTGTTTAGCCCCTCAACGAATTCGTTCACGTTGGTGGGCTCGCTGTCTCAGGCGAGAAAGAGTCAAATTGCGGCCCGTCTCCAGGATGGACGCGTCCTGATCGCCGGAGGTAAAACTGGCGATGGCGACAGCAAGGTGGCGGAGATTTACAATCCGACAACGAAGCAATTTTCGCTGACCGGTTCGATGCAGCAGCCCCGGTCGCTCTTCACCGGCACCACTCTGACCGACGGTCGCGTTTTGATCGTCGCCGGGCGCAATGGCGCGACTCCATTGAAGACGGCAGAGATTTACGATCCAGCGTCGGGGATCTTCTCGCTCACGGGTTCTTTGAACACGCAGCGGAAACGCCAGCGGGCAACGCTTCTGACCGACGGCACTGTGGTGGTGGAAGGTGGCGCTTCTCTCAACAACGGGGATATCGTCAACCCGGGCACGCCAACCGCGGAGCTCTACAATCCCAGCTCAGGGATTTGGTCCCAACTCGGCGACATGCATGTGGGTCGCACAGAGCACGACGCGACCCTGTTGCCTAACGGGACTGTTTTCGTCAGCGGTGGAGTTTCCTTTAGCGACACATCCGATCTCTATAACCCGACGACCGGAACGTTTTCCCAGGTCTCTGGAGTGATCGAGCCGCGGCAGCGTCACACCGCTCTTCTTCTGACTAACCCCGCCTGGGGCTCACTGGTTGGTAAAGTGATTATTATCGGGGGCGCCTCCACCGGCAACTCGGTCTATGGCGGTCTGCAGCGAGCTCTGGATTCGGTCGAAATGTATGACCCTTCGACAGGGCAAATAAGCTCTTTCGGCACAATGACCGAAGCACGTCAGAATCACACCGCCACCATGTTGAACGACGGTCGGATTTTGATCGCTGGGGGCGTGGACAGCCCAGCGATTAGCGGAACGGCAGAGTTGGTCGCGACAAACGCCACACCGACCCCAACTCCAGCAGCTCCGGTTATCACCCGACAACCCCGCAACCGCAGGGTCACGGCGGGTCAGACGGCTAAATATGTAGTTCAGGCAACCGGTGATTCGCTGAGCTACCAGTGGAAAAAAAATGGGACCGACGTGTCAGGTGCCACTTCCAGCGTCTATACGACGCCCCCGGCTACTACTGCGGATAATGGATCCGTCTTTACTGTTGTCGTCAGCAATTCGGGCGGCAGCGTGACCAGCCGAGGTGCTAAATTGACCGTCAGCCCGTAGGGTCCAGCGTCAGCTCTGCGAGTGCGCACGGCGTCATCTCGAGGACCTCCTCCAGTTGCCGCATGGAACTCTTTCCGGCCCGACTCCGATCCCGTTCAGCGCGGCCTTCGAGTATCATGATGACGTTCGCCACCAGGCGAACTCAGTCTTTCATTACGCAATTTTTCGCCGACGGGTGGATGATATTCTTTTTGAACGTGTTCGTCGTGCTGATGGTTTTTCCGCGATGAGGGATCTCGCGTCATCTCTCTCCGACGAAGGCGCCACTTGATGAAGCTTTCCAAGACTGCATCGCGCTTCCCTAACAGTATTAACCTCGCCCAATGACGCCAGCCGTCTGCCTCGACCGACGGTTTGATCATCGTGCTTGCGCAGTCGGCTGCTGGACTGATAAACCTATTCGAATCATGGCCGCCTAACGATGGAGCGATTTGTTGCCGGAGTTGAAACGCCGCAACGTGCTGCGCGTGGCGTGTGGCCGGCTTTTAAGCAGCAACGGGCTGGCTGCTAATACAGATCGCGACGCAGGTCCTGCTCCTCTTCGAGGTTCCGGCGTGGATGATGCGCACCGTTGTCGTCGCGGTCATGCTCGGCTTTCCCGTTGTGCTGGTGTTTGACTGGGTTTACGAAAAACGCCGGAAGGGCCGAAGCGCAAAACGAGGACAATCCCTCGCAGTCGATTCTCTTGCAGCACCGGCCGCAAACTCGATCGAATAATCATCGGCTGGTCGGCGTCGATCTCGTCCCGAAACTCGACCGGAGGGAAGCTAAGCTGAGCTGATTTTTGCAGGTTTAGTAGGGTTGCCTCTCGTCGGGGCCGAACACTTTGGGTTGGTGACGCGCTTGCTCTTCCTTTCCGAGGGCGCGCGAGAAGGGGACTTTCGCGAAATACGTTAACTGGCAGCTGCGGAACGCTGCGGTTCGTGTCTCGACCTTAAGTTTCACGAAGATATGCGCCGCGTGTTTCTCCACTGTCCTCCGGCTGACGCCGAGGATGGCGGCAATCTCCGGGTCGCGTTTGCCGTCGCCGATCCACTCCATGACTTCGCATTCATGCGGAATGAGGCTCAGTTCGAGCAGGTGCTCCTACGCCAGCCACGGAAAACAAACTCGTATACGCAAATTTTCCTCGGAAATGACGGGCTGCGACGTCAATCCAGAGGGGTCGGCAATATTCGTAAAGAACTCAGGATCAGGAACAAACACCGTATGGTGATCCCATCATGCACTTATTTATCTAATTCAAGTGCAATGGCAGCGCATACGGGGATCGAACCCGTGCACCAGCCTTGAGAGGGCTGTGTCCTAACCACTAGACGAATGCGCCGTTTTCGCTGCGCCATCTTAACTGCGCTCCGCGAGGGCGGCAACTTCGCGATTCACCAGGCCTCTCCGGCGGCGCACGCGTGACTTCTCTCGTTAGGGCTGGACCACGTTGGCAGCTCGGGCCTGCACCGGCGTGGCCAGTGGCTTGGGACCGGTGCCGGTGCCCGTGCCGGCGCCTGCGCTCAAGGTCGAGAGGCGAAGGGCCTCAGCTTCGTCGGTGGCGTGGCGCACGCGCGGCTGCAACAAAAGCCTTTCGTGGCCCGCTTCCTGGGCCGTCAGGTAGGTCTTGAGCTCGGGCGTGGCGGTGAGGGCGCGCAGTTTCTTGAAGTAGGCTTCATAATAGGTGCGGAGGCGATGGCGTCGCTCCAGATCCGTGGAGGCTCTGTTCGCGAACGCTCTCAGGGCATGCAGGCCTTCGTCGTTGCGAATCTTCACTTCCAGCTCGGCCATCTGCACATGAAGCCGGTGTTCGTCCGCCGCCTTGCCCATGGAACTCTGCTTAAAGAAGTTGTTCAGCAGTTCCAAGGCTGGGGCCGCAGGTGCCTGGGGCAATGTTCCCGGTGGAGGCAGAATATTAGGTGGAATAAGAGACGGAGGCTCCACCGGCACGCTGGGGGAATCGGACGGGGCGGCGCCCGAGGTCGATATCTGGGCCTGCGCGGCCTGCTCGCTCGTATTGGAGGGAGCCGGCGACGATTGCGCCCACGCGATCTCGGCGACCGCCAGCGCAATGATGAAAGTGAGGCAAAACTTAATCATATTCGTTAGGCGGAGCCACTCGTCTTCGATGATTCTTCAGCGGTTCCGGGCAAGAGATCAACCGAAAATCCTACCAGGGAAAGCGATCGCAGCCAAAGTCGCTCCTCCGCGAATGTTGCATGCGCTGCGCCCACTCCTGTGATATAAGCGGCTGTCTGCGGGGTGTAGCTTAGCTTGGTAGAGCGCCTGGTTTGGGACCAGGAGGTCGCAGGTTCGAATCCTGTCACCCCGATTTTCTCTCCGGGTTTCGCTCACGGACGGCACTCTGCCTGCTTTAGAATATAGCAGGCGGCCGAAACCGCTTGCCCTGCCGTCCTAATGCGGCGAGGATGGCGCTCTCTTTCCAGCCGCCCCTCTCTGTTCAGTGCTGTGTCATGTTTAAAAACGAAAAATTCAATATTGGTATATTCACGATCCTCGTCCTCCTGCAGGCGCTTGGAGTCGCCGCGATCTGGACTCGATTCCAACCGGCGTTTCTCCCGATCATGCTCGGGATTTATTTTTGGATGGGACTCGGCACCACGCTTTATCTGCACCGCTATCTGACCCATCGCGGTTTTGAGATGCCTGCCTGGGTGAAATTCATTTTTGCTCTCGGATCGGCCATCGGGCTCTCGGGCGATCCCGTGACCTGGGTGGGCGATCACCGTTACCATCACCTCAAGTCCGACACGGAGGAGGACATCCACAGTCCGCGGCACGGATTTCCCTACGCACATATGATGTGGCTCATTCGCAAGCCGCCTTCCTTCCGCGAGCGCTCCCTGCGTTATGCGGCCGACGTGCGCAAGATCTGGTACTGCAAGATGTGGGAAAACTCCGTGCTCTATGTGATGCCGCATCTCATCCTGGCCACCTTGCTTTATTTCACGCTCGGCCTCGCTGGGATGCTCTGGTGCCTCTACGTGCCGATGCTGGTCGTCTATAACTTTACCTGGGCGGTCAATTCGATCTGTCACATGAAGCAATTTGGCTATCGCACCTTTGAGACATCGGATGCGAGCAAAAACAATTTTTGGGTAGGCCTCGGCGCCTTCGGCGAAGGCTATCACAACAATCACCATGCCAAGCCACGGTGTGCGGCGCATGGCTTAAGGTGGTGGGAGTTCGATATGACCCGCTACACCATCTGGGCGCTGGAGAAGCTGCACCTCGCTTGGAACGTGGTCTGGCCGGAGCCGGAAGCGAAGTCCGAAGAAGAGGTTTCGGCCGACGAAGCCGGCACCATGCTCATCGCCAGCGCGGATCGCAATTCTGCCCTTTAGGGACGTCTGCGCGCTTTCTTGTGATCTGGGCGTCGCCGCCTGTGCGACGGAGAAATCGACCCAGATGGCAGAGGAGCTCACGCCCGTGCTACCAAGAGAAAGCGTCGACCAACGAAGCTCCTCCTAAAGCGGACTTTGCTTTCATCGTTTCAGCTGTCAGTTTTCAGCTTTTGAAACGTTATCTGTGTCTTTTGTAGCCCGGCAATTTCAGCGTCTCCCGGAAGGTAGCCGGTCGATTCTCCTTACCGCGATCTACGGGTTGGCGGGAGGACTGGCCGCGGTTGTTTTCGAGCTTGGAATCAACTGGCTTTATCTCTCGACCTTCGTCGCCCTCTCGCATAAGACGCTGACCGTTTTCCTCCTCGGCACCTTCGCGGTAGTGGTTTTCTGTTCGCTGGCCGGAGGTTTTCTCATGTTCAAGGTCGACCAGAGCGCGTCCGGGAGCGGCATCCCGCAGCTCAAGTTCGCTTTCTGGCAGGATTTCGGATTCGTTAGGGTAAAGACCATCCTGGTCAAATTCTTCGCCGGGCTCATGCATGTGGGCGGCGGGATGAGTCTCGGGCGCGAAGGGCCTTCCGTGTACATCGCGGGCGGAGTTGCCTCCGAGCTGAGCAGCAAGCTCGGCATTCCCAAGCAACGCCGGCGTCGACCTGCCGCTGCTGGCGCGGCCGCTGGATTGGCCGCGGCTTTCAACACGCCGCTCGCCGCGATCACCTTTGTGCTGGAAGAAATCGTCCAGGATTTGAACAGCCCGCTCATCGGCAGCGTCATCCTTGCCTCCGTCCTGGGAGCCTTTGCCGTGCACGCGATCATCGGCGAGAACCCGGCTTTTGTTTTGCCTCAGATCGAGGGTCAAAGCTGGCGAGCCTACTTGGGCGTGCCGCTGGCCTCGGCCTTCGCGTCGCTCATCGGTATCGCCTTCCAACGCGCGACCCTGGCTCTGCGCCGATTCTCCAAAAGCTGGACCTCGTTCCCTCGCTGGATGCATCCTTTACTCGGAGGCCTGACGGTGTGGCTGCTGGGAGTGGCCATCTTCATTTGGTCCGGCCGTCTCGGCGTCTTCGGCCTCGGTTACTCCGATCTCTCCGCCATGCTGCGTGGGCAGATTCCGTGGCTGGTGATTGCTGCGCTCCTCCTGGCCAAATGGATCTCCACGGTGGCCTGCTACGGGTGGGGCGGTTGCGGCGGAATTTTCGCGCCCCTCCTTTTCCTGGGAGCGGCGGCCGGCAGCACGGTCGCGGGCCTCTTCGGGCTGATTCTGCCGCTTAATCTCGAGGGGCAGACTCTGCTCGCCATTATCGGCATGAGCGCCTGCCTCAGCGCGGTGGTGCGGGCGCCGTTTACCTCGATCCTCATTGTTTTCGAGATGACTCACCAATTCTCCCTCGTGCCGGCCCTCATGCTGGGCGCCCTCGTGAGCGAAGCAATCTCCCGTGGCCTAACGACCGAAAACTTCTACGACGCGGTCCTGGCCCAGGATGGCACGGTCCTGGTGCACGTCATCCCGCCGCGCGACTTGCGCAGTTGGCAGGCCTATCCAGTCTCGGCGATTGCCAACTTTCGGCCGGTCGTGATTGAGGATCTCTCGCCGGATAACCTGCGCGCGGTGTTCGAGCAAAATCAGTTCAAGCGGTTTCCGGTGGTGGAAGAAGGCCTGCTGGTTGGTTGCCTGACGCGCGAGGAAGGGCAGGCCGCGATCGAGGCGAACCGCGCGCCCGTGCTCGAAAAAGTGGCGACCTGTCGGCGCAGCTTTACCATCCGTGAGGTGGCTCGTCTGCTCATCGATGCGCCGGGCGGTTTTGCCGTGCTGGAAGCGGGCGACAAACCGGCCGGCATCATCACCCTGCACGACCTGTTGCGTGCGCAGGAAACGCTGGCGGCGCGAAGCACGCATTAGCTAACGAACCTCGCGCGCCAATCCACCGGGATTAGGATCCGGCTCTCCTCTTAACGGGGGTATTCTAGAGAAATGGCCAGGCTGACCTGCACCTCTACGGTGTCGATCCGGTCGTCGGCACGACTCCGTAGGTCATACTGGGGTGGGAACCGACAGACTATCGCGGCTTGGTTTCGATGTCACCGCCAACGGGGTTGGAAAAAGCGGTCATGTCTCTGGCTCGGTCGTCGGCAAACCGTCTCGATGAAAAGTCTGACGGAGAAAGCGCTTTGGCACGGCCGGATCATCAATTACTACCAGATCGTCAATCGGGTCGAAGACACTCGTTAGGCTAGTCTCGACCGGCAACCGTCTGCCTTAACGAGATGGCTCGTAAGCCAGATTGGGCGACAGCCATTTCTCTACTTCGCCTAACGAAAGCGCTTTTCGCTCCGCATAGTCCTGCGCCTGGTCGTGTTCGATCTTTCCGACCGCGAAGTAGCGCGAGTCCGGATGCGAAAAATAGAGCCCGCTGACGCTCGCGCCGGGATGCATGGCATACGATTCCGTTAACCGGATGCCGGCACGGTCCTCCGCGTTCAGCAGATGGAAGAGAGTTTGCTTCTCCACATGGTCGGGCGAGGCCGGGTAACCGGGGGCGGGGCGAATTCCCCGATAGCGTTCCCGGATCATGTCTTCGTTCGTTAGTTTTTCCGCACCGCCAAAACCCCAGGCGAGCCGCGCTTCGCGGTGCAGATATTCGGCGAAAGCCTCCGCCAACCGATCGGCCAGCGCCTTGACCATAATCGCATTGTAGTCGTCCTGCTCGGCTTGGAAACGTTGCGCCAGCTCATCCGCGCCAAGGCCAGCGGTGACCGCGAATCCGCCGAGATAATCGCGGCGGCCCGAATCCTTCGGCGCCACGAAATCGGCCAGGCAATAGTTGGTCTGCCCGCCAGGCTTCTGCATTTGCTGACGGAGAAAATGGAACTTGGCCATCACTTCACTACGCTCTTCGTCGCGGTAAATCTCCACGTCGTCGCCTAACGAATTCGCCGGCCAGAAGCCAAGGACGCCACGAGCGGTGAGCAGCTTCTCGTCGACGATGCGCTGCAAGAGCTTCTGGGCGTCGGCAAAGAGCTCCCGCGCCTGCGCTCCCACGGTGGCGTCCTCGAAGATCGCCGGGTAACGCCCGCGCAATTCCCAGGTATGAAAAAACGGCGACCAATCGATATACTCGACGAGAGTCGCGAGCGTGATTCCGTTGTCCGAGCCGGCTCCCGGACGGCGCGTCATCTGGGGAGCACACGCGTCTCGCGTGCTCTTCCCGGCGCCTGGCCCAGAAGTCTCCGGCGTCCAGAGCCAGGGATAATCCTCGCCTTCCCTAACGACACCCGAACTCCAGGGATTTTGCGTGATATATTCGAACTTCTCGTGCAGAGCCGACTCCGACCTAATCAACCGATCGAAGGATTCCTTATCCCAGACCGGCCCGGTGCGGTTGGCCGCTTTATTTATCTGCGGCGCGGTTGAAGATTTAATCCCTTTCAGAATCTCCGTGAGCGACCAGAAGACTGAATCGCCGGACGAATCAGTTTCCTTGATTTGCGGCTCGAAAAGGAGGTGGACGTGATCTGGCAGGACGCAAGCCGCATAGAGTTCGATCTGGTGGCGTTCCTGTGCCGCCAGGATGCTGGCCAAAACTAAATTGCGCTCGGATTCGGATAGTGGCCGCCGCTCGAAGGTCGAATAGGCGACCGCATATTTGCCCCAAGGGCGCTCGAAGTGGGGAAGGTTGCGCTTTGCGGAGCGAGTGTCTTCCCCCAGTATTTCCGGAGCTGTCGTCAGCGACCGCAGGCCCAGAAATTCGGGGACCGGCGGTTCGTAGGAGCGCCAGTCAATCGTTAGGCGATTCTTCCGCGCCTGCTCGAGCGTGAGCATTTTCCTGTCCCGCGTTTTGTCTGCGTGCTCGGTCCGGAGCCGCTCGTAATCGCTCCGGGTGGTCGCATCGAATTTAACCTTTGCGGTGGGGTTGAGGAGCGAATTGACCACGCCGACCGCGCGGGAAGCATCGAGCACGTGCACCACGCTTTCACTGTAGTGCTGGGCGATTTTGACCGCGGTGTGAGCGCGGCTGGTGGTGGCTCCGCCAATCAATAGCGGCAGACGAAACTCCTGCCGTTCCATTTCCTGCGCGACGTGCACCATCTCGTCGAGCGACGGCGTGATCAGCCCGCTCAAGCCGATGATGTTGGCTTTTTTCTCGCGGGCCATCCCGAGAATTTTCTCGGCTGGCACCATCACGCCGAGATCGATCACTTCGTAGTTGTTACATTGCAGGACAACGCCCACGATGTTTTTGCCGATGTCGTGCACATCGCCTTTCACGGTCGCCATCACGATGCGGCCCTGCGGTTTTGAATCGGCCTGCTTTTCCGCTTCCATGTACGGCATCAGATAAGCGACCGCTTTTTTCATGACCCGCGCGCTCTTGACCACCTGTGGCAGGAACATTTTGCCCGAGCCAAAGAGATCGCCCACCACGCTCATCCCCGCCATAAGCGGGCCCTCGATCACTTCGAGCGGACGCCTGGCCTGCTGGCGCGCTTCTTCCGTGTCCACTTCGATGTAATCGACGATGCCTTTGACGAGCGCGTGGGACAGCCGCTCGGTCACGGGGGTGCTGCGCCAGGCTTGCTCGTTAGGCGCGACTTTGCCCTTGGCTTTGACGTTCTCGGCAAAATTGACCAGCCGTTCGGTCGCGTCCGGACGGCGATTGAAAAGGACATCCTCGACCAGCTCGCGCAGGGCCGGCTCGATCTCCTCGTAAACGGCGAGCTGCCCCGCATTGACGATGGCCATGTCGAGGCCGGCCCGGATGGCGTGATAAAGGAAGGCTGAGTGCATCGCCTCGCGCACGGTGTTGTTGCCCCGGAAAGAGAAGGAAATATTGCTGACCCCGCCACTGACCCGTGCGCCAGGGAGATGGGCCTTGATCCAGCGGGTCGCTTCGAGAAAACCGATCGCGTATTCGTTATGCTCCTCGATCCCGGTGGCGACGGTCAGGATGTTGGGGTCGAAAATGATATCGTTAGGCGGAAAACCGGCTTGCCTGGTGAGCAGGCGATAGGCGCGGGCGCAGATCTCGGTCTTGCGGGCCGAGGTGTCGGCCTGGCCGCGCTCGTCGAAAGCCATGACGATGACCGCAGCGCCGTAGCGCCTAACAAGCCGTGCCTGTCGCAGAAATTCATCCTCACCGGCTTTGAGCGAGATGGAGTTGACCACTCCTTTACCCTGCAGGCAGCGCAGGCCCGCTTCGATCACACTCCATTTCGAGCTATCGATCATGATCGGCAGCCGCGAGATATCGGGTTCACTGCCGATGAGGTGGAGGAAACGCGTCATGGACGCCTCGGAATCGATCATGCCCTCGTCCATATTGACGTCGAGGATGTTGGCTCCGCCCTCGACCTGCTGCCGCGCGACGGCGAGAGCGGCTTCAAAATCGTCTGCCAGGATGAGCTTGGAGAACCTGGGGGAGCCGGTGATGTTGGTCCGCTCCCCGACCACGGCGAAGCCGAAATCCGGCGTGAGATCGAGCGCTTCGAGCCCGGAAAGATGCAAGGTGGGAGGGGCCTTTGTGCCCCGATTCTCGGCGCCGCCATCATCGGGACGCAAAGGCTCCTCCCACTTTGGCAGCAGCCGGGGTGGGCAGTCGCGCACCGCCTCGGCGATGGCGCGAATATGAGCCGGCGTGGTGCCGCAACAACCGCCGACCAGGTTGAGCCAGCCCGCGCTGGCCCAGTCACGGAGTTGCGGCGCCATCGACTCAGGAGTCTCAGGGAAACCAGTCGGTGAGAGCGGCTCGGGCAGGCCGGCGTTGGGATAGGCGCTGGTGAAGCAAGGTGCGAGACGCGCCATCTCCTCGACGTGCGGTCGCATTTCCCGGGGGCCAAGTGCGCAGTTTAAACCAACCACGAGCGGCTCGGCGTGCAGGATCGAGGTGAGGAAAGCGCCCACCGTTTGACCAGTCAGGGTGCGGCCGGAGAGATCGGTGATGGTCCCGGAACTCATGACCGGAACTTTCCGGCCTAACGAATCAAAGACTTCGGAGATGGCGAAGAGGGCGGCCTTGGCATTGAGGGTATCGAAGATGGTCTCCACCATCAGCACATCGACCCCGCCTTCCAGCAAGCCTCGCACCTGCTCGCCATAGGATTTGCGAAGCTGGTCGAAAGTCACGGCTCGGAAGCCAGGATCGTTCACGTCCGGGGAGAGCGAGGCCGTGACCGGCAACGGGCCTAACGATCCCGCGACAAACCTCGGCTGTCCGGTCGCCGCCGCGACGCGCTCGGCCGCGGCCAGAGCGAGGCGGGCAGCCGACACATTCATTTCGTGGGCGATGGCGATCAGTTCCGGGTCGTCCACCACGCCCTGAAAGAATTCGGCATCCTTGCGACCGCCCTCTGCTTTGACGGGGTAGAGGAAGTCGTGCAACCCGATCGTGGTCGCGCTGAAGGTATTGGTCTCGATGAGATCGGCACCGGCTTCTAGGTATTGGCGGTGTATTTCTTCGATCAACTCCGGTTTGGTCAGCTGGAGCAGCTCCAGGCTGCCCTTCAGGCTCGGCGCGGGATGAGAGGCGAAACGCGCGCCGCGATATTCTTCCTCAGAGAGCTGGTAGCGCTGGACCATCGTGCCCATGGCACCGTCCAGGATGACAATGCGCTGGCGCAGGAGCTTAGCGAGCGGGTGATTGGCTTGATCGGACACGTCGAGGAGGCAATTAACGACGGAGGCGCCTTCTCGGCAACTAACAAATTGACGTATCATGATGCGTCAATGCGTTATGGACTCGTGCTCACGCTTCTGCTCCTGAACGCACCGCGCCGGAAGAAAAGCAGGCCGCAAGATTAGGAGCAGGAGAATGATTGCCGCGCTTCGCCCGAGTCGCTACAAAGCCCGTCATGGAAGCGATCCAGATTTTTCGCTCTCTCAACCGCGACCAACGCAACACGTTTCTGGCCTGCTTTCTCGGCTGGACTCTGGACGCGCTCGATTTCTTTCTCCTCACCTTCGTGGTCAAGGATGTCTCGGCGGAGTTCTCGGTTTCGATCGTCAAAGTCGCGTTCGCGATCACGCTCACCCTGATGATGCGGCCGTTAGGCGCGCTCATCTTCGGCCTGCTGGGCGACCGTTTCGGCCGGCGGGTGCCGCTCATGGTCGACATCATTTTCTATTCGCTGATGGAGCTGCTGACCGCTTTCTCGCCTAACTACACTATCTTCCTTATCTTCCGGGCGCTCTACGGAATCGGCATGGGTGGCGAATGGGGTTTGGGCGCTTCTCTCGCCATGGAAAGTCTGCCCGCCCGGGCACGCGGGCTGGCCTCGGGCATCTTGCAGCAGGGTTACTCATGCGGATTCCTTCTCGCCGCGGTCATTTACTGGCTGGTCTTTCCCCACTTCGGCTGGCGTGCGTTGTTCGTGGTGGGGGCGCTGCCGGCCTTGCTCGTGATTTACATCCGGGCGCGGGTGCCGGAATCGGAAGTCTGGGAGCGGCAGCGGCGCACGGGCGAGAAGTCGCCTGGCATCGGTCAATTTCTGAAGGAGCACTGGCGTCTTACCATCTATGCGGTGCTCCTGATGACGGCTTTCAATTACATGTCGCACGGCACGCAGGATCTTTATCCGACGTTTCTGCAGAAGCAGCGCGGGCTCTCGGTTAACCAGACTGCGCCGATCGCGATTATTTATAATCTGGGCGCGATCTGCGGCGGCACGATCCTGGGATTTTATTCCCAGCGCTGGGGTCGCCGTCGGACGATTATCATCGCGGCGGTGTTGGGGATTTTGCTCATTCCCGCCTGGATTTTTTCGCCGACCTTGCCGCTGCTAATGGTGGGCGGCTTCTTCATGCAATTCATGGTGCAGGGCGCCTGGGGTGTTGTGCCGGTGCATTTAAACGAGCTCTCCCCGCCGGCCTGGCGAGGCACTTTTCCAGGGGTGGTCTACCAGCTCGGTAATTTCTTTTCGGCCAATGCCGCGATGCTCCAGGCGCAATTGGCGGGGCACTTCGTCCGGCCGAATGGCCAACCCGATTACGCGTTGACCATGGCTTGCGTGCTCCTCGTGGTTTTCCTGGCGCTCATCCTGCTCGCCGCGATCGGACGCGAGGCGCGTGGGATCGAGTTCTAGCGAAAGCTCGGCAGGAACGTGCTGTCGCTTCCGCTGCTGGTCGCCCGGGCGAGGACGGCTGGTTGCCGCCGATACATGCCCTCACCGTAGCGATAATCGACGATCGCCTCGGCGATCTTCTCCGCCAACTGCTCGCGGTAGGCTGCGCTGGCGGCGCCGCGACTTTCGGAACGATTGCTGAGGTAACCGCATTCGACCAGAACGGAAGGATATTGGGCGTTGCGCAGGACGCGGAAGCGCGCCGTGTGGACGCCGCGATTGACGGTGCCCGGCAGGGTGAGCAGGGAACGCTCGATCTTCGAGGCCAGATCAAGCGCGTATGGTGAATGATAGTAGGTCTCGAAACCCTGCACGCCGCTGCGCCGCGAGTCGTTGAAGTGGATGCTGACGAAAATGGAATTCTTCTCGGCGTTCCCCATCGCGACCCGGTTATCCAGCGGGATAAAAGTGTCGTCATCGCGAGTGAGGACGGTGTGTAATTGCGATTCGCGCAATTTGCGGTCGACGCGCAGGGCGACATCCAGCGCCACTGCTTTTTCCGGCGGGCCGTGCCGCCGCCAGGCGCCGCTATCTTTGCCTCCGTGACCGGCGTCCACGACGACGGTCTCAAAGGTGTGACTCGAGTTGGTGGCGACGGTGGAGCAACCGCCCAGAAAGAAAGTGGCCGCCAGAGAAAACGCGGCGATGGAGCTAAACAGGCGCTTCATAGCCACTAATAGAGCGAATCGCGTGCCGGGCCAAGTCCCCGGCCCTACGAAAAGACGATTGCGGTTTCTACCGCGCTGGCATTTGTGGTGCGGAACGAAAATCGCTTGTATTTTTCAGCCTCCGACCTGATGGCTACCCTTTATTTATGCGCAACCGTCTAACGATCATTTTGCTGCTGTGCGGACTGCTTTTCAGTGGCTGCAAAAAGGGAAATCAGTCAGCCAAGGCAAAAGCAGGTCCGACAGCCGCTCCCTCGCCCAAGGTCGCCGTGGCCACCACTGCAACTCCCATCCCGACGCCGAGAAAGCCAGCCATCGACCAGAACGCACAGGTGGTTGTTTTCGGTTATCACCGTTTTGAGAAAAAAATTCGGCGACCCGATACCGAGATCACTCCCGAGGCGTTCGAGGCGCAGATGAAGGAGTTGCAGGACAAAAAAATCCCGGTGATCAAGATGCAGGATTTCCTCGCCTGGAAGCGCGGGGAGAAGGCTATTCCGCCACGCGCCGCCATCATCACCATCGATGATGGATACAAGTCGGGCTATGAAGTGGCCTGGCCGATCCTGAAAAAATACAACTATCCCTTTACCCTCTTCATTTATACCGAGGGCGTGAAAGGCGGAAAATTTGGCGGCGGCGAAGCCATGGGCTGGGAGCAACTGGGGGAGATGCGGGATGCCGGCATCGACATTGAAGCCCATAGCGCGACCCACCAGGATCTGCGCAAGCCCTACGACAAGGTGTCCAAGAAGAAGCTGAACCCCGAGGAATACACGGCGTGGCTGGATGGCGAAGTCGGCGGCTCCAAGGCGACCCTGGAGCAAAAACTTGGCATTCGGGTGAACTGCTTTGCCGTGCCCTTTGGCTACTATAACGACACGGTGAAGGAAGCGACCAAGCGCGCCCGTTTCGAGGCCGTCTTTACCGTCTACGGCCAGAAGCTCACCTACGGGTCGCCTAACGATTCCCTGGGCCGTTACATGATCGAGGCGAATAAGCCCAAAGTTTTCGAGACCGCCACCAGCTTTGGTGGTTCGTCCAGCGGCGGCAGCGCGCCCATCGATGAACTTCCGCTCGGCAGCATCAATCCGCAGCCAGCGGATGGCTCGACCGCGAGTTCCAAACCGCTTATTCAGGCCAATCTCGGTGCCATCGGCGGCATCGATCCAGCCACGGTTAAAATGCGGGTGAGCGGCCTTGGTCTGGTGCCGGCCAAATACGACCCGACGACCAAGTTGATTTCCTACCAGGTGACGCAGCCGCTCCATGGCGATTCCTGTTCAGTCATCGTGGAAGCGAAAATCGGAGACCGCAAAGCCGAAGGGCGTTGGGCCTTCACGCTCAACCCGGCCGGAGTCAAAGCCAAGGACCCGGTCCCGGTCAGGACCCCGAAGAAATAAGACGCCGTCCACCAGGCCGCGAAACACCGAAACGATAACGATTGTAGCTGGAGAAATCCGATGAGTCTGAATCTCGAAGTCCTATCACACGCGGCCGATCAGGCTCGCGGTCTTGCTATCGACGCCGTGCACGCGTCGCAATCTGGCCACCTCGGCCTGCCGCTGGGATGCGCCGAAATGGGAGCCGTCCTTTACGGTCACACTCTCAAGCACAACCCTAATCTGCCGCGCTGGATCAATCGCGATTACATGATCCTCTCCGCAGGGCACGGCAGCATGTTCCTCTATGCCTGGTTGCACATGAGCGGCTACGATTTGCCCATGTCGGAAATCAAAAACTTCCGGCAACTGCACAGCAAGACGCCGGGCCATCCGGAGTTTTTTGAAACCCCGGGCGTCGAATGCACCACGGGCCCGTTAGGCCAGGGCGTGGGCAATGCCGTCGGTGTGGCCATGGCCGCGAAAATGTCCGCGGCGCGTTTCAATACCGACGAGCACCGCATCTTCGATCAGAACATCTTCTGTCTGGCTGGCGACGGCTGTCTGCAGGAAGGCGTTTCCGCTGAAGCGAGCGCCTTCGCGGCCCACTTTGGGCTCGATAATTTGATCCTGATCTACGACTCCAACGCCGTCACGCTCGACGCGATGGCCAAGGCGACGCAGAGCGAAGACACCGCCATGCGTTATCGCGCCTACGGCTGGGATGTCCAGGAGATCAACGGCCAGGATATGCAGGCCTTTCTCGACGCCCTCAACAACGCCCGTGAACGCAAAAACGGAAAGCCGCAGTTCATCCTTGCTCATACTTTGATCGGCAAGGGAATCCCCGAGGTCGCGGGCACGGCCAAAGCACACGGTGAAGGCGGAGCGAAGTTCGCCGCCGAAGCGCGCAAAGGTCTTGGACTGCCGAAAGAGCCCTTCTACGTCTCGAGCGAGGTGGCCAAGTACTTCGCGAAACACAAAAAGCAGCTTCTCAGCGATTTCGGTCGCTGGGAAAAGACCTACAAGGCTTGGCGGAAGAAGAATGCCGACAAGGCGAAGGAACTTGACGACGCCATCGAAAAGAAAGTTCCGTCAGATCTCTTCAAGAAGATACCCAGGTTCCCTAACGACACTAAGATCGCAACGCGCAAAGCCGGCAGTGAAGTCCTGCAACCGCTCGCCCAGGCCATGCCCTTCCTGATCAGTGGCAGCGCCGATCTGCATGGGTCGACGCTTAACTACATCAAGGAAGGAGGCGACTTTACCCGCACCACTCCCGAAGGGCGCAATATCCACTACGGTATCCGCGAACACGGCATGTGCGCGATCATGAACGGCGTCGCCTACCACGGCATCTTTCGCGCTTCCGGCGCGACTTTCCTCGTTTTCACCGACTACTGCCGCGCCTCCATTCGGCTGGCGGCTCTATCTCGCTTGCCTAACCTCTATATCTTTACCCATGACTCAGTCGCGGTGGGCGAAGACGGTCCGACCCATGAGCCGGTCGAGACGGTCGCGAGCCTGCGCGTCATGCCGCAGCTCGACGTGATCCGACCGGCCGACCCCGAAGAAACCGCCGGAGCCTTCGTGGCGGCCGCCCAGCGTACTGATGGACCGACATTGCTCGCGCTCACTCGACAAGCTGTCCCGTTGCTAAGCGACATCGAGGTGAAGACCCGCCGCCACGGCGTGCTTAAAGGCGGTTACATCGCGCAAAAAGAAAAGGGCAAACTAAAGCTCATCATTCTTTCCTGCGGGAGCGAACTTCAACACGCGTTGGCCGCGGCCAAGGAACTGGGCGCGGGCACGCGCGTGGTTTCGATGCCCTGTTTTGAACGCTTTGAACGACAGACGAAAAAATACCGTGCGCAAGTGTTGCCGGATGAATGCCGCAAGCGCGTCGCGATCGAAGCGGGCGTGCCCGAAATCTGGTCGCAGTACGTTGGTCTCGATGGCAGAATCGTCGGCATCAACCGCTTCGGCATGAGCGCGCCCGGCGACCTGGTCATGAAAGAACTCGGCATCGACGCCAAGCACGTCATCGCCGCCGCGAAGTCGTTAGGTTGAGTCCCGGTGCCTTGCAGGAGCCCCGATATCTCCTGGGCTCCTGCGTCCAGGGGAGCCTAGCCGCGAACGGTCACCTTGGTAGCCGTAAGCGTACCAGTGATGTCAGTGATAAGGTTTCCACTCAGGTCGTAAACCTTTTGATCGAACGTTCCCGTGTAGGTCGTGCCGTCCTGGCTAACCGTATTTGTTTGCGTCTCCAGGATACGCCCGTTGAACACGCCGTTGGAGTCGAACGTGTAGATGATGTGGTAGAGGTGAACGGTAC
>JBPCLK010000109.1:0-5717 GCA_051003355.1 Chthoniobacterales bacterium | reverse complement strand
CGCGCTCAGCTCGGCCGGCGATTCCACTTCGCCGTCCGACGAGTCGAGAAAACTCTGCTCGCAGAGCCGCGCATATTTTCCACCCAGCGCCAGCAACTCACTGTGGGTGCCGCGCTCGATGATCCGGCCGTGATCGAGCACCAGAATTTGATCGGCCCGCACAATAGTTGAAAGCCGGTGCGCAATCACGATGCAGGTGCGGTGAAACATCAGGTTCTCCAACGCCTGCTGGATGAGGCGCTCAGTCGTGGTGTCCACACTGGCGGTCGCTTCGTCGAGAATAAGAATCGGTGGATCCTTGAGCAAGGCGCGCGCAATCGAGAGCCGCTGCTTCTCGCCCACACTGAGCTTCACTCCGCGCTCGCCGACCACGCTTTGCAACCCGTTAGGCAAACGATCAATAAAAGCGCGGGCGTTGGCAGCTTCCGCCGCCTGCAAGAGCTCGCCATCCGTCGCCTCCGGTTTCCCGAGAGCCAGGTTCTCGCGAATCGTGCCGTTAAAAAGAAAACTCTCCTGGGTCACCATCCCGATCATTTCTCGGAGTGTTTGCACCCCGAAGTCGCGGATCGGTTTCTGATCGATCGTGATCGAGCCGGAGGTGTATTCGTAGAAACGAGCGAGCAGATTGACCAAGGTCGATTTTCCGGCGCCCGTTGTACCCACGAGCGCGATCGTCTCGCCCGGCTGCGCGTGAAAGGAAACATTACTCAACGCGGGCAAACCCTTGGCGTAGGCAAAACTGACGTCATCGAAACGAATCTCGCCTTCGATTTCTGGGATCGTTTCGCCTTCTTTCAACCCAGGTTCCTCGGGCTCGTCCAGAATCTCAAAAACACGTTCGCCCGCCGCGCGACCCGCTTGCACGAGCTGGTTGAGCTGATGCAACCGCGTAACCGGCTCGTAGAGAAATCTCGTCAGAGTAATGAAGGCCACGAGCGAGCCGACCTGCATTTCGCCACGCAGAACCGCCCGGCCGCCAAAACCGACGGCCAGGATCAAGCCTAACGAATTAACGAAATCCATCGAGGGACTGTAGAGCGCCCACGCCCGCATGATCCGCAGCGTCGCCTGGCGCAGCGTCTCGCTCGCCCGGTTAAACCGCGCATGTTCCTGCTGCTCACGCACAAATGATTTGATCTGCCGAATGCCGGCCAGATCGTCGAGCAGGAGCGCGTTCAAAGCCGAAGCAGCGCGGCGCTGCGGTCGGTAACGACTCGGTCCGGTCAAGGTGTAGGCAATGGCTCCGCCCGCCAGCAACGGCACCGGCGCCAGCACGCACCAGGCGAGGTTGCCATTAAAGAAAAAGAGCGTCACGATCACGATCGCTACCTGCAAAATCGCCACGACCCCCTGCTCGATGCCGTCGATCAACACCCGCTCGACCGCGTTCACATCCTCGACCACCCGGGTGATCAAATCGCCCGTGGCGCGATTATCAAACCAGCGCAGTGGCAGCCGCTCGATGTGCCGAAAGAGATCGCTGCGCAGATCGAAAATGACTTTCTGCTCGAAGCTGTTGTTGAGCAGAATGCGCAACCCATCCAGAACGTCGCGCAACAGAAATGAGAGGAGAGCGACTCCGACCATCGGCAGAAGCAGGTCGGGCCGATGCCCGGCAATCACGTCGTCGATGAGGTATTTCGTCACCGCCGGAAAGACGATGATCATGAGCGTGCTCACGACCGCGCAGGCCAGCGTCCCGCTCGCCATCCAGGGATAGCGTTTGACGTAGGTAAAGACGCGCCAAACTGTTTTCATCGCAGAAACACGGTCAAGAGCGGCCGGTTTCCGTCAAGTTGCGCGCCCCGCCACGTCGCCGGATGTTGCTTCTCGTCAGATGATCATCGAGCAACTTTTCACTTCGCCCGGACACAACTACTTCGGGCATCACGGCCAGCCCGCGGATGACTTTCCGCTGGTCGAAACAAAAGGCCTTGAGTGCGTCCGCGGTCGTGGGATCCGAGGCGACCGCTTCTTCGATTACCGCGACGATTATCAGGGACAGATCACCTTCTTCTCCCGGGAAGTCTTTGCTTTGATGGAAAGGGAATTCGAACTAACGACCAAGTCACCCGGCGTTCTGCGACGGAACATCATCGTGTCCGGAGTCGATTTGATGAAACTGATCGGACAGGATTTCGAATTGCAAGGCGTGCAATTCCACGGCACCGCCCATTGCAAACCATGCTACTGGATGGACGCCGCCTTTGCCTCCGGCGCGGAGAACTTTCTCGCCGGGCGCGGCGGTCTGAGGGCGCGCATCCTGAGCGATGGCCAGCTCGAAAAGGGCGAAGCCCACTTTAAACTCCTCTCCTCCGCGGTGGAGAAGGCGCCCTAACGATGCCTTGGAGCGCGGTCCTCTTGGCCGGCGGAAAGTCGTCGCGCATGGGGTGCGATAAAGCTTTCTTGGAAATCGGCGGCCGACCCCTTTGGCAGCACCAGCTCGAAACACTCGCCCATCTCTTCCCCGCGCGGATGATGATTTCCGGACCTTCCCGAAAAGAGTGGAGTGCCTACGAAATAGTTCCCGATGAGCAGGCCAACGCGGGCCCGCTGGCTGGAATCGCGGCCGCCCTAAAAACATGTGGCACTTCCCATCTGCTCGTTCTCGCGGTCGATCTCCCACGGATGACGAGCGATTATCTTGGCTTGCTGCTGAAGGATTGCACAGAAGATCAGGGGGTCGTCCCCCGGGGAGACGATTTTTTTGAACCGCTTGCCGCGGTTTATCCCGCAAGCTGCACCTCGCTGGCCGAGGGAAATTTACGCAGTGACGATTTCTCGATGCAGAATTTTGTGCGCAGAGGCCGAGAACAGCAATTGCTGCTCGAGCGGGTCATCACGCAGGCGGAGATCCCGCTTTTCTCCAACCTCAATTCACCGGCCGACTTGTGAAAATACGCGACGTCGTCGACTCGATTGAAATCGTTAAAATGCGGAGCAGCGAGTCACCCGCGCCGCAGAGGGATGAGGTCGCGGTCGAGGAACCTCTGGAGATCCGTGTGGAAGGTCACAGCGTCGCGGTGGTCATGCGCAGCCCCGGCCACGATCGTGAGCTCGCCGCCGGATTTGCCCTCACGGAAGGGCTCGTGCGCCAATGCAGCGAGATCTTTGAGATTACCACCTGCCTAACGACCGAGAAAGCGACCGATAATGTTGTGAATATTGCCTTGGCCAATCCCGCGAAGTTCGAGGCCGCGAAATTGAGCCGGCATGTCTTCACCTCGTCGAGTTGCGGAATCTGCGGCAAGGCCACCATCGAGTCGGCCATTCAACAATTCCCGCCCATTCGCAATGTCCCAGTGGTCAGCGCCGGCCTGCTCTTCCAGCTCCCCGGGAAGCTGGCTGCGGCCCAGGAAGCCTTCCGGCGGACCGGAGGTTTGCACGCCTGCGCGCTCTTTGATCTGCAGGGCGAGTTGCTCTTGATCCGGGAGGACGTCGGACGTCACAACGCGCTCGATAAACTGATCGGCCATGAGCTGCTCGCGGCCCGGCTTCCCTTAGGCGAGCGCATCTTGCTCTTGAGCGGGCGTGTCTCTTTTGAGATGACACAAAAAGCACTCGCGGCCGGCCTGGCCGTGATCGCGGCCATCTCCGCACCCACCAGCCTGGCCGTCTCTTTCGCTCAGGCAAACAACCAGACGCTGATCGGATTTCTACGCGATGAAACGATGAACATTTACCACGGCGAAGAAAGGGTAACTCGTTAGGCCTTTCGCCCTTTGAAGGTCAGTTCAGCAACCCCGGACTTATCCAGTTCGCCCAACTTTTCCTCGATCATGCGGTCATATTGCGCCTTCGTTGCGCGAGCCAGCGGAAGTTGCAGCCCGGCGTTCTCTGCGAGGTGCAGCGCAATCCCGCTGTCCTTAGCCGCATGCGCCGCTGAAAAAAAGCAGTCGTGGTCGCGCTTCTGCATGTCTTCGCCGTCAGTCTGCAAAACGCGCGAGCCGGCCCCGGTTTCGGCAAACACCTCGCGCAACATGGTGAGGTCGAGCCCGAGCGCGTCGCCCAAGCCGAGCCCTTCGGCGAGCCCGGCCGTGTTGATGTTCATGACCATGTTGACGAGCGCTTTGACCTTCGCCGCCTCCCCGGATTTCCCGATGTAACGAATGGTCTTCCCGAGATCCTGCAGGATCGGCTCAGCCCGGTCGAAGGCGGCTTTCTTCCCGCCGCACATGAGATACAGCGAACCCTCCCGAGCCTGAGTGATGCTTGAGGCCATGCAGGCCTCGAGCGTCTGGGCGCCGGCTTTCTCCGCCAAGCCCTCGACTTCCACGTGCATCTCGGGCGAGATCGTCGCACAGTTGAGGAATAGTTTGTCTTTCGCGTGCACGAGCAGGTTGTCGTCAGGCGAGGAAAAAATTTGCCGCATGGCGGCGTCATCCGAAACCACGGTGATGATCACGTCCGCCGCCGCAGTGACTTCGCCTAACGACTGGCTGGCGAAGCTGCCAATTTCCTGGGCCAACTCCGTCGCGATCGGACGATGCGTATCGTAAACCGCGGTGACGTGATAGCCCTTTTCCTTGAGACGACGCGCCATATTCGCGCCCATCCGGCCGACTCCTACAAAAGCGATGTTCATAAAATCAAACGCGACCGGCGAAGAATGGATTGTGTTGTTTCTCCTGAGCCACCGTGGTGAGCGGGCCGTGCCCGGGACAAAGGACGGTGTCGTTAGGCAAAGTGAGGACCTTCTCCAAGTTGTTTCTGATCGCTTCCTCGTAGGAGACATTCCCGCCGCCCATCGAGCCGGCGAAAAGCGAGTCGCCCACGATCGCGACCGGCTGGTCGAGGCCGCGCACGAAGAAAGTGGTGCCGCCGGGGGAATGACCCCAGGTCAGGAAAGACTCAATCGTTAGACCACCGAGGTGGAAAATCTGTTTCTCGGCGAGAGCCTGTGCGCCGGGCGCTTCTTCGCGAGCGGAGAGATAGATCGGCGCGCCGGTTTCCCGGGCTAACCGCTCGAGGTCGGCGATGTGATCGGGATGCGCATGGGTCAGAAGGATCAGGTCGATCTTGAGATTTTCTTTTTTTGCGGTCTCCAGCATGGCGGCACAATTGGCTCCGCTGTCGAAGGCGATGGCCTCCTTGCTGGCCGGATCCCAGACGAGATATGAGTTCACCTGCATGTCGTGATAGGGAGTGTTGAATTGCGCCAATCCCTCCAGCTTGATCTCGTCAGGCTGCCAATTTTTAACGGCGAGCGCGGCTAGGGCTTCGCTGCTCAGTTCGAGGATGGGCGCGACGTGATCGCTGGTGGCGCGATCAAAATTGCCGTCGCGCAAATCGCGGATCGCTTCCACGCTCGCGCCCGATTTCTCGGCGAGCTGGCTGTCGGAAATTTCAAGGCCGCGTTGCGCCTTGCCAATAATGTCGGTGAAATTGTCTTCGAGTGGGATGGCCATCCTGCACTAAAAAGCAACGCGCGTTGGTGTCGAGTGAGTTTGATTCTGGGATAAACTTGCGATGTGCTCGGCCGCCAGGGCGCCCGCCTCGATCGCGAGGGCGGCCAAAGGTAGCGGCGTACCGTTTTCTTTTTCCATCGAGGTCATGGTCACATCCGCAATGCCGCAGGGCGTGATCGCACTGAAAGCAGAAAGATCGCCGCTCACATTCAGGGCGAAACCGTGCATTGAGATCCAATGCCGCACGCCCACGCCGATCGAGGCGATCTTGCGGTTTTCCACCCACACGCCGGTCAGACCGTCGCGGGT
>JBPCLK010000108.1:0-19962 GCA_051003355.1 Chthoniobacterales bacterium | reverse complement strand
GGCTCCCTAACGTCCAAGATATCACTCTGACTCACGCCCGCCACCAAGCCAGATGGGGTCGGGCGCGTTAGTGTTGAACTTGACCATTGGGATGCGGCCTCGCCCTGGAAATTATTCCCTGCCAAAGGCAATTTCTTGAGTGACTGACGCGGAACTCGCTGCCGAGGAGAAAATCTCGGCACACGCCGGAGCAGCCAGGTTTCAACCCCGCTCGGGGTAGCCTGATAAAAGCGCCCGCCCCCGGACGAGCACGATTTTCGATTCGCCTAAATACTGCCGCGTATGCCGCGAGTCGGATCGCGCGGCGAGGT
Organism: Chthoniobacterales bacterium; assembly: GCA_051003355.1. Lineage (GTDB taxonomy): Bacteria > Verrucomicrobiota > Verrucomicrobiia > Chthoniobacterales > UBA10450 > Palsa-1392. The sequence goes on along the minus strand of JBPCLK010000108.1, from coordinate 19,651 downwards.
CAGGCCGCTAACTTTTGTCCAGGCGGCCTTCGACGCTTCGCGGGCGTGATCCCAAGGGAGCGCGTCCCCAACCTGGTGCTTCTGGTAGTCAAGAGCGAGGTCGTCTTCGATCTCGCCAAAATCCTTGCCTGGATATTTCTCAGCCGCGGCTGCTCCGACGCGATAGGCCGGAGCGTAGTGCTCGTAGGGAGTGCCTTCCTTCGCATGGGGCTGCGTGTGATGATTTTCCTGCCAGTATTTTTCTTCTTCCGTCCAATCGACGGGCTTCGGTGTGGGTTCATCGGCCATAAATTTCGTCCTCCCGGATGATGTTAAGTGTTCCTCTTGCTTCGTGCCTGCGGCAGCCCATGGATGCGGATCCTTCCGACCAAAATTTGCGAAAGGATGGGCGCAAACCAGCCACGATATGCGAAAGTAAGAGTATGAAGAATTCGAACGGAGACAATTTTACGGAGAACGATCCGATGTCTGAAACGGAGTTTGGCAGCGGAGCGATGGGACGCAGCACGCAGGACCGCATTTCGGAAGGCGCGCGGAAATTTTCCGACGCCGCCTCGGACACTTGGGATACCACCCGGCAGAAAGCGGTCGTCGTCCGCGAGCGCACGGAATTTTTCCTGCGCGAGAATCCGGTTCCTACCGTTCTCGGGGCCTTGGCCTTGGGCTTGGCCATTGGCCTCGCCATTCGCTACTCCTCGCGGCCAGAAGAGCCCACTCCGCTTTCGGTGAAACGCGCTCTGCGTGAAATCGACTGGAGCTCCATGTCCCCTGCCTTCCTGCCCGGCTTGATGCGCAGTATGAAACGCGGATACGCCGACTCGGCGGACGCGGTCAAGGGTGGCATCGATCGGGTAAGAGACGTGGACGTAGACGAATATGTGAAGCCGCTGCGGAAGCGGTGGAACAAGTGGATGAGCTAGCCCAAGCTCTTCCAACCCGAGGACAAAATTTGCGGCCTAGCGGAGGGGTAGCCTTCCGCTAGGCTTTTTGTTTGGAACCAGCAGCGCATTCCGCCGCTGAGCGCCCTGCCCTGGTCCCCGTCGAGAAGGCACCTTGCAGGAGGTAGCCCCCGGTGGGCGCTTCCCAGTCGATCATTTCGCCGGCCAGGAAGACCCCCGGCATTTTTCGCAGCATCAGTTGCGGGTCCAATTCCCGCCAAAGAACTCCGCCCGCGGTAGAAATCGCCTCGGAAATCGGCCGCGGGCTTTCCAGGTGGAGGACAAAATTTTTCAGCCGAGCGACCGCACGTGCGCGCTCTGTGCAATCTCCTGGAAAAAAACCTTCCAGAAGCGCGACCGCCCCGACACTTAATTTCCAGGCACGAAACCACTCGTTAGGCGACCGCCCGGCCGAGGCTCGTTCGTGCAAGACCGTGTCGCTCACTTGCGGCTTGAAATCGATGCGGATCTGCGGGGTTTCCATGGCCCGCAAAACGGGTCCGAGTCGATAGATCGCTCCGCCTTCCAAACCGTTGCGGGTAATCAGCAACTCGCCCGAGACGGTCTCATTGCCCGCGCTGACCTGCAGGTTTTTTAACGGTAAACCCTCCGCGCGTTCCAACACCTCCGCGGGCCACAGAACGTTCCAGCCGCAGTTCGCAGCGACAAAAGCTGCCGTCTCTACCCCATGTTCGGCGAGCAGCGAGGGCCATTCACCGTCCGAGCCGGTCGCCGGCCACGAAGCGCCGCCCAACGCCAGGACCACGGCACTTGCGAAGGCAGCTTCCCCATCGGCAAACTCCAAACGCCATCGCTCATCCGCTTGGACCAGTCTTTTCAGGCGCGTGCCGGTCCGAAATTCCACCCCACTGTTCCGAAGCCGCTGGAGCCAGGCGCGCAGCAAGACCGCTGCTTTTTGCCCGCGCGGAAAAACCCGGCGACTCGTTCCCACATATGTCTCGACCGACAATTCTTCCGCCCACGCTCGGAGCGAGTCGGGGCCAAACTCCTCCAAAAGATCACGCCACCGCTCCGTCTCGGCGCGATAACGAGCCGGGAAATTCTCGACCGGCTCGCTGTGGGTCAGGTTCAATCCGCCGCGACCGGCCACGAGAAACTTTCGACCGGCGGAAGGTTGCGCATCAGAAATGACTACTCGCGCGCCTCGATTGGCCGCGACTTCCGCCGCACGCAATCCGGCGGGGCCGGCGCCCACCACAGCTACGGTCTGCGAGTCGGAATCGATGGCGGACACAAATTCTTCTCCTTTGTCGGCGTGCAAGATGCAACTGTGACACCTGCGCGCGAGCTGTCATGGCCTTACCTAACGATTCTAATCCGGTCGCGAAGCAGCCGGTGGCGCATCCCTCTTTTGGGCAGGCTGTTCGTTTTTGGCTCAAGCTGGGTTTCATCAGCTTTGGGGGACCGGCAGGGCAGATCGCCATCATGCAGACCGAGCTGGTGGAACGGAAACGCTGGCTCGGACAGGCGCGGTTTCTTCACGCGCTCAATTTCTGCATGCTGCTGCCCGGTCCAGAAGCGACGCAACTGGCGATTTATATTGGCTGGCTCCTGCATCGCACGCCGGGCGGCATCGTGGCGGGAGTGCTGTTCGTGCTGCCGTCGATTGTTCTGCTCTGGACGTTAAGCGCGATTTACGCGGCCTATGGGCATGTGCTTTGGGTAGCCGCCATTTTCTACGGGCTGAAGCCGGCGGTCATCGCCATTGTGGCCGCGGCAGTGATCCGAATCGGTCGCAAGGCACTCAACAACGGGGTCATGTGGTCGATCGCCGCGCTGGCATTCGTCGCGATATTTTTCTTCAAGGCGCCCTTCCCCCTCATCATTCTGGCGGCGGCGACGCTTGGACTCGTGGGCGGCGGCGTTTGGCCATCGAAGTTCCGGGTGGCCGCACCCCAGGGGGAGGCCGGAGATTCCGTCCTGAGCGATGACATGGAAGCCGACGAGATTCGGCCTACCTGGTCGCGCACCTGGAAGGTGTTTTTAGTCTGTCTCGCACTTTGGTTTGGCCCCCTTCTTCTCCTTGGTTTTTCGTTAGGCACGGATCACACTCTTTTTCAGGAAGGCCTTTTCTTTAGCAAAGCCGCGGTGGTCACCTTTGGGGGCGCTTACGCAGTGCTGCCCTACGTCGCGCAGGAAGCGCTTTCCCATTATGCATGGCTGCAACCCGGGCAGATGATGGACGGCCTGGGGCTGGCGGAGACGACTCCGGGGCCACTTATCATCGTCCTCCAGTTCGTCGGCTTCATGGCTGGCTGGAATCAGCCGGGCGGCCTGTCGCGGATGGTGGCCGCCACCGCCGGCGCTCTTGTGACCACTTGGACGACATTTGTGCCTTGCTTCCTGTGGATTTTCCTCGGCGCGCCCTACATCGAACGTCTGCGCGGCAACGCTCGGTTTAGCGCCGCCCTCGCGACCATCACGGCCGCTGTGGTTGGTGTGGTCCTAAACCTGGCGGTTTGGTTTGGAATGCACGCGCTCTTTCCAGGAGGCAGAGTCGATTGGTTTGCGGTGACGATCAGCCTGGCAGCCTTCTACGGCATGGTTCGCTGGCGCTGGGATATCATCCCGGTGGTGCTCGGCGCGGGAGCGCTCGGTCTCCTGTATCAGTTCGTCGTCTCCCCAGTCCGCTAGGGAGCGATCTTAAAACTGAAGCTGCCCTTGCCTACGTGCATATCCTGCGCGACCGCGCTCCAAGTGACCTTGTAGGTTCCTGCCGGTAGCTTTTCTGCCAGTGAGAGCCGCACGAGACCCGACTCTTTTTCGTCAGCGCGCAGGTCATGCTTGTCGACCTGTTTACCGGAGAAATCCAGCACCTTGAAGGTGCTCAAGCCGGCTTTGATGGACTCACCAAACCACATCCGAATTTCCGCCGGAGACGCGGACAAGCTTTGGCCATCCTTCGGCTCCGTGCGTTCCAGAGGAGAATGGGCGCTAACCGGCCCGACCAGCAAGAGGGGAATCAGAATGAAGCCTAGCAGCTGCTTCATTTCCCTAGAAGGACGATGGGCCCTTCCGCCTTGGTCACGCCACCCTTACGCTCGAGGCTAATGGCAAATCCTTTGGCTTCCTTGATTCGCTCAGCAGGGTGGAATGGAATGCGGAGCGACCCGTCGTTGGAAACGTGGAAGACGCCGCCATCGACGGGATTCTTGTAACTGGGATCAACCAGCCAGAGTTGGTAATCGTGGTCCTCTTTGTTCTGCGGAAGTTTCGTTACTTTCAGCACGCCGCGCTGCTTCCTGTCGTCCCAGACCACGACCGCGTTAGCATCGGGTGCGCTTTCCAGCTTGGAGCTGAGAGAGGCGATCTGGACCTGCGAAAGAATGTCGCGCTGCTGGAGCCGCGCGATGCGCTTATGCATACCGCTCCGCTCGGCGATCAAATAAGCGCACGTCAGGGCGAGGCAGGCCGCGATGGCCCACGGAAGCCAATTAGAACGACGCGGGAAAGCGACCGTTTTATTGCTCCGCACTTGGGAAAGCACTCGCTCGCGCAGATCCGCCAGTAAAGGGCGCTCCGGAGCGGCATGCGCCATGGCGGCGGCCGCGGCGTCGAGTTCATCGACCAGTTGTCGCACTTCGGCATCAGACTCCAGCTGCCGGGCAAAAGTCGTCGCTTCCTCTCCTTCGAGAAGCCCGAGCACGTAGAGTGAAGCCTGCTCTTCGAGTTGCTCGTTCACGATGAAATCCCTCCGAGCACGTCTCGCAGCGCCAGCAAACCGCGCCGGATCCGCGCCTTGATCGTGCCTAACGGCGCACCAACTCGTTCCGAGATCTGCGTCTGGGTCAACCCAGCAAAGAAGGCCAAGTCGATCGCTTCGCGCTGCGCATCGCCCAATTGTGCGAGCGCCTGCCGGACTCGTTCGCGCTCGTCATGCCGGGCCAGCGCGTTGTCCGCTCTCTCCTCGGGTGCGGAAGTCATGATGACACTCGCCTCCGTCGCGACCGCCTCGCTCAGGCGCGATTGCCGCTGCCGGGAGCGCAGCCGGTCGATCGCCTTATGCCGGGAAATCATGACGGCCCACGTAAAGAGGCTGCTGCGAGTCGCGTCGTAGCTGCCCGTGCGTTTCCACATCTGCACGAATGCCTCCTGAAGCACATCTTCAGATTCCTTCTGATCACGCAGAATCGCGTAAATCATCGAGAAAAGCCCTGGCGAAAAACGATCATAAAAGGTGGCGAAAGCAGCTTCATCGCCGTCGTTCATCCGGCGCACCAACTCCACGTCCACCTCTTTGAGAACTCGTGTTCCCTTCCCTTCCGGAGCGGGCGAGTCTTGCGGGAGACTGGAAGGGTGTATCGCCACGTTGACACGCACCAAACCGAAAAATTAGCACTGCGCAAGAAAGGATTAGTCCGCACATTCTCGCGGCCGGCCGCCACTCTGCCTCGCCGACTACTGATTGTTTCCGTAAAACTCATACTCACAGAAACTAAGACGAGTGGCAGGGTGAGTTAGATGCATTTATTACCCGATCCCGGTTGGATGCGGACTGGGTTGACAAGGCGGAGACGTTGAGGTTCAATGGGCGTTCCGGATTGCCTCCTCGTCAGTTTTCCCGGCGTCCTGTTCCGCTCCCCCGCGCAAGGCAGGTCCTTCCGGCAACATTCTTCTTCGCAACTGAAAACAGCCCCATTCCATGGCGGGACATAGCAAGTGGTCCAAGGTCAAGCGTGCTAAAGGCGCGCTCGATGTGAAGCGCGGCACGCTTTTCAGCAAATTTTCCAAGGAAATCAGTGTCGCGGCCCGCATCGGCGGCGGTGATCCTGCTGGGAATGCCCGGCTGCGCAGCGTCATCGAAATGGCCAGGGCGCAAAGCATGTCGAACGACAATATCGAGCGCGCCATCAAGCGGGGCACCGGTGAAGGCGTCGACGCGCAACATTATGAAGAAATCGTCTACGAAGGTTACGCTCCAGGCGGAGTGGCCGTGATCGTAGAAGCGACGACGGATAATAAGAACCGGACTGCAGCGGAAATTCGCCGCCTTTTCTCAAAAAACGGCGGTAATCTCGCGAGCAGCGGGAGCGTTTCCTACATGTTCCATAAAAAAGGACAAATCTCCGTCACCCGAAATACGATTGAGGAGGAGCGCCTCTTCGAGCTGGCCTTGGAAGCAGGGGCGGAAGAGTTGACAATCGAGGAAGAAGAGTATGTTATTCTCACTTCCCACGATCAGCTCTACGCAGTAGCTGAGGCGCTCAAACACGCGGGCGTCACCATTGATGGGCAAAAGTTTACTTTCATTCCCGACACGACTGTCCACGTCACCGACGAAACGGCGGCGCAGCAAGTCCTCCGACTCTGCGACGGCCTCGAAGAGGACGACGACGTTCAAAACGTCTATTCCAATTTAGATATTCCTGAAGAGCTGCTGGCGAAGTTGCCAGCATGAGAAACGCGAGCTGCACCTCTGGCGTGCAGTCTCTGCCCAAGGCCGGTTTCAATTATGAGCGAAGATATGGAAAAAGAGACTACGCAGGCACCGAGCGCCCCATTCCGGAGGCGCCGTCCATCCCGCCGCCGTTCCGGACGACGTCCAGAAGCGGGGCGCGCGTCCGGCAATTCGAATTCCGGCGATGAGAAGCCAAAGCCACCTGGCGAAGAAGACCCTTCCCGCGAAGGCGAGCGCCGCCGCGAGGAGGCGGAGGAGTTTGTGGAAGTCACCGAGGAAACCGGAGGTTCGCCCGAAGAGCGTGAGCAGGAACGTGAAAGAGAGCGGGAACGCTCGCAGAGCGGACAGCAAAACGGCGAACTTCTGCGCGAACCAGAGTTTGGCGAAGGCATCATCGAGATTTCCGGAAAAGGCTTTGGCTTTTTGCGCGACGCCAAACGCAATTTTGTCCAGACCCCGCAGGATATTTTTGTCACGCCCGAGATCGTCAGGCGTTTTCAACTCCGCGACGGCATGTGGGTGCACGGCGAAACCCGCCGCGGCAATCGCGGCCCGCAGCTCACCCGCCTGCTCAAGATTAACGACGAAGAGCCGACCAAATATCAGGATCTTCGGCCCTTCGAGGAGCTGACCACAATCAATCCCAACCAGCGCATCACGCTGGAAACCGTACCGGATCGTTACACCACGCGGATCATGGATTTGATGACCCCGTTAGGCAAAGGCCAGCGCGGTCTGATCGTCGCTCCGCCGCGCACCGGCAAGACGACCCTTCTCCAGCACATCGCCGACGCGGTGGTGAAGAATCACCCGGAGATGAAACTGATCATCCTGCTTGTCGACGAGCGTCCCGAGGAGGTCACTGAGATTCGGCGCACCGTCCCGAGCGCGGAGTTGATGGCCAGCTCGAACGACAGCGACATCAAGAGCCACACCCGTATCGCACAGTTGGCGGTGGAACGGGCCAAGCGCCTGGTCGAAGCCGGCAAAGACGTTTTCATTCTCCTCGACTCCATCACCCGCACGGCCCGCGCCTTCAACAACGCGACGGGCGGCGGCGGCCGCACCATGAGCGGCGGTATCGACGCCCGGGCCATGGAAATCCCGCGGAAGCTTTTCGCGGCCGCGCGAAACACCGAGGAAGCCGGCAGCCTGACCATCGTGGCCACGGCCTTAATCGAGACGGGCAGCCGGATGGACGAACTCATCTTCCAGGAATTCAAGGGCACCGGAAACATGGAGCTCGTGCTCGATCGCAAGATCAGCGACCAGCGCACTTATCCCGCGGTCGATATTTTCCTGTCCGGCACCCGGCGCGAGGAACTGCTCCTGCAGCCTTGGGAACTCGACAAAATCAATCTCATTCGTCGCGGTCTCGCCGGTCACAAACCGGTCGAAGCGATCGAGCGTCTGCTCATGTTCGTGAAGAAATTCCCGACTAACGCGCAAATGCTCAAAGAGATCCCGGGTTAAGCGGATTGCGGTGGCCGTAGCTGCCTCTTTTCCATGCCAAAATCGGAACCAGCGCAGGAAGTCGAGTGGGAAGTCCTCCCGCCGGAGGAAAAACAAAAGCACTCTGAGGTCGAGCCGCTCTTTCGCTGGCTCGCGCTGATCATGGATAATTTCCTGCGCGTTCCAGGGACCAAGTTTCGCTTCGGATTGGACCCGCTCATGGGTTTGCTCCCGGGACTGGGCGACACCGGTTCCGCCTTCATTTCTGCCATGGCCCTGATCGCGGCCGCGCGACGCGGCCTGCCAAAAATTCTTCTGGCTCGCATGTCACTCAATATCCTGATCAACGAAGCGATCGGCATCGTCCCGATCGCGGGTGACGCATTTTCCTTTTGGTTCAAATCAAACGCCCGCAATTACGATCTGCTGCGCAATTACACCGCGGCGCCACGCCGCTCGACCAAGAGCGATTGGATCTTCGTCATTTTCGTTCTCGTCCTGCTCGCGGTCATCCTGGTCGTTAGTCTGGCAGTCAGTTTCTGGTTGCTCGCGCAAGTCGCCAGACTCTTCGGACGAGCCTGAGTGACCGCGATCGGCTACTCGACCAGGTAGCGCAAGCGGAGCCAGTTAATCATCTCCCGCGCCCGCCCGTAGGGAGCACGGAAATCTTCGATCGTGGCAAACTTCATCCGCCGCGCGAAACGATCCTCTTCCTCATGCGTCACAGGCAGGGTCGAGACGCTCCGTTGCTCGAAACGTCGCAAGACCGATTCGCAACGCCGCAGAAAATTATAAGCACTGCGCAAACTTTCGGCGTCACTCCTTTCCATGATGTTGCGGGCCGCCAGTCTCTCGATTGCACCGAGAGTGTTCGGCTCCCAGACGCGATGCTGCATCTGCAACGCCTGCACTAAAAATTCGCCTTCGATCATGCCGCCGATGCCCGTCTTGAAATCGAAAAAGTCATTCCCGCTCCCCCGCTCGTTTGCGATGCGCACGAGCATGCTTTGAATTTGGCTCACGCGATCGTCGCGACCACCCGCTTCGCGCCAGACTTCCTTGGCCAGGGCTTCTACTTCAAAACGGAGCGGACCGCTGATCGCGCGCAGGCGAGTGAGCGCTTGCAGTTCCCAAAACTGCGCCCGGGTTTCGTAGTACTGCCGGAAAGTCTCCAGTGAGCAGACCAGCGGAGCCTGCTCGCCATCCGGTCGCAGCCGCGCATCGAGCACACCCAAGCGTCCTTCCGCACTCGCCTGGCTGAAGGTCGTGATCAGATTCTGCGCGGCACGCGGATCTTCGCCAATAAAGAGAACGTCGAGGTCCGCGCCGTAGCCGATTTCTCGTCCGCCAAACTTGCCCATGGCCACGATGGTGAGCGACCAATCGGGATTCAGAAGTTCGTCGAGAAAGAGGAGGCAGGCTTCCGTGAGATCGTTCTGTTCCTCGAGCAATTGCGGGAGCGGAACAATCTCAAGCACGTCACGCAGGAGGATGCGGAGCAACTCGCGCTGACGGTAAACGCGGACCGGATCCAGATCGGAAGGCGTCGCGCCTAACGCGTCGAGGCGTTCCAAATGTTGCGCCACACTGAAGGTCCGATCGAGCATTCCGCTGCGCGTCAGCTCCTCGAGCCATTGTGGCCGGCGCACCAGCCAGCCCCCGGCCGCCGCGCTCGCGTCGAAGGTCTTGATTAGTAATTCCAGAAGCCGCGGATTCGACGTGAGCAGCTCGAAGAGCAGACTGCGAAATCCGTATGCTTCCACGAAGCGAATGAAGAGAGTGAGCGCGCCGTCGGGATCCGCGGCCCGGGTCAATCGGGAAAGCGCGAGCGGCTGGAGCTTGCGGAAGATCTGTCGAGTGCGCGGCGCGACATGGAAGCCAGCCGCGCTTTCCCCAAGTTGCGCGAGCATCTTGGCCGCCTGCGCGTCGTCGCGGAAATTTTTGAAATCCGCCGCTAACATGTCTCCTGCCGGAGCGACGCCCCGCACCACACGCTGGAAGACGGCCCGCACCCGCTGCATCTGCTCACGAAGTTTCGCCAGCAAACCCGGCCCACTGGCCAAATCGAGACTCTGCGCCAGGACGCGCAGCGCTTCGCCTTCCTCCGGCGCTGTGTGGGTCTGCTGTTCGGCCTCGATCTGGAGGCGATGTTCGACGCGGCGCAGGAAACGGTAGGCCTGCTCGAGATTGACCGCGTCATCGTTAGGCAAGAACTCCAGTTCCGCCAGGCCGCGAATGGCCTTGAGCGTGCCGGCTTCCTGCAAGAAGGGATAGCGCGCTCCGTGCAGCAGTTGCAGCGTCTGCACCACGAACTCGACTTCGCGAATGCCGCCGACACCCAGCTTCACATTGCGCTCGCGGTCCTCGTAGCCCACGATGTCGCGCTCGATCCGCGTCTTGATGGCGGCGACTTCGTCGAGCAGGTCGGGGGTCGGGCTTTTCGGGAAAACGAAGGGCTGCAACTGACGCAGAAAATCGTAGGCCAGCTCACGGTCGCCACAAATCCAGCGCGCCTTGATCAGTGCGAGCCGCTCCCACATTTCTCCAAATCCGGCGTAGTAATGTTCCATGCTCTCCAGCGACCTAACGAGCGGGCCGGCGCTCCCTTCCGGCCGCAAACGCAAATCCACCCGGAAAAGCGAGCCCGCCGAATCGGAGGCTGCGAAGGTCTCGATGATCTTGTTCCCGAGACGCGTAAACCACTCGTGATAGCTGAACTTCGGCGTGAGCTGGCCCTCGTCGGTATAGACGAAGATGAGATCGACATCCGAGCTGTGATTCAGCTCACGGCCGCCTAGCTTTCCCACTCCGATGACCGCGAACTGGCTCTCCGGCGAGCCCCAGCGCTGGCGCAGTTCGCGGTTCCAATGGTCGAAAACTGTCGTTAGGCAAATGTCCGCCAGTTGGGATAGCTCGATGAGCGTTTCCTCCAGCGGCGCCACTCCGGCGATCTCGCGCAGCGCGATACGGACCATTTCCCGGCCTTTCCAGAAACGGAGGACGCGAAAATTATTCTCCGCCAGCGGAGTGGAACCCGCCAGATTATGCAGATCGGTCAGCATGCGCCCGAAGCCGCGCCGATCCGCGCCGATCTCCGGCTGGGCAAGCCAGAGCAAGATCTCGGGATGACGCGCCAGCCGCGTGCCGCAAATGCTGGAAACCGAGAGGAGATGGAAAAGAGCCGTCTCGCCTAACGGGAATTGGGCCATGACCTCCCGCAACGGCGCTGCCTCAGCCGGCCAATTAGCGGCCAGCGCTTCCAGCGCGGCCTCGACCTGAGCTGGCCGAATCCGGCCGGAGACTTCGCCTAACGAATCTGCGACCGCCACGCTATTGCGGGGATTCGGTCATCTTCTCGCGCACTTGCGCCAGCGTCCGGCGCTCTCGCCGGGTGAGGTTGCCCATGCCCTCACGCGAGATTTTTTCGAGCACTGGATCGAGCTCCGAGGCGACAAACTCGTCGAAAGACATTTGCTGTCGCCGGTCGATTTCCAGACGTCGTTGCCGCAGCGTGCGCTGCACAAAAGAAGGTCGGCCAAACCCGAGGAGGTGCGCGTAAAGCCAACCGGCCACGCCGCCGCCCAGCCATGCGCTGTGGGCCACCACACCTTCCCGATCTAAGATCACGAGAAGAATTCCGGCCGTGAAGAGTGCCGAGCCCAGATACTTGGCCTTCAGTTTGATGGGAAAAACAAAGAATAACGACTGGCTCAGCTCCAACTCCGGCAAAAGGGTCGCAAAGGCGACGACCACTGCCGCCACACCCCCGGAAGCAGCCAAAAGCACTGTCGTAGAAGGCATCAGAAACAGATGGCCAAGTTCACCCGCGATCACGCCGGCGAAATAAAGATAGAGGAAGTGCTTCTGCCCGAAAATCGATTCGACGTCGCGCCCGAGGAAGTAGAGGACAAAAAGGTTGCCCACGAACGAAAAAACGCCCGCATGCAGAAACATGGCGCTGAAGAATTGCCAGGAGTAGGCCTGGTCGATACCCGCGTAACTCAGGCCCAGATACTCAGCGACGAGGCCAGGCCGAGTGATTTGCAAGGCTAGCTGGGCCAGGAAAAAGGTGAAATTGGCGCCGATCAGCGAAAGCAAGACAACCCGCTGCCGCGGCGTCCAGCGCGGGGCGTAGGATGAGGCTTTCCGACCGGAGAGACGCATAAAACGAAAATATCGTAAACGCTCTTTCTTGTCATTGGGAAATAGCCTTTCGAACGCTTTGGGGCGCGCGATGACGCGCAGCGCCTGCCAACACATTTTCCTTACACACTGGGAGCGAGAACTTTAAGCCGACGAGACGGCATTCGAAATTCCACCGGACAGCTGCCCATCAACTCGCCGTCCAACTCCACCGGAACCTCCTCCGCGCTGCTCACTCGCAAGCGCCTCGTCTGGAAATACTCCACCTCCCGCGTCGTGATATCGGAGGTAAAAATGACGTTCTGCAAATACTTGATCAGCTCGATGTAGCCGAGCTGCTTAAAGACGAGCACGTCGAGGAGCCCGTCGTCGATCACCGCATGCTTGAAAAACGGAAACGGACCGCCGTAAAGCCGCCCGTTACCGACCAGAACGAAGGATCCTTCTTCCGTCACAGCATCCGCCGATTCGATCAACAGGCGCGGCGGGCGGCGGCCGGCGATTTGCGCCGCCGAGATGAGATAGCTGAGCGGGCCGAAATTTTTCTTAAAGTTGACGCTGGTTTCTTTCACCACCTGCGCGTCCAACCCGACTCCCGCCAGCTGCACAAAATGCTTTCCGTTAGCCGTGGGAAAATCTACCAGCCGCGTCCGCCCTCCGCAGATGACATCCCAACAACGCCCCAGGTCATTGGCGGGCAATCCCAGCTCATTGGCGAAGACGTTCATGGTGCCCATCGGCATGAGTCCCAGCGAAACGTCGGCGCCAGCAATACCATTGACCACTTCATTGATCGTCCCATCACCACCGGCCGCCACGATCCGGTCAAAGCCGTCCTTCACGGCGCCGCGCGCCTGATGCTCGGCGTCCCCCGCCCGCAGCGTGGCGCAAATGAAAGCATCGCCGCAGATGGAACGCAGCTTCTCTTCCGCGTGGCGGGCTCGCTCACCGCGGGCCGCCGGGTTCAAAATGATGCAGGTCTTGGGCAAGGCTAACTTGTTAGGCTGGTTTCATCTTTTCTTCAATCGCGCCTTGCGTAGTTTCTCCGGGGTGAAAACGTTGCAACGCATTCTGCTCTGGATCGTGGGCGGAGTCGTGCTTGTGGCCTGCGTCGTCCTCATCGGGGTGAACCTGTATGTGCAATCACAAGGCATGCGCCATCGCATTCAGCAGGAACTCAGCCAGCGTCTCGGCACCCCGTTGAGTCTGCGCCAGATCAGCATCACACCGTGGAGCGGCCTGAAACTCAACGGAATCACCATCCCCCAGGAACCGGGCAAAGGGAGCGGCTACTTTCTCAAGGCGCGCAGTTTCCAGCTCCGGGTACAATTCTGGTCGATTTTTAGCGACCGGCTGGTCATTCGGCAGGCCTACCTCATCCAGCCGGAAGTGGTCTGGGCGCAAAATTCCGCCGGAAAATGGCGCCTCCCGACAATCCCGCCCGAGAAGAGAGAGAAAATTGTCGACACGACCACTGCCGCAGGCGCTCCTCCTCCAGGGAACGCCATCCGCACCACACCGGCTACGACCGCCCGGACCACGCCCGAAGTTGTCTCCGCGACTAACGAACCCGTCTACGCCCCGACACCCGATTCTTTCACTCCGGAAGTGCAACGCGTCACCCTCAGGGACGGCTCCTTCACTTTCCTCGACTCGGCCGGACACGTCGTGGCCAAGTTCCAGGAGCTCGATTTTCGCTCGGCCTTCCGCACGGCGACTGAGATCAAAGGCAACACCAGCATCGGCAAGATTTCACTGCGCGATCGCTTCTTTATCCAGGATCTCGAGTCACCTCTCCGCTACGACCCGGCCCAACTCGCTTTTTCCAATATCTCCGCCAGGGCCGCCGGTGGAACGATTAGCGGCCGTTTCGAAATGCAGCTTCAGAAGGAGGATTCCCCTTTTTCCGCCACGGTGAAATTTCGCGAGCTCCAGGCAGAGAAACTGGTGGCCAATGCCGGCGGCCCGCCTGGTATGATCCAGGGCAAACTGGAGGGATTCCTCAACGCGACCGGCAAGACCGCCGACAGCAACGCGCTTAGCGGCGAGGGTGAAATCATTCTCCGCGAAGGCAAATTGCAGCAATACAGCCTGCTCGTGGCTCTCGGGCAGATTTTACAGATCGACGAGCTAATGCAGCTGCAGCTCGAGCAGGCCGAGGTGAAATATCACATCAACCCCGGGATCGTGACGATCGACGAGCTGCTCTTGCGCTCGCCTAACATTCGGCTCACGGCCACGGGTACGATCAGTTTCCAGGGCAAACTGCATCTCGATTCCCAACTGGCCTTGAACGAAAAGGTGCGGCGGCAACTCTTCTCGCCGATCCGGGCAAACTTCCAGCCCTTGAAAGAACCAGCCGGTTACGCCGCGGTCGATTTCAACGTCGACGGGACGGTAGAACGACCGAAGACCGACCTCATGGATAAACTGGTCGGCCGCGACTTGCGGGATCTCGGCGGCGTCATCAGCAGTCTTTTCGGGCACGCAAAGAAGAAGAAAAACAAACCTCAGGAAAAAGCGGCGCCTTCGCCCACCCTTGCGCCGTCACTGACTCCCGCGCCGACCACGCCTTCACCTAACGATGCTCTGATTTCTTCCTCGCCTGCCGTTCCAGACGAGGTCACGCCTGCACCGCAGGTCATTCCAGAGAGCACCGCCACGCCGAGCCCGTCGCCATGAGAGTCATCGCCGGAAGCTCCGGCGGTCTCCGCCTTTTCGTTCCAAAGACTGAGATTCGGCCCACCATGGACCGGGTGAAGGGCGCCATCTTTTCCAGCCTGGGCGAACGCGTACTCGGCGCGCGGGTGCTCGACCTCTTTGCCGGCACGGGAGCTCTCGGGATCGAAGCGCTCAGTCGTGGCGCCGCTTCGGCCATGTTTGTGGAAAGCGACCGGCAAGCCATCGCCGCCATCGAGCGCAACCTGACGGAGACCGGTCTGACGGGCAGGATTCGCAAACAGGATGTCTTCGATTTTCTCAGCCACGCCAGCACGGCCGAGCCGCATGAGCTCATCTTCGCCGACCCGCCCTACGACAATTCCAAGCTGGGCGACACCTTTACCAAACTCCTCCTACGCAACGACCGCTTGCCGGAGCGACTGGCAGAGGATGGTGTCTTCGTGCTCGAGAAACGCCCGGGCGAGCGCCTGCCAGCAACCGAGTTCTGGGAAGTGATCCGGCGCAAAACTTACGGGGCTACGGAAACCATTTTTCTCCAACGCAAAGCTTCGGAATAATGCGCCTGCTCTACAATCTCCTTTTCCCGCTGGCCCTGCTTGTCCTGCTCCCCGGCTACGCGCTGAAGATGTTTCGGCGCGGAAATTACCGGGAGAAATTCGGCCAACGACTGGGACGCTACGATCGCGCAACTCGCACCACCCTCTCGGCCGACCGTCGCACCTGGGTGCACGCCGTCAGCGTGGGCGAAGTCATGATCGCGATCAAGCTGGTGGCCGCCATGAAACAGCGCGAGCCGGCGCTCCGCATCGCGCTCACCACTACGACGACCACCGGCTTCGCCCTCGCACAGCGATTGGCGCCCGCCTGGCTGGAGGTGCTCTACACGCCGCTCGATTTTTGGCCAATCATGCGCCGGGCTTTCGCGCTCATCCGGCCGGTGCGCATCGTGCTCGTCGAAGCCGAAGTCTGGCCCAACATGGCCAGTTTCGCCCATCACCGCGGCATTCCCCTCGCCCTCGTCAACGCCCGGCTCTCTCCGCGCTCGGAGCGACGTTTCCGTAAATTTAATCGATTCGTTAGGCCATATTTCCAAAAACTCGATCTGCTATGCGTGCAGGAACCGGAGGACGCGGCGCGCTGGGAATCGTTAGGCGTAGAGCCGTCTCGCATCCATCCTGTAGGCAGCATCAAATTCGATCCGGAGAACGCTCAGTCGCGGCCAGATGGACCGCGCGGCGTCCTGCAAACACTCGGGATCGATCCAATTCGCCCCATTTTGCTCGCCGGCAGCACGCATCCTGGGGAGGAAGAAGTCTTGGCCCGCGTTTTCCTGGAGCTGCGGCGTGAGTTTCCGGACCTTTTTCTCATTATCGCGCCGCGCCATGTCGAGCGCGTCCGCGAACTCACTTCGCAACTGGAGCGTGCCAGGCTGAAAACAGCGCGCCGGAGCGAAGCAGCTCCCGCCGCGGCGATCGACTGCCTGCTTCTCGATACGACCGGCGAACTGCGTGACTGGTATGCGGTGGGCACCGTGGTTTTCATTGGCAAAAGCCTCACCACTGGTGGCGGACAAAACCCCGTCGAGGCGATCGTAGCCGATCGCCCGGTCGTCTTCGGCCCCCACATGGAAAACTTCGCCGCCCTGGCTCGCACCCTGATCGAGAGCGACGGAGCATCGCAGGCGGAGGATGAACCCAGCCTAACGAAAATCCTGGCTGCCCTTTTGCGCGACGAGACTCAAAGAGCCGAGCAGGTTCGCCGAGCCCGTGCGGTGCTCGACCGACACCGTGGCGCGACCGCACGCACGGCGCTGCTGCTGACTGGGCTGGCCGGTCCGCGCGCCTGAAATTCCTTGCATCAGGGGTCGCCTCTCCGATATTGGGCGGCTCCGCCTGACCCTATCGTCCAGTGGCCTAGGACACCGCCCTTTCACGGCGGTAACACGGGTTCGAATCCCGTTAGGGTCGCACCCTCTCTACGCAGGCAGGAGTCCTCCGTCTCGTCACTCGTGTGTGGATTCAGGGCGAAGAGTCGTTTTACCTGTTGCTTTCCCAATAGAAACGCACAATCTCCTGTTGGTAAGCCAAATGGACTAACGAAAAACGGTTTGCGATGAAAAAGAAGAAGGATGTGCTGCAGGGAACGCTGGCCTTGATGGTGCTGAAGACTCTCGATGTTCTTGGGCCGTTACACGGTTACGGGATCGCCCGCCGGATCGAGCAGATCAGCGAAGATCTCCTGTCGGTTAACCAAGGCACAATTTATCCCGTCCTCCTGCGGCTGGAACAGGAAGGCGCCATCGCCTCGAAGTGGGGCCCCTCGGAGAACAATCGCCGGGCCCGCTTTTATGAGCTTACCCGCGTGGGACGCAAACTCCTCGGCGCCGAGAAGCGCGAATGGGAACAGACCGCCGCCATCATCGCGCGCTTCTTCGAATTCGAAGCGGGAGAGCTGGAATGAGAGCCTTCCAGCGTTTCACCAGCCGCCTCCTCAATTTCACGATAAGCCGCCGAAGCGACGACAGACTCCAGGAAGAAATCGAGTCGCATATCGAGGCGCAGACTAAGGAGAACGAGCGCGCCGGGATGCTCCCGGAGGAAGCGCGCCGGCAGGCCCGGATGAAATTCGGAGCGGTGGAAGCAATGCGCGAGGAATGGCGCGACGAGGAAGGCCTGCCGTTGTTCGAGAATCTGATCCTGGATATTCGTTATGCGCTGCGCGTCCTTTGGAAGTCGCCCGCCTTTACTCTTGTTGCCTTGATCACGCTGACGTTAGGCATCGGAGCCAACGTCGTTGTCTTCGGGGTCTTCAACTCGGTGCTGCTGCACCCGCTTGAGGTCAGCGATCCGCAAAACCTCTATCAGCTTCGTCTTGGTCCGTGGACGAGCTTTAAGCTCCTGACCACGTCATATCCTGCATTCCACGACTATCGGCAGCGCAACACAACGTTCAGCGAACTAGCCGGCTACGACGGATATTCTGGCGGGAAATTGTACTGGGGGAACTCGGCAAAAATGTCTCCGGCTATTCGGTCACCGGCAATTATTTCGAAATGCTGGGCGTGCAACCAGAATTAGGGCGGCTCCTCCAACCGGCGGATGAGCACGGCCCGGGTTCAGCGCCTTTCCTAGTCCTAAGCGACAGTCTCTGGCGAAGCGCCTTTGATGCTGATCCGGGCGTCGTCGGAAGGACCGTTCGCCTGAACAAACAGCCTTTCACCGTCGTTGGCGTGTCGCCTCCGCAGTTTCACGGCACGGAGCAATTTGTCTGGCCCGACTATTTCATCGCCGTCGTGAATCACTTCGACGCGGAAGAGCTGGCAGATCGGAAACGCTGGCCTTTGACAGTGCTGGGGCGGCTTAAGCCAGGCGTGACGCGACAGCAGGCTTCGGACAACTTGAGTGCTATCGCCGCGCAGCTGGCGGAGGAGTATCCGAGGACAGACACCGGCGTGCCGCTGCGACTCGTGCGTTCAGGACTCTTCGCGGACGACGGTGATCTCATTCGCGGTTTTCTTTTCGGCGTGACCGGGCTCGCTCTCCTGGTCCTGCTAGCGGCCTGCGCCAATCTGGCCAATCTGTTTGCCGCGCGGGCGGCGGATCGCAGCCGGGAGCTGGCCTTGCGCGTGGCGCTGGGGGCGAGTCGATGGCGTCTCGTTAGGCAACTACTCATCGAAGCGCTGGTCCTGTCAGCGCTCGGCGGCACCGCGGGAATGGCGATTGCGACACTCCTGCTCCATCTGCTGAGCCGGTGGCAATCGCCCTATGGCCAGCTGAACGCAAGCGTGGATGCCCGTGTCTATCTCGCAGCTCTCATCTTCACGGTCTTCAGCGCACTGCTCTTTGGAATGATTCCAGCGCGGCAAGTCTGGCAAAGCAGCCCTTTGCAGGCAATGAAGAGCGGACCGGCTCAGGGCGGCGTTGGGCGGCGGCTTGGTCTGAGCGACTTTTTGTTAGGCGGCCAAATTGCCATCTGCATGCTCCTCGTCATCGCCTCGCTCGTCGCGGTGCGCGGGCTGGAGCGCATGCTGGATGCTCCGCTCGGTTTCCAACCCCAGGGGGTGATGCTGGCCGAGACCGACTTCAGCTTGCTGCCAGGGGGCAACGTCCCATCCGAGAAAAAGAAAGCGATGCTCGCGGCAGTGCGGGGCATTCCCGGGGTGACGGCGGCGGGGACGTTGCAAAGAGTGCCTTTCACCGGAGGCCTGCGTGGAATTCCGGTTTTCCCGCCCGGAACGACAGAGTTCACTCTCGCTCATTCTGTTCTCGCCTCCTACGACTTTACCATTTCGCCGGGCTACCTGGAGGCGGCCGGCACTCGGCTCCTCAACGGTCGTGATGTCTCATGGCATGACACGACCAAGGCGCCCTATATCGCGATCGTGAACCAAACCTTCGCGCGCAAGATGTGGGGCGACACGCCAGCCCTGGGACAACGCTTCATTTTCCGCGACCACTTGAGAGAAGTCGTCGGCGTGGTCGAGGACGGCAAGTATCACCAAATCACGGAATCGCCCCAGCCGGCGCTCTATCTACCGTTATCGCAAAACGAGGAGAGCTGGCCTGTCTTCGTCGTGCGTTCCCAGAGGACGCCGAGTGAGATGGCACCCGCTCTGGAGCGCGCCCTAACGAATCTCGAACCTGCTGCGCAAATCACTGTCCAACCCTGTTCGGACACGATGGCAGGCGTGCTCGCGCCGGCGCGGGCTGCGACCGCAGCACTGGGCGTCATGGGATTCCTGGCAGCGATGCTGGCGGTGACGGGCATTTTCGGCATGGCGGCCTACAACGTCAGTCGCCGGATGAAAGAGCTCGGCTTGCGGGTGGCGTTAGGCGCGCGCTCCAGGCACATTCTGCGCGCTGCCATCGGGCGACCAATCGTGCTGCTCGCGCTGGGGTCATTCGTGGGCCTTCGCGTCATTGTCTTCGCTCGCCGGCTCCTCGGGCAGGTCGTCTATCACGCAAATCCCGGCGATCCCATCGTGGTGCTCGGCGCGGTCGTGACGATGGCGCTACTG
>JBPCLK010000107.1:0-4298 GCA_051003355.1 Chthoniobacterales bacterium | reverse complement strand
TGCAGGAGGGCGACCCAGTCACGCATGCCGAGATCGATTGCCTGCGCCACGCCGGACGCATCGGAAGTTTTCGCGGGACCGTTCTCTATTCCACCCTCATGCCCTGCTACCTGTGCAGCGGCGCGGTGGTGCAGTTCGGCATCCCGAAAGTCATTGTGGGCGAGAGCCGTACTTTCGCGGGCGGCCCGGAGTTCATGAGCAGCCACGGCGTCGAAGTGATCGACCTCGACCTGTCCGAGTGCGTGGAAATGATGACGCAATTTATCGCCGCGCACCCGCAACTCTGGGACGAAGATATCGGTCGTTAGGCGGAACGTCCGGCGACAATTCAGGGAGAGGGCGCCTGCGCGAGAAGACGATTCTTCTCTTCGGTGGGAAGGGAGCTCTTTTGGATCCAGGCGACAGCGGCCATGCGATCGTTCTTTAGCCAATCGCCTGCGACCGCGTCGAGGGACGTTTGGCGGAGGTTCGGATCCGAGATGGTGGCGGCCCAGGTGAAGGCATTGGCCGGCTCTTGATAGGCGAGACTTGCGCTGAAAGAGGCCACTGCCTGATCACGGACCGAGCCGCCTAACGAGTTGAGAAAATCGCCGGCGGCTTTGGCATCTTGTTTTCCCCAGATGTAAGCGATCCCGCCGATCGAGTTACCCTGTTCGTCGGCGGGCAGGTCGGTGGCCCAGGCGGCTGCAGCCTGCGGGTTCTCCAGCGCCCAATACTGGGCGATCGCGCTATTGGCTTCCGCACGAACGGAAGCGCTCGGCAGTTGGCTGATCCACTCCCTCGCGTGTTCTGGGTCGGCCGAGAAAAGCATGCCGGCGAATGACCGGGCCATGAACTTGTCCCCATTCGTTCCTGCCTGCGCCGCAACATAGGCCTCGGCTGCTTTTGGATCCTTTTTCCACCAACCGTTGAGCGCCCCTTGCAGAGCCAGATTCCCATTTCCATCCGGATGATGCTGCGCCCAGGACAGCGCAGCTGCCGGGTCCTGCGCGGCCCAACCGTTAGCCGTGCTGTTGAAAGCGGTGATGTAGTCGAGGCCGTTGGCTCCGATAGCGTCCAGGAATTGCGCCGCGGAAATGGGCTCGACCTCGGCCCACTTCGTCACAGCGCTGCTAAGTAAACTCGTTTTCCTGGCGACCGAGAGGCGATCGTTAGGCAAATCGTGCAGCGTGTGGGCCAGCTTGCCGGCAAACCCCGCGTCCGCTCCTCGCAAAACCGCGGCCAGCGCCGTCGACAGGGATTGGGCGTCCGTCATTTTCAACGCCGAAGCCAGGGCCGAGTCCGCATCCAAAGCAGCCCAGGCCTTGTAGAACGCGACAATTTTTGCCTCGGAAGCAGAACCGCGCGGCAAGGATCGCAACTGCTCCGCCAGCTTCGCGATTTCTGCCGGCGTCAGTTTCGAGAGGAGCCCGAAGAGCTCCTGGAAAGGAACCTTCGCTACGTTGCCCAGTCTGACCTTTTCCGGGCCTTTGTTCGTTAGGCGAAGACTCGACGAGCGTTCATCCTTCTTTTTGATGACGTGGCTAACCTTGGATGTCTCCTTTGCGTCCCGAGAGAACATGGAGTCTCGAGATGCGAATAGCCAAAGCCCCGCCAATCCCAGAGCCACGACAACGGTCGCGAGGAGCAAGGCGCGTCTCATCGGCCGGGGGCTGGCGAAAGCAGCTGGCTTTTCACTTCGGCGGACAGCGAACTGTTTTGAATCCATGCGGTCGCGGCCTGCGGGTTCTGCTTGAGCCAGTCGCCCGCAATGCGTTGAGCGGATGAGAAGAGCGTTTTCGGATCGGAAATCGTCGCCACCCAGGAAAGGGCGGTGGCCGGATCCTTGGAGGCAATGTTCGAACTGAAAGTTTCGACCACCTGGTCTCGGCCCGGCCCGTTGTATTTGCCGAGCCATTGTCCGGCGGCCACTGGATCTTGACCCGACCAGAAACCGACCGAGGTGGCCAGGGTTGTGGCGCGCTCGCTCTCGGGTAAGGTAGCCGCCCAATTCGCCGCCGCCGCGGGATCGCTGAACCCCCACGTCATCGCGAGCACGTTATTCGCCTGTTCGCGTGCTTCCTTGTCCGGCAACTGGCTGATCCATTTTTTCGCCCGCTCCGGATCGTCGTAAAAAATGTTAGAGGCTAACGCGCTGGCGAGCTGTCGATCTTCGAGCGTCTGAAGATGTGTGGCGACGTAGGCTTCCGCTGCGGATGGATCGTTCTTCCACCAGCCAAGCATTGCGCCGGAAAGCGCAAAGCGATCACCATTTCCGGCGGACTGGCGAGCCCAGGCGAGTGCTGCGGTCGGATCCGTGGCGGCCCAATTTCGCGCCACCTCGCTTGCTGCCAGGGAAAAACTCATGCCGTTTCCTCTGTGGGCATCGAGGAAGTTCGCTGCCGCCGCAGGTTCGGCCTGGCTCCACTTGCCGATCGCGCGGGCAAGCAGGCCCGTTTTCGTGCTTTGCGAGATCGCGCCTTCCGGCAGTTCGTTGATGGATAAAACGAGCGCACCTGCCGCGCTGGCATCCACGCCATCCAGGACGGCGCCGAGCGCGTCATCGCGTAACTCTTTAGGGAAATCCTTGGCGCTGGCGAAGGCGGCCGTGGCGTCCAGGGCGGCCCAGGCCTTGAAAAAGGAGGCCACTTTTGCTTCGGCCGCGGGGCTGCGGGGAAGACTCGTTAATTGCTGAGCCAGAACGGCAATCTCTGCGGCGCTACGGCGAGACAACAAGCCGTATATCTCCTGGAACGGGACGGCAGCGACATCGCCCAGCATGACCTCGTCATCTCGACGCTGTGTCAGGTCGGCCCCTCTCGTCGAGCTATTCGAAACGCGAGGTGACGCTGATTCCTTCGCGGCTCGCCTGGGGCGCTCGACGAAAATCAACGCGAGGGCGACTCCGATAATAACCAGAGCGAGCAGACCAAATGTCGTGGGGCGATTCATTCCAAGGGCGGGAGAGGAACTTTATACCTCCGGCGGTGTAGGGTAAAATTATCCGGGGATTCCCGGCCCGGGAAGTAAATAGTGTGGCCGATCAGACCCGCGAACGGCGGCGGCCGGAGCCGCGTGTGTACTTCACGGGCTTTCGCTTCGGTTCTATTTTCGTTAGGCCAGTGCCGCTTTTTACTTCCATGATCTGGTCGCGCAGGAGGGCCGCGCGTTCGAACTCCAGATTAGCCGAGGCCTGTTGCATCTCGTCTTCCAGCTCGCGCAGCAGTTCGGTGAGATTGAAATCGCCGCCTGCTTCGTTCACGACTGAGGCCGCAATTTCGCGGCCGCGCAGAATAGTGTGCAGGCTCTCCTGCACGGCGCGACGGACGGTCTGCGGGGTGATGCCGTGTTTCTCGTTATACTCCATCTGCCTGGTGCGGCGGTAATCAGAAATGGAGATGAGCGCCTGCATGCTCTGCGTGACGGTGTCAGCGAAAAGGACAACCTCGCCATTGATGTGTCGCGCCGCGCGGCCAGCCGTCTGGATGAGCGAGGTCTGGCTGCGCAGGAAGCCCTCTTTATCGGCGTCGAGAATGCAGACTAACGAGACTTCGGGAAGATCGAGACCTTCGCGGAGCAGGTTGATGCCGACCAGAATATCAAACTCGGCCGCGCGCAGGCCACGCAGGATTTCCACCCGCTCGATCGTGTCGATGTCGCTGTGCAGGTAGCGCACTTTCAGGCCGACATCGCGCAGATAATCGGAGAGATCTTCCGCGGTTCTTTTCGTCAGGGTGGTGACCAGGACGCGTTCCTGGAGTTCCACCCGCTGACGGCAAAGTTCGATCGTGTCGTCGATCTGGTTGCGCAAACCTTTGAGCGTGATTCTGGGGTCGAGCAATCCGGTCGGGCGAATGATTTGTTCCACCACGAGCGGCATCCCGGGAGTGTGGACGTCGAACTCTTTCGCCGGCTGGTCGGTGCGGCTGAGTTCGTTCGGCGCTTTCCCCGGTAAAACAAAAGGCACGGCTTCTTCCTGGCCGATGCGCTCGCGCTTGTGCGGAAAATATCCGGTGTTCCCAACGATGCTGTTCTTGATCTCGAATTCGGCCGGCGTCGCGCTCACGTAGACGAGCTGGTTCGCGTTCCCCATGAACTCCTTGAAATTGAGCGGCCGATTGTCGAGCGCGCTGGGCAGACGGAAGCCGTATTCGACCAGAACGGTTTTGCGAGATTTATCGCCTTCGTACATGCCGCCGATCTGCGGGATGGTGGCGTGCGATTCGTCGATCACGAGCAGGAAATCTTTCGGAAAAAAATCGAGCAAGGTGAACGGCTTAGAGCCCTTCGGGCGTCCTGAGAGATGCCGCGAATAGTTC
>JBPCLK010000106.1:0-44273 GCA_051003355.1 Chthoniobacterales bacterium | reverse complement strand
GAAACAGATCTCGATTTTCATACTCTCGGTTCTCTTCGTTCACATCAGCGACGCCCAAACGCCGGCCAAAGAACCCGCCGACGGAGCTTTGCCAAAGCTGTCGCAGGATTTTTGGAGTTGGCGGGCGCGCTTCGCGCCGTACACCGGCGACGACGTCAATCGGATGGAACGCCCTGACGGCCAGCGCGACTGGTCGGCGGCCTCGATTGAAAAACGCCGCGCGGACCTGGCGAATTTCGAGGCGCGCTGGAAACAGATCGATGCTAGCCAGTGGCCGATCCCGCAGCAGGTTGATTACCGACTAGTCGGATCGGCGCTGGCCCGGGTGCGTTGGGAGCTGGAGGTCAACCCGCGTTGGCAACGCGATCCGACTTTCTATCTCGACCAGACCCTCACGCCGGTGGTCGAGGCCCTGACGGTTCCAGGCCCCTACGACGAGGCGCGCAGCCGCGAGATCCTCCTTCGGCTCACCAACATCCCATCGATTCTCTCGAGCGCGATGGGGAACCTAACGAATCCGCCGAAGCCGTTCGCGAGCGTAGCGATCGCCGCGCTCGACAAGATTTGGCCGCGCCTGCAGGAAATGGGGACCGCGTTACAGCCGTCGACCACACTCACAGCGGCGGAGTTGAACGACGCGACCAAGCAGGCAGCGGAGGCGCTCGAGAAATATCAGGCTGCCCTGCAGAGGCGTCTTTCGTCGTTACCCGAACAAACATCGCTCGGCCGCGAGGCGTATCTGTTTTTCCTCAAGAAGGTGGCGCTCAATCCGTATTCACCCGAGGAGCTGCTCGCGATGGGGCGGCAGGAATGGGATCGCGCGGTGGCGTTTGAAGCGTTCGAGACGCAGCGCCATCGCAACGTCCCACCGCTCGCGCTCGCGACCAACATCGAGAACTGGCAACGCGACGAAGCCGCGAAGGAGCAGCAAATCCGCGACTTCCTCGGCACGCACGGAATTCTCACCGTGCCGGACTGGCTGCAGCATTACACTTTCCGCGCGCTGCCGTCGTATCTCGCGCCGATGGAAGGTTTGACCGAGCTTGATGACTTCACTTCGCCGTCGCGGCTGCAGGAGAACTGCATTCGTTATGTGCCGCCGCCTTCGCCGAAGCTCGGTTATTTCTTGCGCGCCACGGCAGCCGACCCGCGACCGCTGACGGTGCACGAGGGAATCCCGGGCCATTATTGTCAGCTCTGCCTTTCCTGGAAACATGAAGACCCGATTCGGCGGCATTACTACGACTCGGGCGCGAACGAGGGAATCGGCTTTTACGCCGAAGAGATGATGTTGCAGGCCGGGCTCTTCGACGACAGCCCGCACTCGCGCGAAATCATCTACAACTTCATGCGGCTGCGTGCGCTGCGGGTGGAAGTGGATGTGAAACTGGCGCTGGGCGATTTCACCCTCGAACAGGCGGCCAAATCTCTGGAAGAAAAGGTGCCGATGGATCGCGCGACGGCGCGGCAGGAAGCGACCTCTTTTTCGACCGCACCAGGACAGGCGATCACTTATCAAATTGGAAAATTGCAGATCTTGAAAATGCTGGCAGAAGCGCGGCTGAAACAGGGCGAGAAGTTTAACCTTCGCGCGTTTCACGATTTTGTGTGGAAGAACGGGAACGTGCCGATCTCGCTGCAAGAATGGGAGTATCTCGGAGACTCGAACGATGTGCCGAAATAATGTAGGAGGGGCCTTGTTGCCCGGATCGCGGAAAACTGTCGCGGCGCGTTAACCGATCGGGGCATCAAGGCTCCTCCCACATTTGTCAGGCGCTATAGCTTTTCCGCGAAGCGCGCGAGGAGCCAGCAGAGATCGGAAAGCCGGTTCAGGTAGCGCAGCACTTCGGCGATCGAATGCTCCTTGCCATCGAGGGCGGCGACTCGGCGCTCGGCTCGACGACAAACCGTGCGTGCGACATCGAGGGCGGCCGATAACGGCGTATTGCCCGGGGTGGCCCAACCTTTGCCATAGAGCGTCTTGTCTTGCTCCAGTTCGTCGATCGCGCCGGTCAGGCGATCCACCATTCCTGTGGTCGTTAGGCCGTAGCCGTCTTTTTCGTAGCGCGCCAAATCCTCGGGCGCGGTGGCCAACTCGCCCATGACCGTGACGAGTTCCTTCTGGATGGCGAGGATTTGTTCTGCCACCGGAGACGATCCTGCTGCGGCACGTGCCACGCCCAGCGCGGAACTTAGCTCGTCGACGCATCCGTAAGCGTCGACGCGGACGTCCGTCTTGGGCACGCGCCGTCCATACATGAGCGAGGTCTCGCCAGAGTCACCGGTCTTAGTTGCGATCGACATTTTGGAAACAATGAGGGCCGCACTCGCGTGCGGCCCTCATCTTTACAGCATTGAATTTGTTTTAGCCAAGCGCCGGTTGGGCTTCCGGCTCTTCCATCAGGGGCGCACCCACCTGTTCGCCGAGCTCGACTAGCTTGATCTCGCGCACGGCGGGGAAGCCGGTGCCAGCCGGGATGAGGTGACCCATGATGACGTTTTCTTTGAACCCGCGCAGGCGATCGACTTTGCCTAAGGTCGCCGCCTCGGTCAGCACACGAGTGGTGTCCTGGAACGAAGCCGCGGAGATAAAGCTGTCGGTCTCGAGCGAAGCCTTGGTGATGCCGAGTAGCACCGGGGTCGCTTCCGCAGGCTTGCCGCCCTGGTCGACCACCTTCTTGTTCTCGGCCTCGAAATCGAGTCGATCAATCTGATCGCCCCAGAGGAGCGAGGTGTCGCCCGGATCGGTGATCTTCACCTTGCGGAGCATTTGCCTGACGATGATCTCGATGTGCTTGTCGTTAATCTCGACGCCTTGGAGGCGGTAAACTTCCTGCACTTCGTTCACGAGGTGTTCCTGCAAATCCTGCGGTCCGCAGACCTCGAGGATCTCGTGCGGAACCACCGGACCGTCGGTCAGTTGCGAGCCCTTTTTCACGAAGTCGCCCTTGAAGACGATCATGTGCTTGTTCATCGGAATGAGATGCTCTTCCTCGGCACCGGTTTCGGTGTCCTTGAGGATAAGTTTCCGTTTACCGCGAACCGTGCCGCCGATATCGACAACACCGTCGATCTTCGCGATCTCGGCATTGTCTTTGGGACGACGGGCTTCGAAGAGCTCGGCCACTCGCGGCAGACCGCCGGTGATGTCCTTCGTCTTGGCCACTTTCCGCGGCGTCTTGGCCAGCAAGGCGCCGGCGCGAATCTTGTGATTCGCTTCCACGATGACGTGCGCACCGGCCGGAATCGAGAAGCTCGCGGCCACTTCGCCGTCGTCGCCCACGATGACGATCTGCGGATGCAGATCTTCTTTGTGCTCGATGATGACCGTGCCCATGAGCCCGGTCGCTTCGTCGATTTCACGTTTCATGGTGACGCCCGCGATCATGTCGCGGAACTCGATCTTACCGCTCTTGTCGGTCAGAATCGGGACGTTGTATGGATCCCATTGCACGAAGGTCTCGCCCTTCTTGACCGTGCCGCCGTCGGCTACCGAGATGACCGAACCGATCACGATGTTGTAACGCTCGATTTCACGGCCCTCTTCGTTATGCAGGCTGATCGAGCCATTCTTGTTCAGCGCGATCCAGTTGCCGTCCAGACCCTGAACCGTGCGCAGATCGTTGAACTGCACCGCCGCATCGTTCTTGGCCTTGATGATCGGCTGTTTGAAGGTCTGGCTCGCCGTGCCACCGATGTGGAACGTCCGCATGGTGAGCTGTGTGCCGGGTTCGCCGATGGATTGTGCGGCAATGATGCCGACCGCTTCACCGAGCTTAACGAACTGGCCGGTTGCCAGGTTCCGCCCGTAGCAATAGGCACAGACGCCACGCCCGCATTCGCAGGTCAGCACCGAGCGAATCTTGAGCTGCTCGACGCCGACTTTTTCAATGGCGGCCGCGATTGGCTCGTCGATGAGCTGGTTCGCTTTGACGACTTTTTTCTTCGTCACCGGATCGACCACGGTTTCGCAACTGACTCGACCGACGATGCGCGTGGCGAGGTCGACGACTTCTTCGTCGCCTTCGTAGATCGCGCGCACCGTGATGCCGTTGACCGTTCCGCAATCGATCTCGTTGATGATCACATCCTGTGAGGCATCGACCAGCTTCCTCGTGAGGTAACCGGAGTCCGCGGTCTTGAGTGCGGTATCGGCCAGACCCTTACGCGCGCCGTGGGTGGAGATGAAGTATTCGAGCACGGTCAGACCTTCGCGGAAGTTCGAGGTAATGGGCCGCTCGATGATTTCGCCAGAGGGCTTGGCCATCAGACCGCGCATACCGGCGAGCTGCTTGACCTGCTGCCGGTTACCACGCGCCCCGGAATCGACCATGAGGTAGACCGGGTTCAATTCCTTTCGCCCCTCGTTATGCTCGAGAGTGCGGAACATGACGTTGGAGATCTCGTCGCCCGCGTGAGTCCAGATATCGATAATCTTGTTGTAGCGCTCGCCGTCGGTGATGATGCCTTTGCGATACTGCTGCTCGACCTGCTTGATCTGCTTGTAGGCGTTGGCGAGCTGCAGCTCTTTCTCCTTCGGAATGATCATGTCGGAGATACCGATCGAAACGCCCGCCTTGGTCGCTTCGCGGAAGCCGAGTTCCTTTAGCTTGTCGAGTGTCTCGACCGTACCGTCCTGGCCAGCTACCTGATAGCAACGCCAGATGATGTCGCTGAGCTGTTTCTTGCCGGCTGCTTTATTGAAGAAGCCGAGACCGTCGGGCCAGATCTCATTGAAGATCACGCGGCCAGCGGTGGTTTCCATGACTCGTGTTTCCTTGTCGCCGTAGATCGTATCCCTGCCGAAGTCCGGGTTTTTCAACCGAATCCGGTCATGGGTTTTCACCGCCCCGTCGGCCATCGCAAACTCCACTTCCGTGGCGTTATCGAAAAGAGGAAGACGGGATTCCGCGGCCACGCCAGCGGCCCGCCGCGGGTTCTGCGTGAGATAATAACAGCCTAATGTGATGTCCTGCGAAGGCGTGGTAATCGGCTTGCCGCTCGAGGGCGAGAAGATGTTATTCGGCGCCAGCATGAGCATCCGCGCTTCCATCTGCGCCTCTACCGAAAGAGGCACGTGCACAGCCATCTGATCACCGTCGAAGTCCGCGTTATAAGCAGTACAAACGAGCGGATGAATCCGGATCGCTTCACCTTCAATGAGGAGCGGCTCGAAAGCCTGGATCGAGAGACGGTGCAGAGTCGGCGCACGGTTCAGGAGGACCGGATGCCCCTTGGTCACTTCTTCAAGGATGTCCCAGACTTCCGGCGTTTGGCGCTCGATCATCTTCTTCGCGCTGCGCACGGTGTGCACGTAACCGAGATCTTTGAGTCGGCGAATGATGAACGGCTCGAAGAGCACGAGCGCCATCTTCTTCGGCAACCCGCACTGGTTCAGCTTCAACTCCGGACCGATGACGATAACAGAACGACCCGAGTAATCGACGCGTTTGCCGAGCAAGTTCTGACGGAAACGTCCGCCTTTGCCCTTGAGCATGTCGCTGAGGGATTTGAGCGGACGATTGCCGGCGCCAGTGACCGCGCGGCCGTGGCGACCGTTGTCAAAGAGTGCGTCAACCGCTTCCTGCAACATGCGTTTTTCGTTGCGGATAATAACGTCGGGCGTCTTGAGTTGGAGGAGATTCTTGAGCCGGTTGTTGCGATTGATGACGCGGCGATAGAGATCGTTGAGATCGGAAGTCGCGAATCGTCCGCCTTCCAGCGGCACTAGTGGGCGCAGATCCGGCGGAATGACCGGAAGGACTTCGAGCACCATCCATTCGGGGCGCGAATGCGACGAGGCAAAGCCCTGCACGAGTTTCAAACGTTTCGCGAGTTTCTTGCGAATCTGTTTGCTCTTCGTGTTGCCCATCGCTTCTTCGAGCTCCTTGTTCAGCTTCGAGAGTTCGATTTCGCCCAGAAGCACCTTGACCGCATCGGCGCCCATTCCGGCTTTGAATTCTTCGCCGTATTGATCCTGCGCTTCGCGATATTCGATCTCGGTGAGGAGCTGGCACTTCGTGAGAGGCGTGTTGCCCGGATCGATGACGATGTAATCCTCGTAGTAAATGACGCGTTCGAGCTGGCGTGCGCTCATGTCGAGCATGAGGCCGAGCCGCGAAGGCATGCACTTATAGAACCAAATGTGGGAGACCGGGACGGCGAGTTCGATGTGACCCATCCGCTCGCGACGCACGCGAGCGAGCGTCACTTCAACGCCGCAACGATCGCAGATCACGCCTTTGTGCTTGATCCGCTTGTACTTTCCGCAGGAGCATTCCCAGTCGCGGGTCGGACCGAAAATACGTTCGCAGAATAAGCCGCCTTTTTCGGGCTTGAAGGTCCGGTAATTGATCGTCTCCGGATTCTTCACTTCGCCCTTGCTCCAGGACCGCATGGTGTCGCTCGAGGCGACGCCGATCGCGACCTGATCGAAACCCACGGTGCGTTCTTCACCCACCAATTCCCGCCAGGAATGTTCGTTCATAATGAGAGCTGTTTTTCTAAGTTTGGTAGATTGTTAGGCAACGTTCTCGAGAAAGCTGGGCGCCTGGCCGCCGACTTTGACGTCGAGGCCTAACGACTGCATTTCCTTGATTAACACGTTGAAAGATTCAGGGGTGCCGGCTTCGAGCGAGTTATCGCCCTTTACGATGGATTCGTAGATGCGGGTGCGGCCCTGCACGTCGTCCGACTTCACGGTCAGGAGTTCCTGCAACGTATAAGCCGCGCCGTAAGCTTCGAGCGCCCACACTTCCATCTCGCCGAAACGCTGGCCGCCGTACTGCGCTTTGCCGCCGAGCGGTTGCTGGGTAACTAACGAGTAAGGGCCGACCGCGCGAGCGTGAATCTTATCCGCGACCAAGTGGCCGAGCTTAAGCATGTAGATGTAGCCAACCACGACTTCCTGATCGAACGGGTCGCCCGTGCGACCGTCGAAGAGGCGAGCCTTGCCGTTTTCCTGCACCCAATTAAAACCATCGACCTTCTGAGCGTCGTTCAAATACTCGCGGATTTTGGCTTCGGAGATACCGTCAAAAACCGGGGTCGCGACTTTGAAGCCGAGCGCCTTGGCGGCCACTCCGAGGTGAGTTTCCAGCACCTGGCCGACGTTCATACGGCTGGGCACGCCTAACGGATTGAGACAGATTTCCACCGGCGTTCCATCCGGGAGGTAGGGCATGTCTTCTTCCGGCACGATGCGGGCGACGACGCCCTTGTTCCCGTGCCGTCCGGCCATTTTATCGCCCACGCTCAGCTTGCGCTTGCTCGCGACGAACACTTTCACCTGCTTGATGATGCCGGGGTCGACGTCATCGCCGCTTTCGACGCGATCCATGGAGCGTTCCCGCTCCAGCTCGAGCTCGGCGAACTTATGTTCATACTGCGAAATGATCTCGCGGATCTTGTTCCGGATCGGGCTGGGATCGATCTCAATGTGATCGTAAGCGACCGCCAGCTTGCGCAGGAGCGTCTTGGTGATCTTGCGATTGGCCGGGATGATGATTTCGCCGGTCTGGGCGTTGACCACGTCGAGCGGAATTTTCTCGCCTAACAAGACGTTGGAAAGCGCGTCGGTCAGTTGCTCGGTGAGCTCTTCTTTCTTCTTGCGATTGTCTTCCGTGATGGACTTGAGCTGGCGCTTCGTCTCGGCGGGGGTCAGTTTTTCGCGCGCAATCTCGCGGCGTGAGGAAACTTTCACATCCATGACGATGCCGTAGGTGCCCGACGGAACCGTCAGCGACGTATCTTTCACGTCCGCCGCTTTCTCACCAAAGATGGCGCGGAGAAGACGCTCTTCCGGCGCCAGTTCCGTCTCGCTCTTCGGAGTGATCTTACCGACCAGAATGTCGCCTGGCTTCACTTCCGCGCCGACGCGAATGACGCCGTCGGAGCCGAGGTTGCGCAGCGCTTCTTCGCTCACGTTCGGGATATCCCGCGTGATTTCTTCGGGGCCGAGCTTGGTGTCGCGGGCGCCGATTTCGAATTCATCGATGTGAATGGAAGTGTAGATATCTTCCTTCACGACCTTCTCCGAGATCATGATGGCGTCCTCGAAGTTGTAGCCGTTCCAGGGCATGAAAGCGACGAGCACGTTGCGGCCGAGCGCAAGCTCGCCTTGTTCGGTGTTCGGGCCGTCGGCGATGACCTGACCGCGCTTCACATGCTGGCCTTTCTTGACGATCGGCTTCTGGTTCACGCAGGTGCCCGCGTTGGAGCGCATGAATTTCCTCAGCTCATAAACGTGCACTCCGGCTTCTTCGTCAGTCTTTAGCTTTTTGCGGCTCTCGGGCATTTCGCCGTCTTTAGTCACCACGATCTGATCCGCAGTTACCGAAGCCACGCGGCCGGCTTCCGTGGAAACGACCACGGCGCGGGAATCACGCGCGACTTTGCCTTCCAGTCCGGTGCCTACGAGCGGCGACTCGGAAACGATCAGCGGCACGCCCTGGCGTTGCATGTTCGAGCCCATGAGCGCGCGGTTCGCGTCATCATGCTCGAGGAACGGGATGAGACCCGCCGCCACGGAGACGAGCTGCTTCGGCGAAACGTTCATTTCGTTGACCTTGTTCGGCTCCGCTTCGAGGAAGTCACCTCGATAGCGAACGGAAACTTTTTCACCCGTGAAGTGGCCTTTTTCATCCATCGGCGCATTGGCCTGCGCGACGATGAAGGCTTCTTCCCGATCACCGGTCAAATAGTCGACCTGGTCACTCACGCGACCCTTATCGACTTTTCGGTAGGGTGTCTCGATAAAACCGAATTCGTTGATCCGGGCAAAGGTGCTCATCGAGCTGATGAGACCGATGTTCGGACCTTCCGGAGTCTCGATCGGACAGATCCGGCCGTAATGCGACGGATGCACGTCGCGCACTTCGAAGCCGGCGCGATCGCGGCTCAAACCGCCAGGCCCGAGAGCCGAGAGCCGACGCTTGTGCGTGAGCTCGGCGAGCGGATTGGTCTGATCCATGAACTGCGAGAGCTGCGAGCGACCGAAGAAATCGCGCACCACTGCGCTGAGCGCCTTCGGGTTGATCAGCTTCTGCGGCGTCATGCCGTCGATGTTCACGTCGAACAAAGTCATGCGCTCTTTGACGAGACGCTCCGTGCGGGCGAGGCCGACGCGGCACTGGTTGGCCAGCAATTCGCCCACCGTCCGGACGCGACGGCTGCCGAGGTGATCGATGTCATCGAGCGTGCCTTCGCCGCGGCGGAGGTTGATCAGATATTTGATCGCGGCGATGAAATCCTTGTCGGTCAGAATGCGTTCGCTGAGATCGACGTCGATGCCGAGCTTCTGGTTCAGCTTGTAGCGACCGACGCGACCGAGATCGTATTTTTTCGGATCGAAAAAGAGACGTTTCAGGAGCGCGCGGGCGTTGGCCACGGTGGGTGGATCGCCAGGGCGCAGCTTACGGTAAATATCCTTGAGCGCTTCTTCCTGGTCGTGCGCCGGATCTTTCTTCAGCGCTTTGACAACCGTGTCGTCGTTGGTGATGTCGATCACCTTCACAGATTTCATGTTCAGTGGCTCCGACATCAGGCTACGCACCACCGCCAGGGTGAGCGGTTCAAAGGCACGTGCGACCGTCACTTCACCGTCGAGGACGTCGGCGGTCAGCACCTTCATGGCGAGGCTTTCCTCATCGAGCTTCTCGCTCAATTTCAGGTCCTCGATGTTATAAAAGAGTTTGATGACCTCTTCGTCGGGGCCGTAGCCCAAAGCGCGAAGGAAGGTCGTGGCCAGAAACTTCCGGCGGCGTTTGCGACGATCGAGATAGATGTAAAGGAGATCGCTGGTGTCGAATTGCACTTCGATCCACGAACCGCGATCCGGAATGATCCGGAAGCTGTAAAGCACTTTGCCGTTCAGGTGAATGCTGGACTCGAAGGCGATGCCCGGAGAACGATGGAGCTGCGAGACGACCACACGCTCGGCGCCATTGATGACGAAAGTGCCCGACGGCGTCATGAGCGGGATTTCGCCCATGTAAACTTTTTCTTCCTTGGTCCCCTTCTCTTCCTTGAGCTGGAAAGTGACGTGGAGCGGCGCGCTGTAGGTTTGACCTTCGCGCTGCGCTTCGAGCGCGCTCAGCTTCGGCTCGCCGATCTCGTAGTGGCTAAAATCGAGAGTCGCTTTTTCGTCATAGCTCTCGATCGGGAAGACCTCCTTGAAGACGGTCTGCAAGCCGGTGTTCTTACGTTTATTGGCTGGGACGTCTTTTTGCAGGAAATCGACGTAGGAATTGAGCTGAACCTCGATCAGGTTAGGCGGTTCAATCGCCTCTTTGATCGACCCAAAGTGAATACGCTCGGTAACAGTACGGTCTGGCATAACTGGTGCACCAATCCAATGGTTAAAAAGCCTGCAACGATCCTGGATGACAGACCGTGAGGAGTTCGAGGGTTACGGACTCGGCCGGAAATCGCGGACAGACAAAGTGGCAGCGAAACGGCGGTCTGTCAATGAGACCACCACCGTTTCGTTGCCAATCTTGAAATTTACCGTCGAGAGCGGATTAAAAATACTTCGGTCTACTCCTGGCCTGGGGGAACGCGGATTGAAATATCCACATCCTGCCGGAGGGCGCAAGCGCGTTCCTGCGCTGCGCCCGCCGACAGATTGAAATTATTTGATTTCGACCTTGGCGCCTGCCGCTTCGACCTTTTTCTTGATCTCTTCGGCTTCTTCCTTGGTCACGCCTTCCTTCAAGGGCTTGGGAGCGCTTTCGACCAAAGCCTTGGCTTCCGCCAGACCGAGTCCAGGCACTGCGGCGCGCACTTCTTTGATCACGCCGATTTTATTGGCACCCATTTCCTTCAGGATAACGTCGAAAGTGGTCTTCTCTTCAGCCGCCGGAGCTGCTGCGCCACCGCCGCCCGCAGGCGCAGCCATGGCGACCGGAGCCGCGGCGCTCACGCCCCACTTCTCCTCGAGATCTTTGACCAGTCCAGCAACCTCAAGAACGGTCAGCCCGCTGAGTTGCTCCACAATTGCGTTCATATCTGCCATTTTAGTTTCCTCATATTGCCGCTCCCGGAAGCCCCCGGGAAATTACAGCCGATAGCCATCGACTCGGACAGTGTTGTTTGTTTTGTTGTTCGCCCAGCGGCTGCCGGGCAAAATTCATTGATTGTTAGGCCGCGGCCTCCGCAGGTTGGCCTTCCTTGTCGGCCTTGGCCTGGAGGAGACGAGCGAGGGAGGCGCCCGGTTCGTTCAAAGTGCGGACCAACTTGGTCGCCGGCGCCAGAAGCACGCCGAGAAACTGCGAAAGGAGCACTTCGCGCGTCGGGAGATCGGCCAGCGTTTCCACTTCCGCGGTCGAGAGCACGTTCTTGTCGACCACGCCGATCTTAAGCGCGGCGATCTTGAATTCGGCCGCAAAAGCCTTCAGCACTTTCGCGACTGGCGCGACGTCGTTCTCACCCGTCACGACCGCGGTCTGACCGGTTAATTGCTCGGCGATATCCGGCAGGTCGCTCTCCGCAAGGGCACGTTTCAGGAAGCTGTTCTTGACCACGTGCACTTCCGCGCCGGTCGGCGAAAGGCGATTACGCAGCTCGCCAAAGTGTTCCACTTTCATCCGCTGGTAATCGGTCACCAGCAGAAACGGCGAGCGGCTGAGTTTCTCCGAAAGATCGGATACGATATTGGCTTTTTCAGGTCTCATGGTGAGAAAATTAAATGCTGAGATAAGGAGACGGATCGACATGCAAGCCGGGCGACATGGTCGCGGCCAGCGTCATGCCCTCGACAAAACGGCCCTTGGCCGTAGCCGGCCGAGCCTTGACCACCGCTTCGATGATGGCCGTGCCATTCTCGACCAGCTGATCTTCGGCGAAAGAAAATTTGCCCATCGGCACCGCGATGTTGCCATTCTTGTCGAGCTTGAACTCGACTCGGCCGGCTTTCACTTCGCCGACTGCTTTCGCCGTGTCGTCGGTCACTGTGCCGGTCTTCGGATTCGGCATGAGTCCGCGAGGTCCGAGCACTTTACCGAGCTTGCGCACCTCAGACATGGCCGACGGAGTGGCGATGGCCACGTCGAAATCCTGGAAACCTTCCTGGCATTTTTTGATCAAATCCTCGAAACCGACATACTCCGCGCCGGCATTCTTGGCGGCCGTCGCCGCCGCGCCTTGCGCGAAGACGAGCACGCGCACCTGCTTGCCGCTGCCGTGCGGGAGCGGACAAGTGCCGCGCACCATTTGGTCGGATTGCTTCGGGTCGACTCCGAGGCGGAAAGACATCGTGACTGTCTGGTCAAACTTAGTCGGGGGAAGTTTCTTCAGCGCGCTGACCGCGTCCTGGAAGCTATAAGACTTGTTGCGGTCTACCAGCTCGGCGGCCGCGCGATAACGTTTAGAGCGATTTTTTTGCATGATAATTTCAGTGCCAACGAGCCGGATGGCTCTCCTGATACGTTGTCGCCCTGAGGCGACGGGGACGGGAATTTAGCGGCATTTCCATCCGTGTCAAAGGCGGATCCGCTCGCGCAGCAGCGCGCCCGAATGGCGCGCAGCTTGGCAGATCGGTCAAATCGAGGAACTTGCTCGCCGGTCGTAGCGCGATTCCGTTGATGGGCATGGGAGGCCCGCGGAAATGTGCGGTCGCGCCTCCTACGGTTCGAAAAACGACCGAAGAACTCGCGATGATTTTTACCTGGCTCCTCTTACTCGTGCCGATCTCTCTCGCGCTGCATTATTTCAGCAGCGCGGGGCCGATGTGGATCTTTCTCGGCGCCATTCTCGCCATCGTGCCGTTGGCTGAATGGATTCGCCGCGCCACCGAAAATCTCGCTTCTCGCGCGGGCCCGGCCATCGGCGGCCTGCTCAATGTCACCTTCGGAAATATGGCCGAATTCATTCTGGCCCTCTTCGTTCTTGCCGCCGGTGAACAAAGCGTCGTGAAAGGACAGATCACCGGATCGATCATCGGCAACAGCCTCCTCGGACTGGGCCTCGCGGTCGTCATCGGGAGTATCGGACGGGAACGCCAGACCTTTAAGCGCGAACGCGCCGGGCTGCTCTCCAGCCTGCTCATCCTGGCTACGCTTGGCCTCCTTGTCCCTGCTCTCTTCGACTATACGGAACGCGGCGTTCTCAGCCGCTCCGCCACCGACCGTCTCGACGAGCGACTGAGCCTCGGCGTAGCGGTGGTTCTCATTCTCGTTTACGTGGCCAATCTCATCTACACGCTCGTCACTCACCGTGATGTCTTCGACTTCCAGCGCAGCGACGAGGACACGCACCGCACGCCATGGCCCGTCTGGCGATCGCTCGGCGTTCTCGTCGCCGGCACGGCTCTCACGGCCTGGGAAGCTGAGCTAATCTCGGGCGCCCTCACTCAGACTGCCAGCCAGCTCGGCATCTCCACCTTTTTCCTCGGCGTCGTGGTACTCGCGATCATCGGCAATGCGGCGGAATATGTCGCGGCGATCTATTTCGCGCGGAAGAATCAGATGGGGCTCGTCATGAGCATCACCGTCGGCTCCAGCATCCAGGTCGCTTTGCTCGTCGCGCCTCTTCTCGTCGTCGCTTCCTATTTCATTGGGACCCCGATGAACCTGGTCTTCGAGAATCCACTCGAACTGGTCGCCATCGCCGGGGTTAGTTTTACTGTCAACGCCATCGCTACGGATGGTGAAACGACCTGGTTCGAAGGAGTTCTCCTCCTTGCAGCCTACCTGGTGTTGGCGATGGCTTTTTTCTTAGTGCAGCAATAAAACAGGGGGCGGAAATCGACGCAGACGGAGAAATTCGACCGGCATAAATTGCTAAAACCTAACGACGGTGAGCTCGGGCCGGCAATTGAACCGAACGGGATACATGTAGGTGCCGATGCCAACGTTCACGTAGAGCGGCCCGCCCAGCGACTCGAAGAGCCCGGTCTGGTAGCGGCCCACGCCATACGGCAGAACCGGAGCACCGTAGAACGGGATCCGCACCTGGCCTCCGTGGGAATGGCCGGCCAGAATCAAAGGATAGCGACGCCCATCAAGCCGATCGGCCTGGATCGGGTAATGAATGAGCAAGAGCTGTCGCGTGGCCTTCGCTTCGCCCAACGCGTGCACACCGCGCAAGCCCATGCCCACAATCTCCAGGTCGTGCTGCGGCAAGACGATGCTGCGATCCTCCAGCCATTCTCCGCCGGTGGCGCGGAACGCTTTTTCGTAAAGCCGGAAATCCGCGCGGCTGCCGTAATCCCAATTGCCGGGGCAGCCGTAGACGGGACGCTTGATCTGGCGAATCAAATCGAGGGCGGCCGGCGCGTAGGCTGCGTCCTCGATTAGGTCTCCGGTAAAGCAAACGAACTCCGGCTCGAGTTCGTTAATCTTCGCGACCATCTGGCCGGCATATTCGGCGTCGCCTTTATAATGCAGATCGCTGAACTGCACGAAGCGGCATTTGGATTGCGGCTGTAGATCGAGCTCCTTCACTCGCAGCCAGGTCGGCTCCACGAAACGTCCATCCAGCCCAGCCGCCGCGGGCAGTGCGACCAGACCAAGACCGAGAAACTGCCGTCGGCTGAGGGGGCGCTTCACGCGATCAGTCTGGAAACGTATAAAGCTGCATGAGAGCACGACCGCTCTCCGTCAGCCGGGCGCTCGATCCTCGTCCAGCCAAAACCCCACGAGTCAGGTTGCGGCCATCGACCGGGCCCGGTTTCACATAGGAAAGTTCCGCGGCCGAGATCGACTTGCTGCTTGGGGTCAGGCGCAGCGGCACACCGGAGCGGGCAAAGGAAATTTCCCAAGCCGCCGGTTTTTCGTTAGGCGAACCAGCCACCATCCAGGGATACCGGTTGGTTAATTGAAAGTTAGGCGAATTGGGCACAATCACCTTGTAGAAGACTTCTTCTTTGGCGAGAAAAGCCGGCAGCGTGAGCGAAGAATTTCCCCGCAGGGCGACGATGAGACGAGGCAAGTCGAGGCCGGCGAGGTTGAGACCATTGTAGATGCCGTGACGATTTGGATCTTTTCTAAAATGAGAGTCATGCCACTGCTCGAAGTGGTCATTGATGAGCAGGTTTAGCTCCACGTGCACGTGGGACCTCGCGCGATCGATCCCAGTCCCGGTATGACCCATAACGGCGAGCGTTTGTCCTTGCTGCACCCCTTGACCCGCTTCGACTGCGATGGTGCTGAGATGGGCGTAGAGACTGTAGTAAGGGCTGCCGCCCCAGCGATGCTCGACCACGACATAGCGCCCGTAATTTGACGCGCCCGCTACTTGGCTGGTGTAAACGACTTTGCCCTCGGCGATGGAGCGCACTTCATCGAGAGGTTCGCCGCGTTCATCGCGCCGCAGCGGCTTGATGTCCATCCCCTCGTGGAAGCGCGTGTAGACCGTCCCAGCTCCGGTTTCGATCGGGTCGCGGACAAAGCCATACTGCCCGCCCTGCCACGGATGGGAAATGACCCCGTGCAGATTTCGCTCGATGACCTGGAAGAAATCGGCGCCGTCTCCCCGCAGAAGCGCCTTGTTATCGGTCGGCAGCTCCAGATTGAGCGGAGCATCCTCTGCCCTGGCAATCGTGATCATGGCACCCAGAAACAGCGATAGACCGCACCTTCGCCAACTCATTTCTTCTTCCGCCCATCCATCAGCTTCCAGTCCTTGTTCATCAGTTTGATGTCGGCCTCCGTCAGGCCAGACGCGAGATACATTTTCCCGTCGGACACTCGTCGATCAACCAGCAATTCGGTCAGCGCCCTCCCGTTCAGGAACACAAATAGCGACGAACCGCGCCGTTCCACACTGAGCGTATCAAGCACGGTGCGTCCATGATCGTCGAACTCCAGCAGCGCCGCGTAGCTGCCGTCCGCAGCATGGTAGGGACGAAACGCTTTCACGTCGCGTTCGCTGAGCCAGGGGGTTTTCTCGATGAAAACTTTGCCGCCGTTGAACGACGGAACCGGCTGGGCGAAAGCCGAGCCGTCCTTCGCATTCGCGGTGATATGAACACGAAATGTGCAGTGCTGCGGCCCGGCCGTCGCGCGCCCGAACACCAGGAAGATGAGCGCGGCGCAGAGCAGACTCCTCATGGCCGGATTGATAAAGGGTTTGACAGCTTTTGCAACGTTAGCCTCCTATGGGGGCGAATGAGACGAACGTCCCTGCTGGTCGCGGTGCTTTTCCTCGCGCTGGCTTCCGTGGCTCCGGCGGAGGAAAAGCGGAGCTGGCTCAGCCGTATCTTTCATCCTTTCGGTTCTTCGGAGAAAATTCCGGAATACAAGAACAGCAAACTGCGCGGTCTCTCCCTGACGGTGGAATTACCCGAAAGCTCGATTTCCCTTTCCGAAGTGCGGCAGTTGCCGGTGCACGTGATTCTCGAGAACCGCGGCGATCGCGCCATCGAGCTCACCTTTCCGAGCGATCAGCGGATCGAGATTCTGCTGCATGATTCCGCTGGGCAGGTCGTGACCCGTTGGTCGGAGAACCGGGCCTTTGCAGATCAGCCTGGTAACCTGCTCATTAATCCCAAGGAACACGTCGAATACTCGGAAACGATCGCCACGCGCGAGCTGGTGCCGGGCAAAGTGTTTACCGTCGAAGTCATGGTGCCCGCTTACCCAGAACTCGATGCGCAGCGAAAATCGATCACGTCTCCGTGACGACCGACACTGGAGTGTGCGCGAGATGAGCGGGTCAAAGGCGGTTCTTTTCTCCGATTACCACATGCATCCGCAGGGACATCGGCTGCGGCCTTACACGCCGGAATTACTCCAACCGTGGGCCGATTACGCGCGCAAAATCGGGTTGCGCGAGATTGCCCTGACCGATCACGATCGCTATCATCGCGGGGTTGATTTCGACGAAATCGATCGACTGAGGGAGGCAAATCCCGATCTCAAAATCCGCGCGGGAATCGAACTCGACAACGACCCAGTCCATTCTGCCGAAGGACGTCGCTGGGTTGAGGCGAACTGGGATCGCCTGGATTTCGTGCTCGGTTCTGTCCATTTCCTCCGGGGCGACTGGGCTTTCGATCACGCGGGCCAGGAAGCCGAGTTTGCACGGCGCGACATCGACGAAGTGTACGCGGATTACTACGAGCGGATCGGTATGGTGGCGCGGAGCGGCCTGGTCGATTGTATGTCGCATCTCGATCTGGTGAAGATTTTCGGCTTCCGTCCGACTAAGGATCTGAGCGGTCT
The DNA here is from genome assembly GCA_051003355.1 of Chthoniobacterales bacterium. Taxonomy (GTDB): domain Bacteria; phylum Verrucomicrobiota; class Verrucomicrobiia; order Chthoniobacterales; family UBA10450; genus Palsa-1392. Next base: position 27,111 of record JBPCLK010000106.1, on the reverse strand, counting down.
GCTCGACGCCGTTCTCGACGCCATACGCCATGCAAATCTTGCGCTCGAACTATCGACCGCCGGCTGGCGCAAGCCGGTCAAGGAGCTCTATCCGCATGATGAGATTATTAGCAAGGCCATGGCGCTGGGAATCCCCTTCACGACCGCGTCCGACGCGCATTCTTACGTTCAGCAGGGCGAAAACTTCGAGCGTCTCGGCCAAAAGATGTCCGATTTCGGGCTCCGCGAAGTATCAATCTTCGACCGTCACCAGCGTTCTGGCGTGGCGCTCTAGCGCGATGGCGCGCTGGCTGGTTTTCCTCCTCTTCCTCGCGGTCTGGCCGTCGACACACGCCAACACGCCAGATGACGTCTTTAGCAAAGTGGTCGGGCAAGCCCGGAAAGCAGCGGCCGCTCCTTTCCGGCCTAACGAAATGTCGCTGCCTGAAGTCCTGCACAACCTGAACTACGATACCTATCGCGATATCACCTTCCGCCAGGAGCAAGGACTCTGGCACGGCCGATCGCCCTTCGAAATCCAGTTCTTCCATCCGGGCTATCTGTTCAAGCAACCGGTCGTCATCCATGAAGTGCGCGCTGACGAAGTCCGTATAGTTCCGTTCGAGCAGAAATACTTCCGCTATCCGGATTTTTTCGTTGCACGCTTGGGCGACAAGACGCTTCTGAGCTTCGCCGGCTTCCGGGTGCTCTATCCGCTCAACAATCCGGGGAGACTCGATGAAGTAATCTCTTTTGTGGGCTCGAATTATTTTCGCGCTCTCGGCCGTGATCAGGCTTACGGGATCTCGGCTCGCGGGGTCGCCATCGATACCGGGGAAGGTCTGACGGAGGAGTTCCCCGACTTCAGGGAATTTTGGCTCTGTCGACCCGCAAAAGGCGCCCGCTCTATGCAGATCTTCGCTTTTCTGGACGGACCGACCGTCGCCGGCGCATATCGTTTCAAGATCGAGCCCGGTCTCGAGACCACGGTCGCGGTCGAAGCACATCTTTTCTTCCGAAAATCGGAGGATGTTTTGGGCCTTGCTCCACTCACCAGCATGTTCTGGCGCGGCGAGCAGGAGCCGGCGACATCCCACGATCCTCGACCGGAAGTTCATGATTCCGATGGGTTAATGATCGAGACGGCCAGCGGCGAACGAGAATGGCATCCACTTCGCGCGGTGGATCATGTGAGCACAGAATCGTTTCCCGAGACGAATCCAAAAAGCTTCGGTCTCCTCCAGCGCGATCGCGACCCCAGCCACTACCGCGATCGCGAGGCGAAATATGAGCGTCGTCCGAGTGTGCGCGTGGAATCTTCCAGCACCTGGGGCAGCGGGAAGGTGCGACTGATGCAGTTGCCGGCGGCGAACGAATACAACGACAATGTCGTGGCCTTCTGGCAACCGGCGAAAGCGCCGCCTCCGGGCGCAGAGCTAGAGTTCGAATATCGGCTGCACTGGTTTAAGAGGGAATCGAATAAAGAATAAAATTGCCGCGTCGGACGCACTTCACGAATGAGACAAAGAAGTTCGATCTACGGCCTCCAAGAATGGAACGAGGCGCAGCGTCGCGCGGAGATCTATCTGCGCACCTGGCGAGGACAGGTGGGCCCGGCAGAGCGTAAGCTCCTCTGCCTGGCCTCGGACAAAGCCTGCGAGCAATCTTTCGCGGCCCCGAGCAAACATCCTGTCACTCTCGTGATGGAGTCGCTCTTCGACCTGCTGCCAGAGGAAGATGCGCCCGTCGCCATGACCCCGCCCATCCAGCGAACCCGAATGCTCCCCGAAGCGACGGAATTCCCCGTGCACGACGTGGTTCGACAAATCTCGCGCACGCTTCTTTTCGCTCTGCCTCGCTAATTACCCGCGATGAATCCCTATCCCAGCCAAACGGCTGAGCGAACGCTCACCTTTCCAGATGTCGGCCGCTGGAGCCGCCCCGCCTCGCAGACTCAGACGCGCAGCCAGCACCGCTTCGCTTTCACCCTGCTCATCGGCATGCTCACCCTGCTGGCTGCGACCTTCGAATGGAGCCTCCTCGCCGCCGAGGCATTGACGCCTTTGAACCTGATGCTTTTCGGGCTCTTTATCCTTCTCTTTACGCACGTGGCGATTGGCTTCGCGCAGGCTTTCTTCGGTTTCCTCATCCTTAGCGATCGCGGAACGAAACCTCCGACCGCTGCGCTACCTTCGGAGCAAGACCTTTCGCTGCTACCGGTGAGCGCGATCGTCATTCCGATCTACAACGAGGACGTCGGTCCGGTCTTCGCCCGGCTTCAAGTCATGCACGATGCGCTACGCTCGGTCGGTGCGCTGGAGCGCTTCCAGTTCTTCGTCCTGAGCGACTCGACTAAGCCGGAAAAAGCGCTGGAGGAGAAGCAAGCTTGGACGGGCATGGTCTCGAGATGCGACGCCGCTGGCCGGGTCTTCTACCGCCGGCGCAAGCTACCGCTCAATCGCAAAAGTGGGAACATCGCCGATTTCTGCCGGCGCTGGGGTAGCCAGTATCGCTACATGATCTGTCTCGACGCCGACAGTCTGATGAGCGCGCCCACCCTCATCGAGCTCGTTAGGCGGATGGAAGAGAATCATCGCATCGGCATTCTCCAAACCGTCCCACAGGCGATTAACGGTCGGACGATTTGGAGCCGGCTGCAGCAGTTCTCCATGTCGCTCTACGGCCCGATCTTCGCGGCCGGCGCCAATTTCTGGCAACAGGAAGAAAGCAACTTCTGGGGCCACAACGCCATCATCCGCCTCACCCCGTTTATCCAGCACTGTGCGCTGCCCGCGCTGCCAGGAAAGAGCGCCATCGGTCGCCGCCCGATGAGCCACGACTTCGTCGAAGCGGCACTGATGCGCCGGGCTGGCTGGGAAGTGCATCTCGCGGAGGATCTCGAAGGCTCATTCGAGGAAACTCCGCCGACCGTTATCGAGCACTTGAAGCGAGACCGCCGCTGGTGCCAGGGCAATCTGCAACACTGGCCACTCGCCCTCGCGCGTGGCTTCAAACCAGTCACTCGTTTTCATTTTCTCCACGGGATCTTTTCCTTCCTTGCCTCGCCGCTACTCATCCTCGTTCTGGTCCTTGGATTCTTAAAAAATCTCGGCTCGGCACCGCTGCTGGACGGTTTCTTCGCCGACACCGCGCGGACCCAGATCGCTGTCGCGCTATTTTCCTTCACCATGCTGCTCCTGCTCGCGCCAAAGTTTCTAGGCCTGGCGCTCGCTCTCCGATGCGAGCGCGCGGAGCAGTTTGGCGGCCCCGGCCGACTCATGGCCAGCGCAGCCCTCGAGATGATCGTCTCGATCCTGATCGCGCCCGTCTTTCTTTACTTCCATGCGAAATTCGTCCTCTTCAGTCTGCTCGGGAAAAAAGTGGAGTGGAACGCCCAGCAACGGGAAAGCGCGACTGGACTCGGCTGGCGGGAGGCGCACGAGGTCTTCGGCCTAACGACCCTGCTCGGTCTGCTCACGGGCCTGCTAGCCTGGTGGGCGACGCCGGATTACTTCCTCTGGCTCCTGCCCATCGTGCTGGGCTGGGTCGTCGCCATCCCGCTGACCGCTCTGGTCGGCGATGCCCAAGTCGGGCAGCGACTACGTCAGGCGGGTGGTTTTCTCGTCCCGAGCGAAGTCGCGCCGCCTAACGAAGTGCATGCCTTGCGCCATGCGCTCATTCGCCGCGATCTCTCCGCGCAGGCTCCCGCCATGCCGGCCGTGCTCGATCCTTTTCTCCACCGGATTGGCTCTGGCCTAACGACCAGCAGCGACACCCTCCGGCATCGCCAGCTCTGGACGACGCCGGCGGCGCATCTTCCGGCCACCTGGCGCGAGGAGTTTGCCCGTCTCGAACGGCGCGGCGATCCAGCTCCTCAACGAAGCGGGTCGAGCAGAGTGGCCGCGTAGCGCGACAGCGAGCGGTTGTAGCGCGGAAGGTAATCGGCGAGAGCGGTCAGGCTCAGGGCCAAGGCTTCGCGCTCCTGGCCAAGGTCAGCCAACGCCAAAGCAAGGAATCCGCGCGCCGCGCCGCTCAGCTCGTCCTCAGGTTCGGTAAGCTCGCGCGTGAGAAGTTCCACCGCTCGCTCCGGCTGGTCCAGACTGCGCAGCGAGCTGGCCAACTGGATAACCGCGCGACGCCGGCGCGGCGCATCCAAGCCCGCCGCCAGTGCCGCTTGGTAGAGCGGCACTGCGAGGTCAGGATTTCCGGTAGAATCCTGCGCGGAGCCGCGCTCGAACAGAATCACCGCGCTCTCCGGCGGCAATTCGCCCAACAATGCCTCGAGTTCTGCCGTAAAGGCCTGTGGGGTTTTGTCGTCCAGCGTTTCCCAATGTTTTGCCATACGCGCTTCCCAGCCCCGATCGGTCGATTGCATCTGCAAACCCTGCGGGTGTCCCTGCACGCAGTCCATCCACGATTTTTTCTTCTAAACCCGGGATCTCGCTTGGCGTCGGCTCCCAGAGTTTTACTCGGTTGCCTTGCAATCCATCACCCAGCCGGATTTCCCGAATTCCGACTCTTCAGTCTTGCTATCGACTTCACAGTCAGCAGCTCGAAGTTGATCGAGAAAGAAGCGAGATCTTCGAACCGGTAGTTTCTCGATCTCAAGGTCGAGATGCTTGCGATACCATGTCCCCATGGCCTCCGGGTCCTTCGCCTTGATGAAAATGGCGCCTGTCCCAGCGACTCGGTTATGGAAAGGAGAACGCTCTGTAAGCGCGCTTGGGTTCAAAAAAAGGCCGGAATTGCATCGGTCGCCTGCGAACGTAGGAAGCTGTGAGCTGAAAAAATAGGTTATCGTCGCGGAACGGATTACGCTTCAACGCCGTCGGCATAACGACCATACTTCCTGACTACTCCTCGCTCATGCAGACCATCGTCATCGGCCACAAGAACCCCGACATGGATTCAATCTGTTCGGCCCTCGCCTACGCTCATCTCAAGCGCGTGACGGGCCTGGCCGACGTGATTGCCGGCCGCGCCGGCAGCACGAATGAACGAATCGATTTCGTCCTCGATAAATTTGGGGTCGAACCGCCCGTCTTCATTAGCGATCTATCCGACCGGGTGAGCGATGTGATGGCGCGCGACGTGATCAGCGTGCACGCAGAGTCGACGGCTTACGACGCCATCCACCTGCTGGAGAAGAAACGGCTGCGGGGACTACCAGTCATCGATGATGACGGCCGCTTTCTCGGGCTGCTCTCCGCTTTTAAAATCAGCCATCACCTTTTCCCACCGCGCGAAGAAGCGGACGCCGCCCGCGTGATCACCGCGCCGCTGGCCAGCATCGTCGAGACTTTCGGCGGGCAAGTCCTGACCGGGGAACTGCCTAACGAATCCGCGGAATACCTGCTTATGATCGGCGCGATGAATGCCGAGACCTTCAGCACGCGCTTGCAGAAACACCGGGTGGAGCAACTCGTGCTCTTCGTCGGCGACCGCGACAACATTCAAAAGCTGGCCATTGCCGCCAAAGTCTGCGCCATCGTGGTCACGGGAAACCTTCCGGTGGCATCCGACATCCTGGAAAAGGCTAAAGCGGCCGGCGTGGCCGTGATTGCCTCGCCTCACGATACCGCTATCACGGTCGATCTCGCCCGCGGCGCCGTCCGGGTCCGGAGAATGTTGGAGCCGGAATTTCTCAGCTTTACGCCCGACACTCTGCTTGAGGAGGTTCGCGAGAAGGCCGCGCACTCCGCGTCGTTCGTCTTCCCTATCGTCGAAGAGGATGGAACCCTGGTGGGAATTCTGGCCAAGAGTAATCTCTCAAATCGGGCCGAGCGTCAGCTGATCCTGGTCGATCACAACGAACTTTCGCAAGCCGTGAAAGGCGCCGACAAAGTGAGCATCATCGAGATCCTCGATCACCATCGCATCGGTGGCTATGCGACCGATTCGCCGATCCTGTTCTGGAATAACCCTGTCGGCTCTACCAGCACTATCGTTACTCTCTGCTATCGCCAAGCCGGGGTACCCATCCCCCGCGAAATGGCGGGCTTGCTCATGGCCGGTCTCATCTCCGACACGCTTAACCTTAACTCCCCAACAACTACCGCCACTGATCGTGACGTGCTGGAGGAGCTATCGACAATCGCCGGCGTCGAGCCGACGAAGCTGGCGGAAGAGATCTTCTCGATCGGTTCCCCGCTCCTCACTCTGAAACCCGAGCAGGTCATCACCGCCGATTGCAAAGAGTACGAAGAAAACGGTCGCCGCTTCACCGTCTCGCAAATCGAGGAGCTAAGCTTCTCTCACTTCCCCGAAAAACAGGACGATCTGCTCAAGGCTCTCGAGCAACACACACGCGGCAGTCACTTATACTTCGCCGCTCTTCTGGTCACAGACATCAATACCCAGACTTCGCTTCTGCTCTGCCACGGCGCCCCTGAATTCCTGCACCGAATTGATTTCCCATCCCGCGGCCCGCACATGTGGGAGTTGGCGGGCGTAGTCTCTCGGAAAAAGCAGTTATTACCCTATCTCTTACACTGCCTGGAGAGCGCAATTCCCGCCTGATAGAGGTCGGCGCCAGAGTCACTTTAACTGATACGCTTCGACCAAAGCCACCCCGGTGGTATCGTTGTGACCTCGGACAATTGCCGTGTAAGCTCCAGGGACGATTGTGGCGAGGATTGCGGACTCCAGATCCTCCGTAGGAGCGATCGTCGTAGCGGTGATATCAGCTTCCAGATCACTCCGCCAGTTATCGTTCAACCCAATGCTATCGCCGTTGCTATTAAATAGCTCCAAGACCGGATCGGCCATCGCCCCGGAGACGCTGAGCGATGGTCCCAGCGCGCGCAGCAGGATCTGCTCGGCACTTGGCCCAGCGACAATCAGGCCACCAATCATGACTTCGTCTCCGGTTAGCACCGAGCTACGAGTAGAAATGTTTTCCAGCGCACTACTCGGATCCCTATCAATGTCATAGACTTCAACAAGAGCCACGCCAGTGGTGGCGTTTTGACCCCGAACGACCGCCGTATAGAGGCCGGGCGACAGAGACATGAAAATAGCTGCCTCGGCATCGTTGGTTGGAGGAAGTCCGCTGTCAATAATCGCCTGCGTTTCTGAGCTATCCTTCCAATTATCATTCGTCGCGATCGTCGCTCCGCTAGAATTGTGTAACTCCAAATTAGGGTCCGCGAGCGTTCCTTCGAAACCTAGAGAAGGTCCAAGGGCGCGCAGGATTACGTTCTTCTTGGCGCCTCCCCCAATGATGAACCCACCAATCAGAACATTGTCGCCTAGCCTGACGTTTGCCCTCGTTGAGATATTGGACAATCGAGTAACACCCTGATCTCCCGTAATGGCCAGGACTTGAACGTCATCGATCCAAGCGGTGCTCGTACCTCCATCGCTAGCTTCAAGCCTCACAGTCTTAAGATCGGACACCGTCAGGCCTGGCACTTCGACGGTTTTGCTCGGGTTTAGCCCGCCAACTTCCTTGGTTCCGTTAAAAATAATCCGTCCGTCAGTAAAGAGTGCGTCCAGCGTATAGACGCCGTAGTTAAGAGTGTAGACAAAATCATTCAAAGCAGGCGACGCAGTATTTCCGATGATCACGTTGAGCCTATTGGCTCCTGCTTGTTTGACGATACTCACTACGTAGTCGCTCCCATCCTGCATCAGAAGATGAATCTTGTAACCGATTCCCTCGTTCTCGGAGACGAGGTCGCAACGCAGGGTAATTTCCACACTATTAGTACCCAAGGGGAGGGGAGCGTCACGGTCCAAGGCGGCGTCAGTGCCCGAGGTAACCTGGAACCGCATGTTAGTCACTTGCGCGTTGCTCGCAGCGCCAGCGAGGGTTTCTATCGTCCAGCCACCTGGCACCTTGTTATTGGTGAAAGTAAGTGTTTCGTCGAAATCACCCGCCTCACAATGACTGACGAAGAAGGTGCTAAACAAGGCAAATGCCAGAGATAGAAAGAGTGAATCAGCAAGGCGGGGGAGAGAAGGGGGAATCATGAATGTATTTTTTGTTAGGTTTGGGAGGCTTTTCCATGAGCCGCGATCCTAGCTGGCATCTGGACTCTGCGACAACCCAGATAATTACCTGATGGTTTGCGCAAAGGAGAAGCGAAGCCGGGGACAGCTTGGCGGAAAATCTGCAACTGAAGTGAGGACATGGGGGGTGAGATTTAATCCAGACTAGCGAGTTATCGGGAAGATGAGAAGCTTTTTCTGCCGTTTCAGACGGCGTTTGTTTATTGAGAATCTGCCTCTTTCGAGTGGAAGTCCCATGTCATTCACGGGCTCTTAGTGGTCACCCGAATCTCAATCGATCAGTGTCCAGCACGACTAAACCAGCCCAGATTCCCGAGAGAAACACCCTTGCGGAACATCCAACTTGCCCTGACGAATCTCCGCGACCTTTACGGTCAAAAAAAGGCCTGCGTGTCTTCTACATTCCCAGACCGCTGAGGCCGCCGAGGTCCATGCCACCGGTGATCTTGGACATTTCGCCGCTGGCCAGCTCTTTGCCTTCCTTGATCGCCTGTTGCACGGCGCTAAGGATGAGATCTTCGAGGATTTCGAGGTCGTCCGGGTCGACGATTTCCTTGGCGATCTTGATCGAGAGGACATCACCGGCGCCGTTGGCCACGACGGTCACTTTGCCGCCGGCCGCTGCGATCTCGACGGTTTTGTCCTCGAGCTCGGCCTGGGTCTTGGCCATTTGCTCCTGCATCTTCTGCGCTTGCTTCATCAATTTGTTGATATTCATCGGAGTCAGGTGGTGACGGATTTAATTTTGCCTTTAAAAATCTCAAGGGCTTCTTTGATTAACGGATCGTTTTTGAAAGCATCGACCGTATCTTCGACGGCGGCCTTCACGTTGAGGACGGGACGATTTTCGTCCGAGGGAATTTCAGCTGGCGGGGGCGCGGCGGCGAGGTCCTGTTTGATGCTTAGTTTGACGGTCCATTCGGAGCCGCTGACTTCTTTGAGCAGGTCCTCTAGGAAAGAGCGATTGTTGGGCCGGGAGAGTCCGTCCATGATGGTTTTCTCTTCGGGCAAAAAGCCGAGCAGGACATTGCGGCCCTCCGCTCCGAAGAAATGGGCACTGTCGATCCAGGTGCGGATCAACGGTCGGCGAGTATGGGAAAGCTGCACGACCGCGCGCCAAACTGCCTCCATGTCTTGAGGCTCGTGCGGGGTTGGTAAGTCGCTCGGCTCATCGCGCGCGAGAATCAGCTCCTCCCTGGGCGGCGGAGCGGCTTTCTCGGGTGCCTCCGGCCTCGAAAAAATCTTCTCCACTGGGAGAGCTGGTTTCGGATGGGCCGGCCGGGACGGAACGGGTTTCTGGCTGGAGGACGGCGGTGTTCCGCCGCTGCGGAGAGCGGCGAGATTATCGATCACCTCACTGAGGGTGACCTGACCCAGCGTCTGGATGGCCTTGATGACCGCGATCTCGAAATGCAGCTTCTTGTTAGGCGCCCACTTCATCCGGCCCTCGGCTTCGGCAAATTGCTCGATCAGCTCAAGCAAGCGGTCGGTTTCGAGCAGGGCTGCTTCTTCGCCTAACGACGACTGCAGCTCGGGCGCGGCCTCGTCGGCCAGGGCGTCGGGTTTTACTTTGTAGACGAGCAGGTCGCGCAGATGCGCGATGAGGTCGCTCATCAGCTTCATCATTTCCTTGCCCGCAGCAGTTTGCTCATCGAGCACGCCGAGCGCTTCGGCAGTTTCGCCCCGGAGGATTTTTTCGGTGAACCCGGCGACGGTCTGTTCGCTCGTAAAACCGAAGACGTTCAGCACATCCTTCTCGGCAATTTTCTCTCCGCAGAAGGCCACGAGTTGGTCGAGCATCGACTCGGCGTCGCGCAGGCCGCCATCCGCGCCGCGCGCAATCGCATGGGCGGCCGCTGGTTCCAGTTCTACCTTCTCGTTCTCCGCGATGTATTGCAGATGTTTCGCGATCAGGTTGGCGGGGATGCGGTGGAGATCGAAACGCTGGCAGCGGCTCAGGATGGTCGGGAGCACCTTCTGCGGCTCGGTCGTGGCGAAGATGAATTTTACGTGCTCGGGCGGCTCTTCCAGAGTCTTGAGCAAGGCGTTGAAAGCCTGCGAAGTGAGCATGTGCACTTCGTCGATGATGTAGATCTTGAACTTCCCTTTTGCCGGCGCATAACGCACGTTGTCGCGCAGTTCCCTCACCTGCTCGACGCCGTTATTGCTGGCTCCGTCGATCTCGAGGACGTCGAGGCTGTTGCCAGCGGTAATTTCCTTGCAGCTATCGCATTCGCCGCAGGGCGTGACAGTCGGCCCGTGAATGCAATTGAGCGCCTTGGCCAGAATACGCGCGATCGAGGTTTTGCCGATCCCGCGCGGACCGACGAAAAGGTAGGCGTGAGCGAGCCGATTCTGCTCGACGGCGTTCTTGAGCGTGCGCGTGACGTGCCCCTGCCCGACAAGGTCGTCGAAGGTCTGCGGCCGGTATTTTCGGGCAAAAACCTGGTAGCTCACGCGCTCAATCTAGTGCGTCGGAATAAAGGGGAAAACAGAAATCCGGAAAGAGGGACAGGATTTACAGCACGCTCAGGATTAGGAAAAGACATGGAACGTGGCAGCCACTTCCCATCCTGCAAAATCCTGTTAATCCTCTCCCAAAACATGATCGCTAGAATCTTCGCCACCTGTCTCGCCGTATTTTTCTCTGCTTCATCGATTAGCGCACGCGAGCCGCAGAGTTCCCCGCCTGCGCAGCAATCGATGCGGGCTCGCGCGCTTGGGATTCCCTTCGATGGCACACCGGGAAAACTAAATGCGATCACGGACGTGGCTGGAGTCGAAGTCGGCTTCACCACTTTGATCAAAGGCGAAGGGAAAATGGAAGTCGGCCAAGGCCCAGTGCGCACCGGCGTGACCGCGATTGTGCCGCGTGGACACGATTCGCTCAACGATCCGGTTTACGCAGGAACCTTCAGCCTCAACGGCAATGGCGAAATGACCGGCACGGCCTGGGTGGAGGAGAGCGGATTTCTTGAGGGACCGGTCGTCATCACGAACACGCACAGTGTCGGAGTGGCGCGGGATGCGGTCATCAAATGGCGTCTCGATCACGGAGCCGCTGACAAGACTGGCTACTGGTGGAGCTTGCCAGTGGTGGCCGAGACGTGGGACGGCTGGTTGAACGACATTAATGGCTTCCACGTGAAACCCGAGGATGTCTTCAGCGCGCTCGACGCGGCGAAAAGCGGGCCGGTCGCGGAAGGCAGCGTGGGCGGCGGGACCGGGATGATTTGTTATGAATTCAAGGGCGGCACCGGCACTTCCTCGCGCGTGCTCGATCAGAAGGAAGGCGGCTACATTATCGGTGCGCTTGTCCAAGCGAACTGCGGCCGTCGCCCCCAGCTCACGATCGCCGGAGTGCCCGTCGGCAAGGAAATCCCCGGCTCCGTTTATCCAAAAGAGACCGGGTCGATCATCATCGTGGTCGCGACGGATGCGCCGCTCCTGCCCGGACAACTCAAACGCCTGGCGCGCCGCGCCAGCCTTGGCCTCGCTCGGACCGGCGCGACTTCGGGCAACGGCTCCGGCGATCTCTTCCTCGCCTTCTCCACGGCGAATCCCGGCGCCAATAATCCCGAGCAGCCAAGACACAGCGTGCAGACCGTGCCTAACGATCTCCTCGATCCGATTTTTGAAGCGACGGTGCAAGCGGTCGAAGAGGCGATCGTCAATGCGCTAGTCGACAATCACGACATGACGGGACGCGATGGCCACGAAGTCAAAGCGCTGCCGCACGACCAACTGCGCAGGATTCTACAGAAATACAGCCGCCTGGAGAAGTGAGGTCGAGCAGCCAGTTGCTCTGATTTCCGTGAAACAAAAAACGCCGCTTGCGCATCGAATACGCAAGCGGCGGTCGTGGAGATTGCTATCGCAGTTCGTTTAGGCCAGGCCGCGGCTCATGCCGATGAAGCCTTCGCGTTCCAAGTGTAGAATAATTTCCTGGGCCGCTTCCTCCGGCGAGAGCTCCGCCGTGTTGATGCGAACTTCCGGATTGACCGGCTCCTCATAAGGATCGCTGATACCGGTGAATTCCTTCAAAATTCCGGCACGAGCCTTGGCGTAAAGGCCTTTGCGATCGCGCCGTTCACAGACGTCCACTGAAGTGGAAAGATGGACAAGAACGAAACCGCCGACGGGGTCGATCATGGAGCGCACGTCTTTGCGGGTCGACTCATACGGCGCGATCGGGGCGCAGATGGCAATGCCGCCATTTTTCGTAATTTCCGAAGCGACGTAACCGATACGCCGGATGTTAATGTCACGGTGTTCCTTCGAGAAACCGAGCTCCGAAGAGAGATGTTTCCTGACCAAGTCGCCATCGAGGAGGGTGACCGGGCGGCCGCCGACTTCGAGAAACTTGGTCATGAGCACGTTGGCGATCGTTGACTTACCAGCGCCGGAAAGACCGCTGAAGAAGATGGTGACGCCCTGCTTGTGCCGCGGCGGGAAGCTGCGGCGCAATTCCGTCGCAACTTCGGGATAGGTGAACCAGCTCGGGATGTCGCGTCCTTCGTTGAGACGATTACGTAACTCCGTGCCGGAGAGGTTGAGGACTCGTGCGTCCTTTGGCACCTCGTCGGACGGGAAGTATTTATCCTTGTCCTCGAGGTAAACCATCATCTGGAAGGGCACCTGCTTGACGCCGATCTCTTCCTCGTGCTTGGCGAAAAGTTCCTGCGCCTCGTAAGGTCCGTAAAATGGTTTGCCGTCGGTATCATTTCCCGGACCCGCATGATCGCGACCTACAATGAGGTGAGTGCAGCCGTAGTTTTTCCGGATGAGTGCGTGCCAGACGGCTTCGCGCGGGCCGCCCATCCTCATGGCGAAAGGTACAAGAGCTAATTTTGCCGTGCCGGCAGGATATTTGCCCACCAGCAGCTGATAACAGCGCACGCGGGTAAAATAATCGACATCGCCGGGCTTGGTCATGCCGACGACTGGATGAATCAGGAGGCTGGCCTCGATCTGTTTGGCTGCGCGGAAAGTGAGCTCGACGTGCGCCCGATGCATGGGATTGCGCGTCTGGAAAGCCACGATCCGGCGCCATCCCGCATCGGCGAATTCGGCTCGCAACTCGAACGGCGTTTGGCGCAGTGTTTTGAAATCGTAATGGCTGGGGATTTGCAGGCCTTCGAGGCGACCACCGACATACCAAGGATTCCCTCGGTTCATCAGGTAAGCGACCCCAGGGTGCGCCAGGCTATTGGTGCCGAAGACTGACTTGGCTTCAGCTTCCCGGTCGGGTTGCCAAACGTCCTCCACATGGAGAATGGCGATCATGACACCCTCGGCGTCACGCAGGGCGATCTTGGTGGAGCCAGGTTTCAAGCCCTTCGCGAACTCTTCCGGCACATCCAGATTGATAGGAATCGGCCAGAGGACTCCGCTGGAAAGCTTCATGTCGCCGCAGACGCTCTCGTAGTCGGTCTTGTTCATGAAGCCGGTCAGCGGAGAGAATCCACCGTTGAGCAACATCTCGAGGTCACAGATCTGACGCGGAGTGAGATCCCAGGAGGGGAAGTCGCGCGAGGCGGCCTTCGTTTCGGCAGCTGCGTCGCGGTCGAGGATAAGGTTAATGAGTTCCCCGCCGTGAGGCGTAATCAGGTGGCTGGTTTTATTCGGAGTATTCAAAGGTATGGATATATCGGTAGTTACTGATGATGAGTGATTTCCGCCCTGACGCCGTTGCGTCCCATTGCCGGTTCAGTCGGAAAGCGCGGAGCGGACATTGTAGGGAGGAATCGCGCGCTGTCCAACGACTCCCTAGGCAGAAGCAGGTGCTGTGCCGGTGAAAGCCCCGGCTCCCGCACAGCTAAACGGGCTATCTCGACGGCGGGTTTAGTGAATGGACTTCCCGGCGTCCGCGCGGTTTGCCTGGCTGACGGTGAGTTTCGCGCTTCTGCTGGTAACACTTCCCCCGGTATTGCTGACCGTCACGGTGAAAACCGAGCCGTTGTCGGCTAATGTGGCCGGCGGAGTAACGTAAGTGGAAGCTGTCGCCCCCTGGATGGCGCTGCCGTTCTTGCTCCACTGATAGGTGAGTGGAGCACTGCCGGTCGCGGCAACCACAAACTTCGCCGTTGAGCCTTCAGTTACCCGACGATTGGCCGGCTGCCTTGTGATGACCGGCGGTGCGGGCGTCGGAGTAGGTGTTGCGCTCGGAGTCGGGGTGGGAGTAGGGGTCGGGGTCGGCGGAGGTCCGCCGGTTTCGACCGCGAGAATCGTCGAGTTAGCGGCTACGTTACTAATCGTTTGAATCGTACGGCTGGGCCAAACGATAGTTACCGTCGCATTAGCGGCAGTCCCGATGCCAAAGTGCAGGGGTCCGGCACCCTGGGAGAAGTAGTTCCCTCCGCCATCGCCGGTAGCCTGTCGGTAACAAGATAAACCCGTCGGGGTCGTCACCGTGACCCGGGCGCCAATACCATTTCGATTGGACTGAACGCCTTGCAAGTTCACCTTGATGAAGTGGTTTCCGTTTGGCGTGTTCCTGAGCAGGGTATGTCGTCCGCTTGCTCCCTCCCCGTTGTCCTGCTCACTGCCGATGCCGTCCTTAATCAAGAGATCGAGGAATCCATCGTTATTGTAGTCACCCCAGGCGGCACTCTTATGGAGAGACACATCATCCTGCAGCGCGACCCCTTGGGCAGCCGCTACATCTGTGAACGTCCCATCACCATTGTTATGAAACAGGTGGTTGGCGTTGCCGGGGCCTTGTCCTGTAACTCCTGCATCGGTAACAAAGAGATCGAGATAGCCATCATTATCGTAGTCACCCCAGATACCAGCCCACTGGTTACCCGCGGCTTTCACTCCGGTAGGGGCACTGGCGTCTGTCAGGCTGCCGTTGCCATTGTTATGGTAAAGAGTGCCACCACGACCCGGGCTGCCCAGATGTCCTCTGGCAATGTAAAGGTCCGGTAAACCATCGTTATCGTAATCTCCCCAAGCCATTCCGTTCGTGTTCGAACCAGTGCTCACCCCAAGGGAGGTAGTCACATCGACAAAGGTTCCATTACCCTGGTTCCGATAGATTGACTGGGCATCATTATCGCCAGTCATGGACATATCCATGTAGCCATCGTTATCGTAGTCTACGATTGATAGGATGCTCCCCCAGTCGAGGCCGGAGGTCGCATCGGCCAAGCCTGCCGCATTGGGTACGATCGAAAAAGTGCCGTTTCCATTATTCTTGTAGAGATCATTGACGTCCCCGTAGTTCTTCACGAACAAATCGAGTAACCCGTCATTGTTGTAGTCGAACCAGATGGAGCACCGGCCTCGATGCATGCTCACAATCATGCCGGCCGCCTCGCTGACATTGGTAAACGTTCCGTCTCCATTCCCGCGGAAGAGAAGGTCGCGCTTATTCGTCCCCCCAGAGCTACCCTTAGCTCCCTCACTGATGTAGAGGTCGAGCTTGCCGTCGGCGTCGAAATCTCCAAACGAAAAACCATGCCAATCAGACGAGTCCAGGGTCGCAGCCTTCTCGATACCCGAAGTCGCGCGAATGTCGGTGAAGCTGGTGCCACCCTTACTCTGGTAAACAAAGGGCCCGTGCGATAAGGAAAGGCCGTGCGTCGGCACGATGATGTCGAGAAAGCCGTCGTTGTCGAAATCTCCCCAGAGCGGATTGCCCCAGGACTTCTTCTCCTCCGCCGACAGACCGACCGCAGCCGTCACATCGGTGAATTGCGCCGACGCCTGAGCGGCGAAAAAAAGGAAGGCGCCACCGTGCACCAATAGAAGCATCGTATGCCGAAGAGATTTCATAAAAATAAAAATCGCCGGACTTTTCGGCGGAGTAAGGAATTCTAGAATCGGGGGTAACTGTAAGAACGCCTATTTGACCGTATTGCTACCCGCATTGTCAACGTGAGAAATCGTTGAGCTCACTATTGTCCTCCGGCTGTCCGGCTTGCCGACGAAAATACCCTTCTCCTGCAGCGGATCGGTGTGGTGGGGCCACGCATAATCGACGCAATTCGGCGAGAAACTGGCTCCCAGAGGACAAACTTTCCCTAGACGAAAGAGACAAATTTCGATAGTCTTAAAGGTCCAGCTAGACCAGCGAAATGACCCTCTCCATCTCGCTTTAGCAACTCTCCCAACCAATGAAAAATCTCCTTTGCGCTACCCTTCTGCTTATCGCCAACTCCATTCTCTGGACGGACTTGCGTGCCGATACAATCGTTCTAACGCCAGAGCGAGCGGGGCACTCCGCCACGCTTTTGAATACGGGCCAGGTCTTGATCGCGGGGGGCATCAATGAGAGCGCGACCCTCAATTCGGCACTTTTATATAATCCGACGACCAAGACGTTTACCGCGACTGGAAATCTGATCACTGGGCGAACCAACCATACCGCCACTCTTCTGAATGACGGTAGAGTTCTGATCACCGGGGGCGAATCGGGAAGTCAGACCTTCAAATCAGTTGAGTTTTACACCCCCTCCACCGGCACCTTCACCCAGGTCACTCAGCAAATGAACGCTGCGCGTTCCAAGCACACCGCCAACTTGTTGCCAGATGGCCGGGTTCTCATCGTCGGGGGAAAAAACGCGGATATTTTCAACCCAGTCACGCAAACTTTCACCCTCGCGACCAACCCGCCGACAAATCGCTCGAGCCATGCTTCCGTGACCCTCAGCGACGGGTCGATCTTGATCACTGGCGGCTATGTGGCCGGTGCAGCCGTGACGGATGCATGGGTTTACAATCCCCCGACGCAAACCTTCACAAAGATTGCCGGGGTCATGGTGATCCCGCGCGCTAATCACGAAATGACGCTCCTGCAGGACGGGCGCGTGTTGGTCACGGGTGGTTTTACCGGCACCAGCCCGCAAGACGAGGCAGATATCTACGACCCTGTGCAGCAGACGTTTACCGCCACCAATCCCATGCTGTATCATCGGTCGAATCACCGAGCGGTGTTATTGTCCAGTGGGAGCGTTCTGGTCGTTGGCGGAACCACTCTCGAAAGCGGCTTTCTAGCCGTAAATGAAGCGTGGAACCCCACCACTGGAACCTGGTCTGTGCATGACACCATGAGCGAGGATCGGACCGCGCCCGAGGTGGTTTCACTCTCCGGTGGGGTGGTCTTGGTGACCGGCGGTGTGACTGGGAATAGGACGCTACCGAACGCCGAGATCCTCGATCCAGTAACGCACGTTTTCACGTCACTCGGAAACATGCAGGTCCCTCGAAACCAGCACACCGACACGCTGCTCTCGAGTGGCGAAGTGTTGCTCGCGGCAGGAAGTACCGATTCGGCCGATCTCGACTCGGCGGAGATATTTAGCCCTTCAACGAAGTCCTTCACCCTCGTGGGCACGCTCTCGCAGGCGAGAAAAAGTCACATTGCTACCCGGCTCGTGGACGGCCGCGTCTTGGTTGCCGGCGGTAAGACAGGCGATGGGGATAGTAATTTAGCGGAGCTATATGACCCTGCGACTAAACAGTTTACGCTTACCGGTTCGATGCAACAGCCTCGCTCCCTTTTCACTGGAACTAGGCTGAATGACGGTCGCGTTCTGATCGTGGCCGGACGCAATGGTGCGAGTCCCTTGCAGACAGCGGAAATTTACGACCCTGCGTCTGGAACATTTTCCCTCACGGGCTCCTTGACCACCAAGCGGAAACGCCATCGGGCCACACTTTTGACCGACGGTAATGTTCTCGTCGAAGGCGGAGCTTCTCTCAATAACGGCGACGTCGTCAATCCGGGCACTCCGACCGCAGAACTCTACAATCCGAGCTCCGGTCTTTGGTCTCAGTGCAGCGACATGCACGTGGGACGCACGGAGCACGACGCGACGTTACTCCCGAACGGCAACGTCCTGGTCACCGGCGGCGTCTCATTTACGGATACGTCGGATCTCTACAATCCGGTCACCAAGTCGTTTACCCAAGTCGCGGGAGTGCTGGAACCTCGGCAGAGGCTCACCGCGCTACTTCTGACCAATCCAGCTTGGGGCTCGCTGGTGGGCAAGGTTCTCATCATCGGCGGCGCCTCGACCGGCAACTCGGTCTACGGCGGCTTGCAGCGTGCTCTTGACACTGTGGAACTTTACGATCCCTCGACTGGGCAAATGAGCTTTTTTGGCACGATGAACGAGGCGCGTCAGAATCACACGGCCACCATGTTAAACGACGGTCGCATCTTGATCGCCGGCGGCGTGAACAGCCCGAAGATCAGCGGAACCGCTGAGTTGGTCGCAGCGGGCGCAACACCAACACCAACACCAACACCAACACCAACACCAACTCCGACACCAACACCGACACCAACACCGACACCGACACCGACACCGACACCGACACCGACACCGACACCGACACCGACACCGACACCAACACCAACACCAACTCCGACACCAACACCGACACCGACACCGACACCGACACCAACACCAACTCCGACCGCGACCCCAACACCGACTCCGGCGGCACCGATAATCACCCGACAGCCGCGAAACCGCAGGGTTACGGCGGGCCAAACGGCCAAATACGTCGTTCGGGCATCCGGCGATTCGTTGACCTACCAGTGGCAAAAAAATGGCGCCAGTGTGGCTGGGGCGAACGCTAATACCTACACAACGCCCCCGGCGACCACCGCTGATAACGGATCAACTTTTACCGTGATCGTCAGCAATGCCGGCGGAAGCGTGACGAGTCGGGAAGCGAAGCTCGTGGTTAGTCCCTAACACGTCATAGAATCAGCCTTTTTTTGCGGTCGCGGAGCCAGACCGTGCCCGCGCGTGGCTGGATTTTCTGCATTAAGCTGGCCCGCCGTGCGATCTCCGCGAAGGCAGAGTTCTAGCTCAGGACCGTTCCTCGGGACCATCTCTTCACCCAAGGGGTACTGCAGGCCAATCCGCCACGTTCGCCGTCGACGCCACCGGTGACTCCACTGAGCTACCAGTAGCAGGATAACGGTGCCGACATTCCCGGTGCCACGTCGAGCTGCTGCACCACTCCACCGGTCACCCAGGCTAACTGGTCGATCGATCTTCACGGTGGTCGTGAGCAGCCCCGGGAGCGTGATGAGCGACGGAGCCCATCCGCTCGTTGATAACCGCCGCGACTTCCAAGAAGCCCACCCAGCCCGTCCGAAAACGAGGGAGTCCGCTCCGCTGCTACAAGGGCGCACGGAGGACGGCCGGGCCGGAGGTTCACGGGCGACAGGGAGGTCGTGAGTGGCACCCGGGATTTGGCAGGACGAGCGCCTTGCTAAAGGCCGCGATTAGACGATCCAAAATAATTTTCGTCGAAAAGCCTAACCTTCCGTTCCGGGAAATAAGTTGGCGACCTCCACGATACTGAAACGCGAAGATGGCACATTACCCGTGCTAAGACCGTCTTCCTCGAACGCTCCCACTCGGCGTGGGACACTCCGGAGGGGAACTTAATTAGAAGTACACCGCCCAGATCGGACCATCTGGCTTGCCGCTCATCCCCAGGATCGCCGCACAGAAAAATCCGAGGCGAAAAATTAAGGCGCGTGGCCCAGACAATGCTCATAACGGTGACGATTATGGCAATTATGAATTATCTGGCGTTTCGAAGGATTCCTTCGCTTTTTAAACTCCCTGCCCTCTTTCTGGCGGTAGGTCTCGTGGTCCATCCCCATGGCGCTGACGCTCAAGTGCCTCAGGGTGTCTTCACTCTCTCTGGCGCTGACAAAGCGGCTCAACAGTCAGTCTTGGACAATCCAGACGTTATGGGCGTTTCCATCCGCGTCGGCTGGGCCACCATCGAACCCACTGAGGGCGTCTTTAGTTGGACCTATCTTGATTCCGAAATCGGGCGAGCCACTGCTGCCGGCAAGATCGTCATGCTGAGGATTTCCACCCAGACCGGCAAGCCTGCCTGGGTCACCACGGCCATCAAAAATTCGGGAGGCAAATTCTTTCAGTTCATCGATGCAGGCGTTCCCAGCGAGTTTCCCGTTTACTGGGACCCCGTTTTCCTGGCGAAAAAGAAGGCGCTGATCGCCGCAGTCGGGGCTCGTTATGGCAATAATCCGACCGTGAAGATCGTCACTGCGAGCTTTGCCAACGCCACGAGTGAAGACTGGTCCGTCCCGCACGAGACCGCTGATGTGACCCAGTGGCTCAGTCTGGGTTACACCACCGCAAAGCTTTTGGACGCTGGCAATCAAATGATCGATGCGACCATGGCTGCCTTTCCCACTGCTTTCGTGACTGTCGCAATTAACGGCAACGGTCATACCGGCCAAGGGCCTAACCTCGACCCGGACTCCGACTACGTCGCTCGCAACGTAGCCCTCACTGCCGAGGCCTCTTGGCCTGGCCGTTTCATCATCCAGAAAAACAGCCTTTCGACCTTTAACCCGGCCTCTCCGGGGACAGGTTCCAACTGGGAAGTCGTCTGGGACAATGCCCCGCGTAACGGCGCGCAGATGCTGTATTGGGTGGCCAACGAAACGACCTACCGCATGAATGGCGGGGTCAAAGGAGACCCGGCCACCGTTCTCCATAATGCGATTAACGCCGGTCTTTCCTACGGACTGCGCTATCTGGAAATTTACCAGACCGACATCATTAATTATCCGGCCGAGACCACCTACGCGAAGAATGCCCTCTCAGGCCAGCCCACCCCGACGCCGACTCCGAAACCCAGCGCCACGCCGACACCGACGCCTCCCTCCGCGCCGAACCCGCCGACCGGTTTGAAAATCGTTAAATAGACGTATCCACAGTCCCTCTCGATCTGAAGAAATCGGAAATGAAGGCTCCGGTGACAGAAGATCGAGAGGGCTGGGATGAAGATGTTGCCAAAGATTCACCCCGGAATATCGGCGGTTCAGAAACGCGCTCTTAGAGCCAATTCGGCTATCGAAACCTTCAAGTCCCCAATCCGGCTACCCTGCGTGCTGTGATGTCGGTCGTCCCACCTTTGGTCGATTTGCAGGTTAGCTGAGCGGAACCGGAAGTTCCCATGAACACCTGGTCGCGATCCCCTCAAACACAGCCCCTCCAGACCGAGTTCCCGACCCGTTTAAAATATTCACTCTGCGTGTGAGAGAGCAAATCTTCGATTTGCCTCTCTGTCCCCACCCAGCAGAGGACTGGAATTTCCGGGACCAAGTCCGATGAAAACCGCAATCTTAAGTGCGTGCTTCCGCATCTCACCACTCATATTTTTGTTGGAATCTCGGGATGCAGGGAGGCGAAAAAAATGTCACAATAAATTTCTTGCCTGAGGCTTAAATCTGGCCGCATATGGTGGTCGCACTGAGTTGAACCCCTATATCCTGTTGTTGGCTCTTATTCGCACGATATTCACGGGGTCTTTCAGAGGCTAATTCACCGTTATTCACCGAAACCCGCACCGCCTTCACCAAAATCGCCCGACCATGATCCAGCTCAAACCCGGCCTTCAGCCCAACACTCTCGCCAAAAATCGCAAGTCGCTTTCGCGCCGTCCAAAATCGGGCAACAAGAAAAAACGCGGTCTGCGCTTCGAACGTGTTTTTAGCGACCCGAAAGTCACGCCCTTTGAGCAGTTGGAATGGGTACGCCGGACCGCCGAGATCACCGATGACGGTGGCAAGGTCATCTTCAAGCAGGAAGACATCGAGGTGCCGA
Organism: Chthoniobacterales bacterium; assembly: GCA_051003355.1. Classification (GTDB taxonomy): domain Bacteria; phylum Verrucomicrobiota; class Verrucomicrobiia; order Chthoniobacterales; family UBA10450; genus Palsa-1392. The sequence goes on along the minus strand of JBPCLK010000106.1, from coordinate 5,500 downwards.
AGAGCTGGAGTCCTTTAGCCACCAAGATCGCCGTCTCGAAATATTTTTACGGCGACATCTCCAACGGCACGGACCCCTGCAAAGGCGGCCGCGAGACTTCCGTTAGGCAGTTGATTCACCGCGTGACCCGAACGCTGACCGATTGCGGCTTCGCCGATGGCTATTTTGCCGATGCGAAAACGGCGGAAGTTTTCTACGACGAACTCACTTGGCTTTGTGCTAACCAATTCGGCGCCTTCAACAGCCCGGTCTGGTTTAACGTCGGGCTCTATCACCAATACGGCATCGGGAAAGACGCCGGCATTGGGAACTACTTCTTCAACCGCGAGACCAAGGAAGCCGAGCGCGCCGCGACGCAGTATGAGTATCCACAAGGCAGCGCCTGCTTCATCCAATCCGTCAAGGACACCATGGAGGACATCATGGAACTCGCCATGAGCGAGGCCATGCTTTTCAAATACGGCAGCGGCACCGGCACCGATCTTTCCAGCCTGCGCAGCACTCGGGAGAAACTGAGCGGCGGCGGCAAACCGAGCGGTCCTCTTTCCTTCCTGAAGGTTTACGATCAGGTCGCCAACGTGGTCAAAAGCGGCGGCAAAACCCGTCGCGCCGCGAAGATGAACACGCTCAAGGACTGGCATCCCGACATTGAGGAATTCATCGACGCCAAGCAGAAAGAAGAACGCAAAGCCTGGGCGCTGATCGAGCAAGGCTACGACGGCAGCTACAATGGCGACGCCTACGGCTCCGTCATGTATCAAAACGAGAACCTAAGCGTGCGCGTGAGCGACGACTTCATGAACGCCGCCGTGGAAGACCGCGAATGGTGGACCCGCCGCGTCCGCGACGGTTCGCCCTGCGAGCGGAAAGAAGCGCGCACTCTCCTGCGTAAGATCGCCGAGGGAACTCACGTCTGCGGCGATCCGGGCATGCAATTCGACACCACCATTCACAAATGGCACACCTGCAAAGGCACCGGCCGTCAGAATTCCACCAATCCCTGCAGCGAGTATCTCTTCCTCGACAACACCGCCTGCAATCTCGCTTCGCTCAACCTGATGAAGTTCAAGAGCAAAGATGGCACCTTCGATGTCGAGCGTTTCAAGGCCGCCGTCCGAATCTTTATTACTGCGCAGGAAATCATCGTCGACAACGCCAGCTACCCGATCAAGGAGATCGCGGAGAATAGTCACATTTTCCGCACCCTGGGCCTCGGCTACGCCAACCTCGGCTCGCTCATCATGAGCTACGGCTACGGCTACGACAGCGTGGAAGGCCGCGCATTGTGCGGTGCGATTACTTCGATCATGACCGGCGAAGCGTACGCGGAAAGTGCGCGCATGGCCGTATCGATGGGCGCCTTCCCGGGCTACCGCGACGCGCGAGCCAGCGGAGTGCCTAAGCCGGTCGCAAAAGATAACGTCGCCTCCATGGTAGAAGTGATCGAACAGCATCGCTGCGCCGTGCGAGAAATTCCCGACAACGAAGAATTTGCTTACCTGAAAGAAGAAGCCGCCAAAGTCTGGGATCGGGCGGCCGAGTTAGGCGAGGAATGCGGCTATCGCAACGCCCAGGTGACCGTCCTGGCGCCGACCGGCACGATCAGCTTTCTCATGGATTGCGACACGACCGGCATCGAGCCGGATATCGCGCTGGTCAAATACAAGCTTCTTGCGGGCGGCGGCATGTTGAAAATCGTCAACCAAACCGTGCGCCCGGCCTTGGAGAAGCTCGGCTACAATCCCGAAGAGATTGAACGCATCATCGCGCACATCGATTCTTTCGATACCATCGAGGACGTCACCGACAGCGACGGTTCCACCATCACGTCCGGCCTGAAGCTGGAGCATCTCTCGATCTTCGATTGCGCCTTTAAACCCTACCAAGGCAAGCGTTCGTTAGGCTACATGGCTCATCTGCGCATGATGGCCTCGGCCCAACCTTTTCTCAGCGGCGCTATTTCCAAGACGGTCAACATGCCGGAGACCGCCACGGTCGACGAGATCATGCACACCTACATCGAAGGCTGGCGCCTGGGCTTGAAGGCCATCGCCATTTATCGCGACGGCTCCAAGCGGTCCGCACCTCTGAATACCCGCAAGACCAAAGACATGGGCGCTTTGGCCGATGAAGTCGTCGCCTTGCCTGAACGTGAGCAACTCGAGAATCGCATGGTCGAGTTGGACAAGGAGATCGCGGAATTGCGCACCCAGATCGACCAACCGGTCCGCCATCGCATGTCCGATACGCGCATGTCCTTGACGCACAAATTCGAAATCGCAGGTCACGAAGGCTACATCACCGTCGGCCTCTACGAAGATGGCCAGCCGGGCGAACTCTTCATTCAAATGTCGAAGGAAGGCAGCACCATCGGCGGCCTCATGGACACCGTGGCCACGCTGACCTCGATGGCGCTGCAATACGGCGTGCCCTTGGAAAGTCTGGTCCGGAAATTCGCTTATCAGCGTTTCGAGCCGAGCGGTTTCACCAAGAATCCCGACATCCGCAACGCCAGCAGTATCACCGATTACGTTTTCCGCTGGCTCGGTTGTCAGTTCATCAAAGGCTACAAAGAAGCGACTTCACCCAGCCGTCATCCCGAGCTCCCGCTCAAGGAAATCGCCGACATGGAGAAAAAGGCGGTCAACCGTCCCGTGGCCGATCTTTCGCGCACCGGCGAGAAAGAATTGATCGACGTCATCACCCAGCATGCGCCTAACGAAGGCAGCCCCTCCGGCTCCAACGGCCGCACCCACGCCGAACGGGTCACCGCAGCTCTCGGTAATATGTTCATGGATACCACCTGCTCCCATTGCGGGAGCAACAAGGTCATCCGGGCCGGAGCCTGCGGATGTTGCACCCAGTGCGGAACGAGCCAAGGCTGCAGCTAGGATTTCGCGGCCAATTTCCAGCGTCCGATTGTGTGGCTACGGGTGGACAATCGGACGCGTGTCGCTACAGTGCGTGACCCGTCGGCGGTCGCCGACTTTTCACTTTATGGCACTCAGCGAAACCGACATTCAACGACAGAAAGAAATTCAACAGGCCGAAGAGCTCCTCTTCAGCGGCCGGCAGGAACTTGGCTTTGCCAAGGGCCTGTTTCTCGGAGACTTCGTGGCCGACTGGGCGATGCCCTATCCGCGGCTGACCGACTCGCAAAGAAACGAGGTCGAGCACGCCGTCTCAGAGCTGCGCACCTTCCTGGATGAACATCTCGACGCCGATGAAATCGATCGCGAAGCCGACATTCCTCGGCACGTGATCGACGGCCTCGGCCGCGTGGGCGTTCTCGGCATGACTGCGCCGAAAGAGGTGGGCGGTCGCGGCTTTACGCAGATGCAATACTGCAAAGTGCTCGAGGAGATTGGCGGCCGCTGCGCCTCCACCGCGGTTTTCACTAATGCCCATCACTCGATCGGCATTCGCGCATTGCTGCTTTTTGGAACGAAGGAACAAAAGGCGAAATGGCTGCCCAAGCTGATGAACGGCGAGCAGCTCGCAGCCTTCGCGCTAACGGAGCGCGAGGCCGGCTCCGACGCGGCTAACGTTCAACTGACCGCGCAGCCGAGCGACGATGGGTCGCATTACGTTTTAAACGGCGAAAAGCGCTACATCACTAATGCCTCCATCGCACAGGTTCTGACCGTCATGGCGCGGACACCGGTGCCCGGCAAAGAAGGCAAGACCTCGATTACCGCCTTCCTCGTCACGCCCGACATGGAGGGCTTTGAAATGATCGAGCCCCGCATGCCGAAGCTCGGCATCCGCGGGACGGCCACCGGACGTTTTCGGCTGAACAATGTGCGGGTGCCCAAAGAAAACGTTCTGGGTCCGCTAGGCAAAGGTCTGCGCGTGGCTCTGACTGTGCTCGACTTCGGTCGCACCACCTTCGGCGCCTGCTGCACAGGCGCGGCCAAGACCTGCCTGCGCATGTCGGTCGAGCACGCGAACAGCCGCAAGCAGTTTGCGAAGACGTTGGGCAATTTCGATCTGGTGAAAAAGAAGATCGCACGGACCGCGGCGGATGTTTACGCGATGGAAGCGATGACCCAGGTCACGGCTTCGCTCATCGATCGTGGTCTCGAGGATTACATGCTGGAGACGGCCATGCTGAAAGTATTCACCACCGAGCGCCTTTGGGACGCGGTTAACGACTGCTTCCAAATTCACGGCGGTTCCGCTTACTTCGACGATTCACCACTGGGCCGGATGCTGCGCGACGCCCGTATCAATCAAATTGGCGAGGGCAGCAACGAGGTGCTCACTTCATTTGTCGCGCTGGTAGGCATGCGGGGACCGGGCATGGAGTTCAAGGAAATCCTCGATACCATGCTCAAACCGTGGCGCCAGGACGGGGCCAAAGCAGCTTGGGGCGCGGGGATGAAGCGACTCAGCGCGGCGATCAAGGTGCCGGAAGTGCCGGTGCGCAATGCGAGCCTGAAAAACTACGCCGGCCAGTTGGGGCGTCTCGTCTGGCGTTTTAATTTCGCCGTCAACAAGGCACTGATTACCTACCGCGAGCCCGTCATGGAAATGCAATTGGTGCAGGAGCGAGTCGCCAACGCCGCCATGGAGATGTTCGCAGCGGCCTGCGTCCTGAGCCGCTGGGATTCCGAATTGTCGTCGGTGGGCCGAAATGGCCGCGATGCCACCTCACACATCGCAGCGGACCTGTTCGTGCGGCGCGCTCTGCGTAAAATCAAAGATGAACTGCGCGGTTTGAGCGACAACGACGACCAGGCGACCATTGCGACGGCCAATGCCGCCCTCGGGGTTGGTAGCGAAGCTGGCCGCAACGGAAACTCCTAGCCCATCCGTCGCCAGCGGCACGTTTTACGCTTCGGCGGAAGCTAATCGTGGCTTCCGAAGAGTCTCCCAACCAAAGCTTGCCGGAGCCCCGCCCAAGAGGCTCCCTCTTGCTGCGCCGTTGCAGCATAGGATTGCTGTGCCTGTTCGGTCTGTCGGTCGCGTTCAAGCTCAACGGTTCCTCCGTGGCCATGTGGAGCAATCTTCTCTCCGAAAAGCGAGCTCCGGCGGGTCTCCTTTTTTCATCTCCAAAACGCGTCCGAGGAGACGAGTGGAGCGTCTGCACGCCTGCCATGCTCTCCCAGGCAAAGCACGTCCCGCCTTTTCCGATCGAAAATCCCAGTCTCGGCGCTGGCCGGACCCCGCTGGTCATGAGCATGCCGGTTTCGTATTACACCACTTTTTTTCGGCCCCAGCTCTGGGGATTTTTTCTCTTCGACTTCGAGCGGGGCTTCTCGTTCTACTGGTGCTGCAAAATCTTTGCGCTGCTCTTCGCCATTGGCTGGGTTCTGCGACGGATCGGGTTGCGCAGCGACTGGTTGACCATCTTTGGAGCGATCTGGGTTCTCTTTTCCAGCTATACGCAATGGTGGTTTTCATCGCCCGCGATGTTGCCGGAGATGATCGCGAGTTGGGCTCTTTGCCTGGGTTGCGCCGTGCATCTTCTGAAAAAATCGAAACCGTGGCAACTCGC
>JBPCLK010000105.1:0-14546 GCA_051003355.1 Chthoniobacterales bacterium | reverse complement strand
GTCTGGAGTGGGGCGGTGAAGCGCTCGATCGGCTCGCGAAATGGTTCGAAGCTGAGTTTAAAGGTCTGGTGATGGACCGGTGCGAGGTAGCAGGCACCTGCCGCATTCGCCATCGCGATGGCCTGTTCCGGAGTGCAATGCGCACGAATCCACGGCTCGTAGGCGCAGATTCCCATGATGGCTAGGTCGTAGGGACGATCATCCCGGAGCGCCGCGAAATCGTCCGTCATCGCGGTGTCGCCTCCGAAAATGAGGCGACGTCCCGCTCGTTCGATGACGTAGCCATTGTAGCCGCGGTAGGTTTCGTACTGCAGACGGGCGCCCCAGTGGTTCACGCGAAAAGCTCGCACCGAGAGATCGCCGCGATCCGTTTTTACCTCGTGGCTTTCATTCCAGGGCAGCTCAGTGATCTCGCGCAGGCGGGTCCAGCTGAGGATATCTCGAGTGCGTGTGGCTGTGACGACCTGGGTCTCCCGGCCAAATCGTCCCAAAGTCCGGGTGTCGAGATGATCAAAGTGGGCGTGCGAAAGCAGAATGAGATCGATTCTCGGAAGATCGCGAAACGAAAGAGCAGGTTGGGTCAGTCGCTTCGGACCGATGGTGAAAAAAGGACACCGGATGCCAATGCGAGGGAAGAGGACCGGATCGGTTAGAACGGTCACTCCGAAAAAGTTTATAAGGACGGTGGAGTGACCAAGCCAGGCCGCGGTCAGGCGATCGGCTGCCCATTCGTTAGGGCGAGGTTGGGCGAAGGCCGGCGGGATCGCACGCCAGCTTGCTACGGTCCATTCGTGCCAGAGGTGCGCGAGCCAGCCACGTGAATTCAAAACGGTCGTCGACAACATTCTTCAACCGCAGCGCGACAAGGTTTCCATGCCCGATGGCAAAGCTCAGAGAAGATTAACGGTGACCACGAACTTTTGGTCCGCTTGAAACGTCATGCTGTTCAAGAGATCGTTACTACCACTGATCACCGTCATTCTCTTGCCGCCGGAACCTAGAATGTCATCGAGACTGTCCTTCGATGTTATAGCGAGCGAGCGCGTATTGAAGGTCCGCCTTGTCTGGGATCGATCCGCGACCACGATTTTTCATCAGCCTGCACGGCGATCGCGATCGCCGGGGGCGGCCTGGCTGTGTCGCGAAACTGGCCGCGAGCAGCGCAAGGATGAACGCGCTCCATGGTCCCGGAAAATCCAAGGGTTTCCGCATGGGATTCCTGCCGCTTTTTGCGATCGCTATTTGACCACGCCAATCTCAGCGCGCCGATTCTTGGCCCAGGCTGCTTCGCCGGAACCGGGGTCGGCTGGCATTTCGGCACCGAAGCTGACCGTTTGAATATTCTCGGCGTTCGCTCCGCTGGCGATGAGCGCTTCGCGCACGGCGCCGGCTCGGCGTTCGCCCAAGCCGCGGTTGTATTCGGCTGTCCCGCGTTCGTCGGTAAAGCCTGCAATAATGATCTGAGCCGACCCCTGTTGGAGGAAGCTGGCGATCTGCTGGATTTTTCCGTTCTCCGAGGTGCGAATGGTCTGGCTGTCGAAGTCGAAATAGACCGGTTGAAACTGGTTGCGATCGACGTTGCCGCTCATAAAGGAAGTGCCCTCCTGCCGCTCGGGCAGCGGCGTGCCGGTCACATAATCGCCCGTACTGCCAGCGCCTTGTCCGCTGCCCTTTTTGTTGGTGCAGGCGGGCAGGACGACGAGGGCCAACAGAAGGGCCAAGGCGAGACCCAGCCTAACGAAAAGTGGAGAAAGTTTTTGGTTCATAGGCAAGCAAAAGCAGCATAATGGCAGCGCCTGTGCATGCAAGCGGGCCGGTGTCGCTTCGGTTCGTTAGTCCGCTTTGGCCGTACTGAAACCGTGCAGCAACCGGTGGAAGAATCCGCCCTCGGCATCTTCGTGATCGACGATCTTCCCGGCGCGCGCCACCAGCACGGGGCACTCGGCGCGGTTCAAAATTCCGCGGGTCAGGTCGCCCATGATGTAATGGCGAAAGGTGCCCATGGCCTGCGAGGTGCCGGTCACGATCATGTCGTGTTTGCCTTCGTTGACCTCGGCAAAAATCTGGTCGAGCGCGAGCCCGTGGCGAATGCGAACATCGACTTTGATGCCGAGTTTCTCGAGCATTTCTTTTTGTCCGCGGAGATTGATGCCAAGTTCTGAATCCGAGCTCAGTAGGCGGTCGACGTCTTCTTCCAGCCTCACGAGGTCCGCATAAATGGCCGGCGGCTCCGCCATGACATGGAGCAGTGTGATGGTGCCCCCGAGCTCGGCCGCGATATCTCCGGCGAGCCTGGCAGCGTCGTCGATGAATCGTTTGCCGCCGGTGCAAACGAGGAGGCGCTGCACGCTCTTGATCACGCCGATCGCGATCAGGACTGGTGGCGGCACCGCCTTGACCACCTCGTAGGTTTTTTCCGGCCGGAAATGAAGGCCGCCACCACCTTTGCGGCGCGCCCCGATGATGGCGAACTCGTATTCGTTGGCCGTCGTCTCAGCGAGAATCTGGCGAATCGGTTCGCCGGTGCGCACTACGATATGGGGCGTGACGCCGATGTCGCGCAGCATGGCCGCTTCTTCGTCGAGCGCCTTCCGTAGCGGGCCTTCATCCTTTTCGTTCTCGACGATGCCGAGCAGAGTCGTGGCCGCCTGGCACGGCCCGGCGATCAGGCCGCCCAGCCGGGTCGGGTTATCGGCCGGATCCGTTCCGTCGCTACAGATCAGGATGCGCATGGAGAACTAGAGTTTGTGCCCGGTGAGCAAAGTGTAAAGGACCAGCCCAACACCGATTAAAGGAAGTGGAACGAAAGCGAGCCGGATTTTAGGCCCGGCGAAATATTGCGTCGAGATGGCGCCGATCTGCGCGCCGATGGCCGCACCGGTTTGCATGACGAGCGCGATGAGGATGTCGACGTTTCCTTTGAGCGCGTGGCTCAGGGTGCCGTAGCTGGCGGAGATGATGATCTCAAAGAGATCGGTTCCGACCGCGAGATGTGTGGGTACCCCTAGCACGTAAACCATCATGGGCATCCGGATGTAGCCGGCGCCTCCGCCGAGGAAGCCGCTAAAAATTCCGCCGATAAAAGAAACGGTCAAAATGGTCCAGAGCGAGATCGATTTAATGCCAGAAACCGGCAACGAAATCATCGGCCGTAGCTTGAGCTGATGAATCTTGTCGGTGATGTGGCGGAAGGCAGTCTCGTCTTCCTTGCCTTTCACTTTGGCCTTTCCCGCACGGGCAGATTTGCGCTGTCCCCGCAACGTCACGCCGGCTTCCCAGATCATGAAAATGGAGACGCTGGAATAGACCGCGATCGAGACAACGCTGACGACGAAGTTGACGTTCCCCATCCGCTTCAACATCTGGATGATCTGCGCTCCGATCTCGGCGCCCATAATGGTGCCGGCAGCCATGATGAGGCCGAGCTTCAGGTCGACGTTGCCCAACGCGCGATGCCGTTTGGCCGCGACCACGGACGTTCCAACGATGTGAGCCAGGTCCGTCCCGACGGCGAAATTCCAGTTTAAACCCATGGCGCGCAGAGCCGGTCCCGCAATGAAACTACCGCCGACGCCGAAGAAACCGCCGAGCAAGCCGATGAAGAACCCGAGCAGGGCCAGGTAGACCGGGTTGATTTCCACCCCGGCGATCGGAAAGACCATCGCGATCATTCGGAACGACCGCGGAGGAGGCGAAGGAGAAAGGTGGTGATGGATTCGAGCACGATCGATTGCCCAAGAACCAACGCGACGCTGAGGATGGCGTACCAACCGATGTGTTCCCGCGCGATCCGCGCCAGCGAGGGGCCGAGCAGGTGGAGGACGAGGAAGAAATAGCCAGCGATGAGAATGGCGTAGACGACCATCTCGATGGCAAAGGACAGGAGTGCGCGACGGGCTTCGTCTTTCATCGGTAAGGCGTCCGAATGTGGTAGAGCAGATTCGGCTGCGGCTTATGTGGCGGCTGGGTCACGGAGCGTCAACCGAAAAACCCGTTGCCAGCTCCGAGAATCATTCCTACCTTCGAGGCCATACCCCTCCCAAACTGCTTTATGGCTGACGCTGCGAACAAATATTCCGAGAACGTAGAGGGAAAATTCTACGTCGATGACCAGTGCATCGACTGCGATCTTTGCCGGGAAACGGCTCCCGCGAACTTCAAGCGCAACGACGATGGCGGCCACTCTTTCGTCTATAAACAACCCGAAGCACCGGAGGAGGAAAGCCTCTGCAAGGAAGCGATGGAAGGTTGTCCCGTGGAAGCGATCGGCAGCGACGGCGGCTAAATACGTGTCCTGCACTTTCTGGTGGAGGATTGGAGAGACGACCGCGGTGTCGTCCATACCCGCCTTGTGAAACTCGGACGGGACGGCATCCATCCCTCCAGCGCTTGGAAGTGCATGACAAGCTCTAGGCCCGGCCGCGTTTTCTGCGCCTGAGACGATGGCGCCTGGGCCAGCTCCGGTTGCTCTGACCATCGCGGGGTCTGATTGCAGCTCCGGCGCCGGGTTGCAGGCTGATCTCAAGACGTTCAGCGCTCTTGGAGTTTTTGGTCTGACTGCGGTGACCTGCGTGGTCGCTGAGGTGCCCGGAAAAGTCGCTCGCATTGACGCGGTCAACGCTGAAAATGTGCGGGAGCAAATAGAACTGCTGCTGGCGCATTTCCCAGTCGCGGCCATCAAGACGGGGCTCCTTTATTCGCCCGAGATTGTCGAGGTCGTCGCGGACGTGCTGGCAAGCGCGGGGGATATTCCGCTCATCATCGATCCTGTCATGGTAGCGACGAGCGGGGATGTTCTCCTGTTGCCCGAAGCGATCACAACGTATCGCACGCGACTTTTTCCGAGGGCGACTCTGGTCACGCCCAATATGGCGGAGGCCGCTGTGCTCTGCGGAATGGCGGTGGGAAATCTCGAAGAAATGCGCCGCGCTGGAGAAGAATTATCGAGCCAGTTTGGGACGCAATTTCTGATCAAAGGCGGTCACCTGGAGGGCAACGAAGCGGTTGACCTTCTTTGCGGGGGATCAGAGGAGACAGAGTTCTCCGCGCCTTTGGTCGCGGGTGTCGATACGCATGGCACGGGGTGCACTTACTCCGCCGCGATTACTGCTCGCCTTGCTCATGGCGATGATCTTCATGCCGCGATCGCTTGCGCCAAGGATTTCGTTAGTCGGGCGATTGAAGGTTATTTTACCTGGACTACGCCGGCCGGCGAAGTGCACGCGCTCAATCACCAACTCTAAAGCGCCGTCGTCGACTCTTGCCAGGCTCGCTCTGTCAGCGCCGCAAGCGCGGCGGCAGATTCCGCCTGTTTCTTACTGCGTCCGCTGCCTTCGCCGAGGACCTGATTTTCCCACACGACCCGGACGTGAAAGATCCGCTCATGTTCACGACCCTGGTGGGAGAGCAACTCGTAGGACGGGCTGCGCGGCGAGATGGCCTGGAGCAACTCCTGTAGCTGCCCTTTGGGATTGACCTCCAGCGGATCTTCTTCCAGCCGTTCGAGATCGGTCTGCATCTCCTCGAGAATGAAACGCCTCACCGTCAGTAGATCGCTGTCGAGGTAGATGGCGCCCAGGAGTGCTTCGAAAGCATCGCCCAGAGTCGAGTCGCGTTGCCGCCCTCCACTGGCTTCTTCGCCGCGGCCTATGAACAGATGGCGGCCGAGATCGAGCGCGGCCGCGCGTACCTTGAGCGATTCGCGCGAGACGAGGCGCGATCGGCGAATGGTCAGCCGGCCCTCGCCCACCTCGCCGTAGCGCGCGAAAAGGTATTCCGTGACGACGAGCTGCAGGACGGCGTCGCCCAGGAATTCGAGCCTCTGGTTGTCGAATTGTTTTTTTTGCCTCTCATGCGCCGCGCTCGGATGCGTGAGTGCCTCGGTCAGCAAGAGCGGATTCTTGAACTGGTGGCGAATCCGTTCTTCGAGCGGGTGCACGGTCGATTGCTCAGGGCGCCGGGTTTGTCTGCTTCTCGTAGACCTCGATCGAAGTCACGAGATCGACGCCGCGCTGGAGGACCGCGTCGTGCAGGGCGGGCGGCGGCGGCTTGCCGGAGGCGCGCCGCTGTTGGGCCTCCTGGGCGGCTTCGATCTCCGGATTGGTCCCGGCCAAAAGCGCCGCCTCATTCAGATGCGGACGATCATCCTCATAAACAAATGGAGCCATGCTTGTCGTAAGGCTTTGCGCAAAGACCTGGCGCTTGACTGAGACCGGCAGCTTCACCGTGAGATCGGGAGAAATCCCATCCGGATAACGCGCGGGCGCTTCCGGTAGGACAGCCTCCGCCACCGCTACCCGAAGGATGTTGCCGCTGGGCAAGGGCAGATCGGAGTAATCAACCGCCTGCCCGGCAGTGCCTTCGCCAACGAGAATGGCATGATCCTGGAGACGAAGAACCGCCGAAAGCACCTCGGTGGCTCCCGCCGTCTCGCCATCGATCAGCACCACGATGAGACCCGGATAAAGAGGCGCTCGGTCGGAGGTGAAATCCTGCGCCGGCTTCCCGGCCGCACCCTTGAGCGCGAACAGCGGTTTGCCTTTCGGCACAAAACGTTGCGCGAACCCGGCGGCCGCCACGTAGTCGTTCGTCTGCACGCTGCCGCGCAGATCGAGAATGATCGCGTCCACTTTCTTCCCGTCGAAAGCGCGCAGGGTGGTATCCAATTCCTCCAACTGCACTTTGCTCAGGTCACCGGGACGGAGGTAGCCAATGTGGCCGCCCAGGATCTCACGATAGAAAGGCGCCGGCGTCGCTGCGTCCTTGCTCCGGGCAGGCAGTAATATCGCGCCGCGGTCGAGCCGCTCCAAGAGACCAGCCAGGGTTGCGCGTTTAATTTCCGTGCCTTTGAGCAAGCCCGGGTTGACGTAATGTTCCCGCAGCAGGGTGAGCGCACGCTCCAGGTCAGCTTCCCCCAGACCGTCCAAAATCGGCGTAGGGGAGGGGACCGGCTTGGGTGCAGGAGTCGGGCTCGGTGCGCCGTGCGCAACGAGAGACAGTAGAATCGTTAGGCTAGCGGTGAGAAGGAGACGCGCCATCGGTCGCCACGACGTTAGCGTCAACCGCTGCAAGAGCAATGTCGCGCCGATAATGGCAACCTTCGAAGTGGATCTTGTCGACCGCGGCGTAGGCGAGGTCACGGGCGGCAGCCACGTTTTCCCCGAGAGCGGTCACCGCCAGAACGCGCCCGCCGCTGGTGCGGACGACGCCATTTTCTCGCCGTGTCCCCGCGTGGAAGATGTGCACGTTATCCATCCCTGCACATTCGTGAAGGCCGGAAATCTCCTGGCCGGTCTGGACTTGGCCGGGATAACCGGGCGCTGCCAGCACCACGGTGACGGCAGCGCGGGGATCCTGCTCGATCGAGACGTCATCGAGTTTTCCGTCGATGGTGGCTTCGAGCAACGGCAGCAGGTCGCCTTTAATGCGCGGAAGAATGACCTGCGTCTCCGGATCGCCAAACCGGCAATTGAATTCCAGCACCCGCGCGCTTTTCTCCGAGACCATCAGCCCGGGGAAGAGCAGGCCGGAGAAGCGGATTTTTTCATCCTGCAGACGACGCAAGAGAGGGGATACGACCTTTTCCTGAAATTGTTTGTCGAGCTCGCTGGTCCAGGACACGGCGGGACTGAAGGCGCCCATTCCGCCGGTGTTGGGCCCCTCGTTTCCATCACGCAAGCGCTTATGATCACAGGCTGTGCCGAGGATTTTGTATTGATCGGAGGAGACGAGCACGTGGAGTGAGCACTCCCAGCCAGTGAGAAATTCTTCGATCAAAACGCGGGAACCAGCGGCCCCGAAACACCCGCGATCGAGCATATCGCTGATCGCTTCCATGGCGACCTTGCTCTCCGGGGCGATGATCACTCCTTTGCCGGCGGCCAAACCATCCGCTTTGATCACCACCGGGTAGTGCAATTTCTCGGCGAAACGGCAGGCCTTGCGGCTATCATCGAAGACGCCGGCCATGGCCGTCGGCACGCCAGCGCTGCGCATGACTTGCTTGGCGAAGACTTTGGATGACTCCAAGCGCGCAGCTGACTTGCACGGACCAAAAATGCGCAATTTGGCCGCTTGAAATTCGTCCACCAATCCCGCGGCGAGCGGGTTGTCGGGTCCCACTACAGTGAGATCGATTTTGTTTTCGCGGGCGAAGCGAAGGAGGCCGCTACAATCCTCGGGTTGAATGGGCACATTCTCGCCGAGCTCTTCGGTGCCGGCGTTTCCCGGAGCACAAAAGATCAATTCGACGCGAGGCGATTGGCGCAACTTCCAAGCCAGAGCGTGCTCGCGACCTCCGCCGCCCACGACGAGCAATTTCATCGTCCGAACTTTGTAGTTGCTGGCGTGGCCATAATGGTGGCGTTCTCAAGACCGGCAGGCGGCAAGGCCGAACTAGGGCTGCTGACTCTCGGCTTGGGGAACGCTCGGGGAGGGTTAACTAGTTTGTCTGGCTTTCCAAGAAAAAAGTTTTTGGTGGAGTTGATGCGTCATTTCCCCTATTTCCGAGCTATACATCCTTAGTAGGAGGTTACTCTCCATTTGCACGCAGCGAGCGGATCCGTTAGTGATGAGCATGCCGCCACGCGCCAAAGCCGGTTCGGTGATGAATCCGCATTGCCTTTCCCGGGTCATCCTGAGCCGGATCGCGGATAAATGGACGGCGCTGATCATTCATGTGCTCGCTACCGGGACCAGGCGTTACGCTGAGCTCCAGCGGGAAATCGGAGGTATTTCGCAGAAGATGCTGACCCAGACCTTGCGCAGTCTGGAACGGGACGGATTGATTTCTCGAAAAGTCTTCCCGGTCGTCCCGCCTCGGGTGGAATACACGCTGACGCCTTTGGGCAGAACGCTTATCGAACCGCTCAACGCGATCTGTCATTGGGCGGAAAAGCATTTGTCACAGCTGGAGGCCAACCGCGCGCGAGCCGCCCTCGCGAGCGAAAAAGCTCGTCCAGCCTGAGAATCGCGGGAGGCGCATGCATCACGCCGAGCCAGTCGTTTTCCTGCTCGTCCTCGTCGCTGTCCTCGTCGTTCTCGCGCAAAAACTGAGAGTTCCTTATCCCGTCCTGCTGGTCCTGGGTGGGCTGAGTTTGAGCTTCGTCCCGTTCCTGCCGACCATCCGACTCGATCCGAATCTCGTTCTCTTCTTCTTTCTCCCGCCCCTCCTTTATCCGGCGGCGCTCTTTACTTCCTGGCGCGATTTTCGGCGCAACCTGCGCCCGATTCTATTCCTCGCGATCGGACTCGTTTTGCTCACCATGACCGTGGTCGCATGGGTCACGCATTTCTTCATTGGGCTGCCTTGGGCGGCGGCTTTTGCGCTGGGAGCGATCGTCTCGCCGCCGGACGCGGTGGCGGCGGAGGCGATTTTGAAACGGTTGCGCGTGCCGGTGCGCATTCAGGCCATCCTCGGTGGCGAGAGCCTGGTGAACGATGCCACGGCGCTGGTGGCCTATCAATTCGCCGTCGCGGCCATGGTGACCGGCCAGTTTTCGTTAGGCATGGCGAGTCTTCGCTTTGTCCTCGTCGGAGTGGGCGGAGTCGCTCTGGGTCTGCTCGTCGGCCTTGTCATGCGCTGGGTGCAACGCCATCTCGATGATCCACCGGTCCAGATTACGGTGTCGTTGCTGACTCCGTTCGTCGCTTACCTCCTGGCGGAGCGACTCTATGTCTCCGGCGTTCTCTCGACGGTGACGGCGGGTGTCTACCTGGGCTGGCATTCGACGGCGCTCTCGGCCCGCACCCGTCTCCAGGCGCAGGCTTTCTGGGAGATGGTCGCTTTCCTTTTGAACGGTTTCATCTTCATCATGATCGGGCTGCAGTTGCCGGGCATTCTGCGCCATCTCAGCCACGAACCGCTTTCCCGGCTCGCCACTTACGGACTGGTCGTCAGTGCCACGGTCGTCTTCGTTCGCGTCGCGTGGGTTTTTCCCGCGACCTATCTGCCACGTTGGCTGAGTCCGAAGATGCGGGCGCGCGACCCGAGTCCGCCCTGGCAGCAGAGCGTGCTGGTCGCATGGGCGGGAATGCGCGGCGTGGTGTCTCTGGCGGCGGCCTTCGCTCTGCCTCTGCTGCTGGCTAACCGCCAGCCGTTCCCAGGACGCAGCTACATCTTGTTTCTAACCTTCTGCGTGATCCTAACGACTCTCGTCTTCCAGGGCCTGACCTTGCCTATCCTGATCCGACGCCTCGGGATCGAGGACGATGGGATCACCGACAGCGAAGAGCGTGAGGCGCGCTTGCAGGCGAACGAGGCGGCCGTGGATTTTATTGAGCAAAAAGCGACCGAGGACCATTTGCCGGAAGAAGTGATGGTGCGAGTGCGGGCGGAGTATTGCGACCGCATCGAACAGTTGACGGTCTGCGCCCGGGGCGGCGCCAATCCCAGCGGGGCGATTACCACTCCGATTTACCAGCGCTTGCAGCACGGCGCTCTGCAAATCGAACGCCGGACGATCGTTGCGCTGCGGGATTCTCAGAAGATCAACGACCAAGCGATGCGCCGAATTCAGCGGGATTTGGACCTCGCGGAAGCTCGTTTGACCGGCGTCTGAGAATAAGGCAAACGTCAGGCAATTGTCATTTGCAACGCTTTGTTAGCCGGGGTTTGGGTGATCCCTGTCGTTTTTTCGGCAACATCGAGCGTGCTCGCAAACTGTGGGCCGCTTTAACCATTAACAAAAGGAACCACTATCGCATGACACCGCTCTCTCACTCCTGCCTCACATCCAGCCGCCACCCACTGTTCTGTTTGCCACCCCGTTTTCTTCGCGTGGTGTTTATGGGGATGTTTATGTTTTTGCTCGCCTCCGGAGCACGAGCGCAGGTGCCCGAGGGAGTTTTTTCCATTGCCAACAAAGATAAGCAGCCTCAGAACGAGGTCTTATCGAATCCGAACGTCGATGGCATCACCATTCGCCAGGACTGGGCGAAGCTGGAGCCGAGTGAAGGGAATTTCGATTTCAGCTATCTCGATTCCGCTGTCAATGCGTCGGCCGCGGCGGGGAAGCAAGTGCTCCTTCGTATCGGGACGCAGGTGGGAAAGCCAGCCTGGGTGACCACTGCGGTAAAGAACGCGAAGGGGAAGTTTTTCAACTTCACGCAGAGCGGAGTGCAGATGTCGATTCCGGTCTTTTGGGATCCCACCTATCTCGCGAAGAAAAAAGCGATGATCGCGGCTCTGGGTAAACATTTTACCAAGAATTCGGCGGTGACGATTGTTTGTTGCAGTTTCGCTAACGCCGTGAGCGAGGATTGGAACGTGCCTCACACTCCGGACTATGTGACGACTTGGCTGAGTTTGGGCTACACCACTGGCAAGATGCTCGATGCAGGCGAGCAGATCATCGACGCGACCATGGCGGCGTTTCCAAATCAGTACGTCAACATGGCCATCTCGGGCGACGGTCACCTGAATAATGGCCTCAATCTCGACCCGACCGCAACTTACCTGGCGGCCGCCGTGATTGATTATGCCAACAAGACTTGGTCCAACCGCCTGGTCGTGCAGATCAACAGCCTTTCTACCTTCATCCCCGGAGCCCCGGCCACGGCCGATTCGGCGTGGAATCTCCTTTGGAACAGTCAGCCTAACGTTGCTGCGCAGATGGTCTACCAGTGCGTTAACGACCCCACGTATCGCGCGAACGGCGGCAAGAAGATCGATCCAGGGACTGCTCTTAGCCTTTCGGTGGATAACGGGCTGGAGTACAACCTGAAATACATCGAGATCTATCAGATTGACGCGGTCAATCTCACGACAGTGATCTCGTCGGCGCATCGCTCTCTGACCAACTAGAGATGGCGATTGAGGGGGCGGAGAGGCGAGCTGCTTCTCCGCCCGCTTGCCTTCCAAGGAGAACTGCGTGGAGGAACTTTCTTGCCTCCCTTCGCGTTCCCCGGTATTTCAGTGAGCGGTGAGGCCGGACTATGAACGCTGACACGCTTGCGCCGCATCGCACTTTTGGGCAGAGCATGCGGCGCGACGTTTGGTGGGCGCAGCCACTCATCGTCTTCCTCGGGTTGGGGGCCTTTATCGTCTATTCCACCTGGGCGGCTTTCCAGGGACGGAATTACTTTTTCGGGCCTTACCTGTCGCCCTTTTACTCCCCTGAGATCTTCGGCCCATCGCCCCATAGTTGGTTTGGCCCCAAGCCAGGCTGGTGGCCGGCGTGGCTGATTTTTTCGCCCGCGCTTCTCGTGCTTTGGGCGCCGGGTGGGTTTCGGTTGACCTGTTACTACTACCGCGGCGCTTACTACAAAGCCTTTTGGGCTGATCCGCCAAATTGCGCAGTGGGAGAACCACGGAAGACCTATCTCGGTGAGCGCTCCTTCCCTCTCATCATGCAGAATGTGCATCGCTACTTTCTCTACATCGCCCTCTTGTTTCTCCTTGTTCTGGCCAGCGATGTCTGGAAAGCACTTTGGTTTACCGATCCTGCCACCGGTAAAACCGCCTTTGGCCTGGGAGTCGGAACGCTGGTCCTGGCCATGAACGTGGTTTTGTTAGGCGGATACACCTTTGGCTGCCATTCCTTGCGGCATCTGGTGGGCGGTTTTCTCGATCAGTTCTCCAAAGCGCCCGCGTGTCATCGCGCCTATGCCTGCGTAGGTTGCTTCAATCGCCGGCACATGCTCTGGGCTTGGATGAGTTTGTGCTGGGTCGCCTTTTCCGATCTCTACGTGCGTCTGTGTGCGACGGGGGTCTGGCACGATCTGAGATTTTTCTAAAAGCAGTCACCCATGTCCGATTTCCAAACTTTCACCCACGACGTCCTGGTTATCGGCGCTGGGGGAGCGGGTTTGCGGGCGGCCATCGAGGCGTCGACCACTGGCGCCAAGGTCGGGATGGTTTGCAAATCATTGTTAGGCAAAGCGCATACGGTCATGGCGGAGGGCGGCATCGCGGCGGCGCTGGCTAACGTCGACGACCGTGACAACTGGCAGGTCCATTTCTCCGACACCATGCGCGGCGGGCAATACGTCAATAACTGGCGCATGGCCGAGCTGCACGCCAAGGAAGCGCCCGCCCGCGTGCGCGAACTCGAGGCTTGGGGAGCGGTCTTCGATCGGACGAAGGATGGGCGCATCCTGCAGCGGAATTTCGGCGGTCATAAATATCCGCGGCTCGCGCACGTGGGCGATCGCACGGGCTTGGAAATGATCCGCACCTTGCAAGACCACGGGATTCACCAGGGGATCGACGTGCATATGGAGCATACGATTCTGACGCTCTTGAAACGAGACGGTCGCGTCGTGGGAGCGTTCGGTTATGACCGCGAGCGGGGACGTTTCAAAGTTTTTCGCGCCAAGGCGGTTGTGCTCGCTACCGGCGGCATCGGGCGCGCCTTTAAGATCACCAGCAACAGCTGGGAATACACCGGCGACGGTCATTCGTTAGGCTACAACGCCGGCGCGGAGTTGATCGACATGGAGTTCATCCAATTTCATCCCACCGGGATGGTCTGGCCGCCGAGTGTGCGCGGCATTTTGGTCACGGAAGGCGTCCGCGGTGAAGGCGGTATCCTGACCAATAAGGAAGGCCGCCGTTTCATGTTTGACGATATCCCCGACAACTACAAAGCGCAGACGGCCGATAGCGAGGAGGAAGGCTGGCGTTATTGCCAGGGCGACAAGAACGCGCGCCGGCCGCCGGAGCTGCTCACTCGCGACCATGTGGCGCGCTGTATCGTGCGGGAAATCAAGGCGGGGCGCGGCAGTCCGCACGGCGGCGTCTTCCTCGATATCGCCTGGATCAAGAGCAAGCTTTCCCACGGCTCCGAGCACATCAAAAAGAAACTCCCGAGCATGTATCACCAGTTCAAACAACTGGCCGATATCGACATCACGGAAGAGCCGATGGAGGTCGGGCCGACCACGCACTACGTGATGGGCGGGATCCGAGTCGACTCCGACACACAGATGTCGCGCGTGCCAGGGTTGTTCGCAGCGGGGGAGTGCGCGGCCGGAATCAACGGGGCCAATCGCCTGGGCGGTAATTCGCTTTCCGACCTCCTGGTTTTTGGAAAACGCGCCGGCGAGCACGCCGCGAAGTTCGCGCATGAGAATTCGTTAGCCGAGATCGACCCGCAGGCAGTCGAGGCGACCGCGCAACAGGCACTGGCACCTTTCGAACGTGAGTTTTCCCAAGCCGATTGCGCTTACCAAGTGCAAAAAGATCTGCAGGAGATAATGCAGGACAAGGTCGGTATCGTGAGGCGGGAGGAAGAAATGCAGGCGGCGTTGGAAGGGATCGGCGCACTCTGGGAACGCGCGGCCGGGGTGGGAGTCGACGGGAATCGGGAATTCAATCCCGGCTGGCACACCGCGCTCGATCTGGCGAATCTCCTGACCGTTTCCGAGGCCGTGACACGCTCGGCGCTCGAGCGCAAAGAAAGCCGCGGCGCGCAATTTCGCGAAGATTACCCGGAGAAAAGCGCGGAATTTGCCAAGGTAAATAGCATTGTCTGGAAAGGTGACGACGGCCGCATGGAAATCCGGCGCGAGCCGATTATCGCGCTGCGAGAAGACTTGGCACAAGT
>JBPCLK010000104.1:0-5329 GCA_051003355.1 Chthoniobacterales bacterium | reverse complement strand
TGGCGGTTCGGGATTCCGCTTCTTTCAACAGCCGAAGCGAAATCCGACCAAGTAGCGCTAAAATGACAATGGAGAGTAGCAGACCGCCGCCCCAAATTCCATATTCAATCAGCCGCGGATGACTCTTTCCGCGAAAGAGATTCAATCCCAACTGACCCAAGGTTCCCAAATACGCGTAGAGAAATAACCCTGGCACTTGGCCGATCGCGACCCAGAGGATGCAGGTGCGAAATCGGATGGTGGTCAGGCCGTAGAGGTAATTAAGGAGACTGGTGGGAAATAAAGGATGTAACTGGCTCAGCAGTATAATCTTCCATCCCTCACGTTCCACCGAAGGTTCTAACGCTTCCAAGGTCGCATTCCGAAGCAGCTTGCGCCGTAGCCAGCGCCTTCCGATCCACCGACTGAGGAAAAATGAGATCGCCGCGCCCGAGACGTTGCCAACTAGGATGATGAAGAATCCCCACCAAAGCCCGAAAAAGAAACCGCCCCCCAGGCTGAGCAAGCCTCCCGGAAGCAGAAGGACGTTGCAACCCGCGTAGAGCAATGGATAGCAGATGGCGCTCCAGACCCCAAGATGCATGACCTTTTGCTGTCCCAAAGCGATCCAGTCAACGATTGGGAAAAAGTGACCCGCAACAAGAAAGAGCGCACCGACGAGCACGAGCCCGCCAACTTGAATATAAATCGCTCGTCGCACTTGGGACATCTGGCCAACTCTCCTCCGTCAGAGACCGCGCGCAAACGCGGCCAGCTCTACCGTAGCTGAGTAGCGAAGAAATGGCGTGATCAGATAAACTCCTGGAAACCGTTCGAGAGCCGCCTGCGAAATGTCGCGTGCGATCTCGAGGCCGCGAGCGCAGCCTTCCTCTCCGTCGCATCCCGTCATGCGATTGCGAACCTCCTCCGGAACGGTAATTCCGGGCACTTCGTTATGTAGAAAGTCGGCTTGCCGGCCGCTTAGCAAAGGCCAGATACCGGTAAACATTGGAATTCCGAGGCTCTGCGTGCGTCGGGCCATTTCGTCTAGCACGCGCAGGTCGAATACGGGTTGTGTCATCGCATACTGTGCCCCAGCCGCAATCTTCCGCTCGAGGCGCGAAACTTGGGCATCAATATTTTTCGAGTTCGGGTTAAAGGTGCAGCCCACCACAAATTGCGTCGTCGCGTTAAGCGATTTGCCTGCGTGATTAAAACCTTCGTTCATCCGTTTGGCGATCGCGATTAACTGCACCGAATTGACGTCATAAACCGAGGCCGCTCCAGGATGGTCACCGACCCGCGCAGGATCGCCGGTGAGGGGAAGAACGTGCCGCATCCCGAGCGCTGCCATTCCCAGCAATTCGCTCTGAAGACCCAGCAGGTTGCGATCGCGGCAACTCATGTGCAGGAGCGGGGTAATGCCGTAACGCTCCTTAAGCATCGCACCGATGGCCAGGTTGCTGACGCGTAAGATGGCGAGCGAGTTATCAGCCAGCGTAATCGCGTCGCAGCCGGCTTGCACCAACGCCCGGGCTCCCGCGAAATATTTCTCCAGGGACAGCGTTTTGGGCGGATCGAGTTCGCAGATAATCACCCGGCGCCCTGCGGCGATGCGATCAAGGAGGCTTTCCTCTCCGGGGGCGACCGGTTTTGGAGCCGGGATCTTCCTCGGCTCGACAATAGACCCCAGCGCCTTGCTCCTCACTGGCTCCAGCTCTTTCAAGGCGGCCGCCATGGCAGCGATGATGCGCGGGGTTGTGCCGCAGCATCCGCCAATCAAACGAGCTCCCTGACCCGCCAGCTCCCGGGCCATCTTGGCGAAGTAATCCGGCGACGTCTGGTAAATGAAGCGGCCTTCGTGATACTGGGGATAGCCCGCGTTCGGATAAGCAGAGAGCAAAAAGTCCAAGGGAACCCGCTTCAGGAGATGAACGGTGGCTTGTGGGCCATTCAAGCAATTTACCCCGACGACATCGGCCCCCAGCGCCCGCAGCTTTTGGAACGCTTCGACAATCGTCAGGCCAGAAGGCAGTCGGCCTTCCGACTCGCAGGCCACAGAGCAGATGGTGGGGATAGGAGACAGCGCGACTTTCGCGCGCAAGGCCAGCTCCAGCTCATCGTAATCCAGGAATGTCTCGAAAAAGATCGCATCCACGCCTCCATCGAGCAGACCAGTCAATTGCTCGCGAAAGACCTCTGCTCGGTCGATCCCGCGGGTTTGCGCCTCGTCTGCGCTGATGCCGAGAGGGCCGATACTGCCCGCCACACAGATATCTTTCCCCGTCGCCGCCTGCCTGGCCAAGCGTGCGGCCGAGGCATTGATCTCAAAGCTTCGCTCGCCCAAACCGAAGCGATCCAGCCGCACACTGCTCGCCCCAAAGGTGTTTGTCTCGATCAGCCGCGCGCCAGCTTCGATGTAGGCCTCATGAATTTCTCGGATCCGGTCTGGCTCAGTCAGGGAAAGTTCCTCGAGGCAACGCTCGAGCGCGACGCCGCTCTCGAGCAGCATGGTGCCCATCGCGCCGTCGCCGCAAAGCAGGCGCTCTTGGAGTTCATCGAGGAGATCCACGGGATATGCGCTTAAGGTCAGCGTCCTGTCCGGTCAACAGTCAGCCCGGCAGCGGCCAGGGCAAGCCGCCGTTGCACAGGCCAATCAACCTCAACTACTGCCTAACGCCTAACGAGCCAGGATGGCTTCTTTTTTATCCCAGGAATGCGTCCCACCACAATGCGCGCAGGTAACCTTCCCTGGCTTTACTTCCGTGGAGTCAAACGCCTCTTCCTCGATCACCACCCCGGTGACATTCAGTTTTTTCGTCGTCGGACATCTCACCAGGATTCGCTTAATCACAGCGCCAATATCTCACATCCCATGAGGAAAAGCTCGCGCAAACTGGAACGCCTACTCTGGGACCACGGCAAAGACTCGCGCAGGAAAGCCAGAACCGCCTTTCGGTTTCGGAAAGGTAACGAAAACCAGGGCGCCTGCCTCAGGCACTTGATCAAGATTTGCGAGGAGCTCGATCTGATAGTGGTCGTGACTCAAGACCCACTTTTCGAGCGAATAATCGTCCTTGCTGGTGGCCAGACCTGGATCTGTATCTGTGGTTTCGTGACCTGTCGCAGTGACTCTTCTCTTTTCATAAAGGTATTGAAGGGCGGCCAGACTCCAGCCGGGATAATGAGCCACGCCTTTGGCATCCTTGTTTTCCATCGCAGCGCCATCCGGCCATTTTTTTGACCAATCGGTCCGTAAAGCGACGAATGATCTGGCGGGGACGGCTCCATGTTCACCTTCCCATTTCTGGATCCTTGCCACCGTAAGCGTGTAATCGGGATCGCGGGCCACTTCCTCATGCACGTCGATGACCACTAGGGGCAGGATCATTTCCTGGAGTGAGATTTTATCGACGGTCCGGCCTCCTTTTTGAAAATGCGCGGGCGGATCGACGTGTGTCCCCCATTGCCCGACGTGAGTGAAAACCTCGGCGAAAAAACCGTCGCCCAGAGTCCCCGCCTGCTTGTCGTACCAATAGATGGTCCGTCTTTTCTCGTCGGGAAAACCGGGCCAATGAGGAATGCCCGGAGCAAAAGCGTGCGTCAGATCCACCATCCGTTTCTGCGCGAGGATCTGCTGAATCTGCCAAAGTGTCGGTTCCGGAAGCTCTCCTAGAACAAACGGCGAACTAGAAAAACCCAGAAGAAAGAAGCCAAGCCAGGCAAGACAAGGTTTCATTTCCTCGTGTTAATGGAAAAGGTAAGAAAAAGCCAATAACTTCCAATAACGGGGAAAAAACATGCCGCCGCACACCGAAAGGTGAGAAGTCACTTTTCAACGAACCTTTATCAACAGCCTTGATCCTTCTATTTCTTCCAAGCAAGAACGCCAAGCACGAGGAGTTATTCGCTGCCTTAAGATTAAGAAATAAAATTTAATTTAGAAAATCAGATTATTAGAGATGTGAAGAACTTTGAGTTTCCCAAGATTCTCGGGGAGAGGAGGCTGGAATAAAACAACAAGGTGACACTCTGAATCTCGCCATGAATGAACATGATCCGGTTTGCCTCAAGACCGGCAGGCCTCTCGCAAGCGAAGCCTTTTAACCTATGTCGAGCAAATTGGCCGTCGAGACTCCCGAGATATCGGCCGCGCTCGCGCATGAAATACCTGCGCCGGGCCTTCCGCGCTCTAAGGACGAAAGGGAAAGCCTCTTCGAGCAGGTCCCGTGGCTTTATGTTTTCTGTCGTGAGCGGCTATTCCGCGATGATACGATGCGTATTAGCCAGGCTCTCTGGCCAAACGGGAGTCCTGCGAGGGAAGAGAAGATGATCGAATTGGGTTGTGGCCCCGGCTTCTATTCTTGTCGTTTTGCCCAGCGTTTTCCCCAGCTGTCGGTCGTCGGCGTGGATCGGTCGGAGAGCCAGCTCGGGTGGGCTCGGTCGCGAGCGCGTTCTTTCGGTTTAGAGAATTGCCGGTTCGAGAAGGTCAATGTGCTCGATATTCCATATGATGAAGATCATTTTGATACTTTGATCGCCTCGAGGCTGTTCACGGTCCTGGCCGAAAGGGAGCAAGCATTGGGCGAGATGCATCGGGTTCTTCGACCGGGCGGACGATGTATGCTTGCTGAACCGCGACAGGCCTTCCGAGCTTCCGTCCCTCTAGTGGCCATGTGGATGTACGCGTGGATGACTCGTTTTCATAACGGCTACCTAGAACCGCACCGTGCGGTGACACTGAAGCCGTATGCTTTCGCCGACCTCTGTGCCACACAGCCTTGGAGGAAATACGAGTGCTGGCAAAGCGGGGGCTATCAATATGCCCTCTGCGAAAAAGCATGAGCGCGGCACTGCGCGTCATTTTCCCGCACCAGCCTGCGACATCCCGTTCAAAAAAGTGTGCCTGTGCGGTGATGACCAAAGCGCCACGCTCGGGAAAAGTGAAAACGCGGCTAAGCCCGCCTCTTTCTCCAGACGAGGCCGCGTCTCTGAATATCTGTTTTCTCCGCGATCTCTCCCTGGCCATTAAAAGTGCTGGCGCTCCGGCGCAAGGCGTAGCTTGCTACACGCCAATCGGCGAAGAGGAAATATACGCTTCCATTCTGCCGAGTGATTTTCAATTGATCGCCCAGCGCGACGGCCTCTTTGGCGAACGGCTTTGCGGAGCCGTAGAGGATTTGCTCACGGCAGGGTTCGGCTCCGTTGGTTTGATTAACTCCGACAGTCCGACCGTGCCGGCAGAGGTCTTTGCGGAAGCGGCACGAGTCTTGAGTGAGTCTACTGAGAAGGTGGTGCTCGGTCCGACGGATGACGGCGGATATTATCTGATAGGAATGAAAAGACTGTA
>JBPCLK010000103.1:0-5125 GCA_051003355.1 Chthoniobacterales bacterium | reverse complement strand
GAGCCTTCTTTTCGATTCCAGCCGTAGTTCTTGCCCGACGTCACGATGTCGACTTCCTCAACGTTGCCCTGTCCGACGTCACCCGCGAGCAACTGACCGGTGACTGAGTCAAAGGAGAAGCGAAAGGGATTACGAAATCCGTAAGCGAAAATTTCATGCACGGTCGTGGTGCTGGAAACGAAGGGATTGCTGGCCGGGACGCGATACTTGCCATTGGCGCTCACTGGATCGCCGCTGCTGGAGGTCAAGGCTGGGTCGAGCGGGCTGATGCGCAGAATTTTGCCAAGGACGGTGGTGAGATCTTGGCCATTGCCGATGGCGCTGTGCCCGTCGCCAACATCGTTGCCGTTGCCGCCATCGCCCAGGGCAATGTAAAGATAGTTTTCGCCCGGACGGAAGGCGAGCTGCCCGCCGTTATGATTGGCCTGCGGCTCATCGATCCGCAGCAATTCTCGACGCGTGGCGGGATCGGCGACATCGGGGTCAGCGGCCGAGGCCTGCCATTCCGCGACCACGCTCTGATGGTCAAAAGCCGTGGTCTTCGGCACGGTAAAGTCCGCGGCGCCGGTGATTGGTTCGCTGGTGTAGGTGTAAAACTTCTGATATCCCGGGCTGGCGGGGTCGTTATAACCGGGATGGAACGCCAGCCCGAGCAAACCGCGCTCGCCTGTCCCCGCAATGAGACGAGCAGAGACGTCGATGAAAGGCGTCGGGAGCAGCACGTTATCCTTCACGATGCGGATGGTGCCACTTTGCTGGTTAATAAAGAGCCGGCCATCGCTGTTGGTTAATAGTTCGTTAGGCGCGGTCACTCCGCTGGCGATTTGTTGCAACTCGGCCCGCACCGGGCCGTTGGTAATGCGCGGCAGCAGCGGGGTCGGTAAAGGGACTGGATCAGCGGCCGTGGAGATCCTTCCGCAAAGTGGGGAAAGCGCGAGGACCAGAACGCAAACAGCGTTTCGCGAGAATAATTTCATGATGGTTTTAGTGAAATTACGATGGGCAGCAGTTCTTGGACGCGCAAGTCCGGCAACGCGATAACGCCCGAGGGACAAAGGCGGGCCACCATCGGACCATCAACCCCGAATGAGCGAAACGGCTACTCCTTGGAGCCGATCTCGAGCAAGCGCTTGGTCAGGAAGACCAGGCCCGCCATTTGCACCCATTCGGAAACGATATTGCCGACGACCTGACCCCACTTGCTCTCGGGACTCATCTTGATGAACAGGATGGTCCAGTCGATGCCCGTCACAGTGATGAAGAGCAGAAGGGAGTGTTCGTAGAGAAACTCTTTCAGGCCTGCGTATTTCCCGCGTCGCACCGGACGACTTTCGGGAGAGCCGATTTCGTAGAGGAATTTGGTCCCCAGGATGATGACGAGCGATCCACTCCAATCGGCTAAGGCATTGCCGCAAAACGAGCCCAGATGGCTTTTCTCGTCCAGCAACAGGTAACCCACGAACCAGAAGATAAGGAGTGTCCCTGCGACCAGACTGAGTGAGTGTCGCCGCAAGAAGGACTGCTGTGAACGAGCTTTTCGCCGAGCCATCTGATTTGTCAGGGAATCGGAACTCGAACCCTGGTTGGCCGAGTCGCTCGCCTAATAAGACTTTGCCCAAACCACGCGGCGCGCGCTCGGCTCGCCGGTGATGACGCACTGGCCGGGCTCCGGCGGCTTGGCCGGATCGTCGAAGGGGATGCACCGGATCGTGACCTTGAGGTCGTTCTTCACCTGTTCCTCCACCGCAGCGCTGCCGTTCCAATGAGCCAGGGCAAACCCGCCGTGGATTTCCGGCTTGGCCGGATTGTTCGGCGTGAAGAAGCGATAGAACTCGTCTTTCGTATCGATCATTCGGGTGTGCTCATCCCGGAAGGCGAGTGCGCGCTCGAGGAGATGTTTTTGGATTTCGTCGAGCGCCGCCGGTGCCTGGCTAACGAACTCGTCGAGGGGAAGAAAAGTCTTGGCGCCGGGCTTCGCGGGTTCGGCATTCGCAGCGAAGGGAAGACCATCGCGCCGGCTCACAGCTACGCTGCCATTCTCAAGATCGCGGGGTCCAAGTTCCACCCGCAGAGGCACGCCTTTTTTGATCCATTCCCAGTTCTTTACCCCGCCGCCGAGATCGCGCTGGTCGACTTCCACTTCGAGAGGTCTGCCATGCCAGGAAACGGCCCGTAATTTGTCTGCCAGATCGTTCGCAGCGGCCAGCACGGCCTCGCGAGTTTCCGGCTTGGTGATGATCGGCAGGATAACAATATGAGTCGGCGCGATACGCGGCGGGAGGATCAGGCCATCGTCATCCGCGTGCATCATGATGACGGTGCCCACCATGCGCGTGCTCACGCCCCAGCTGGTGGTCCAGCCGAATTCCTGTTGTCCTTCGCGCGTTTGAAATTGAATGCCGCTCGAGCGCGCAAAATTCTGCCCGAGAAAATGTGACGTGCCCGCCTGGATCGCCTTTCGATCCTGCACCATCGCCTCGATGCAAAGCGTCTGGACGGCGCCGGGGAAACGCTCGCTCTCCGATTTCTCGCCCGTGTAAACCGGCACCGCCAAATGGTCGCGCACAAACGTCTCGTAAACGTCGAGCATCTGCTTCGTCTCGGCTCGCGCTTCGGCCTCCGTTTCGTGGACGGTGTGCCCTTCCTGCCAGAGGAATTCCGTCGTCCGCAGGAAGAGGCGAGGGCGCATTTCCCAGCGCACGACGTTGGCCCATTGGTTGATCAGGATGGGCAGGTCGCGATAGGATTGCACCCACTTGGCGTAGGTCGCGCCAATGATGGTTTCCGAGGTTGGCCTAATGACTAACGGTTCGGCCAGCGGACTGGCTGGAACCATTTTACCCTCTGCGTTCACCTCGAGGCGGTGATGGGTGACGACCGCACATTCCTTGGCAAAGCCCTCCACATGCTCCGCCTCTTTCTGCATGTAGCTGAGCGGGATAAAGAGGGGGAAGTAGGCGTTCTTGTGTCCGGTCGCTTTGAACATGGCGTCGAGCTCGCGCTGCATGTTTTCCCAGATGCCGTAGCCCCAGGGTTTGATCACCATGCAGCCGCGCACGTCGCTTGGTTCAGCCAGATCTCCCGCGCGGATGACCTGCTGATACCACTCTGGGAAATTCTCCGCCCGTCTCGGGCTGATGGCAGATTTTGGAACGTCGGGCTTGGCCATAACGAAGCGCGTTACTTAAGCTCGCACCTGGCGATTGGCCAGCCGAGGTTTTGTTTCTTACCGCAGAGGCGTGGAGCGCGCAGAGGAAGAGCGAAGCTATTTTTGGCTCTGCGTCCTCTGCGGTTAATTTCTTTAGTTCCTCGCGAAGAGAGGACGCTCTTCCGAGACGGACTCGGCGTAGCCGGCAGCGAATTCGATGCTGCACATCTTCCCGTAGCGAGCGTGCGGGCCGGCGGCTGCTCCCGCGAGATGGAATTCGGCGTTGAAGATATTCTTGCGATGCTTCCGATTGCGCAGGCCATCGTCGATGATGAGCGCAATCACGATGTCCCGTGCGGTCCGTTTCCCGTAAGAAATATTTTCGCCCCAACGGCCGCTCCAGACCCCGTACCGGTTCAGTCGCGCGGCCGGATCGCTCTGATCGGAACCCGCATGGCCGAGCGCTCCTGAAACCTGGTCGGCCACATGTTCTGCCGCTGCGTTGGCCATCCCGTGCGAGAAAGCCAGCGGTGCCAGCGGTCGCGCATTTTGCAGGAATCGAATCGCCTCGTTAACCGCCGTTGCTCCTTCGCGGGCGCGAAATCTTGAGCCGTCGGGCAGGACGAGGATGCTGCCTTGGACGTTGTCCTTTAACTTCTCGAGATAAACGGCATAACGATCCGGATGTTCCCGCGCCAGATTCATCTCGCGGACGACCTCCACTCCAGCGCTGGAAAGGCCGCGCGTCACAGGCTCGCCCGGCGCGTCGCGCAGGCAGACAAGAA
Organism: Chthoniobacterales bacterium; assembly: GCA_051003355.1. Classification (GTDB taxonomy): domain Bacteria; phylum Verrucomicrobiota; class Verrucomicrobiia; order Chthoniobacterales; family UBA10450; genus Palsa-1392. Next base: position 1,192 of record JBPCLK010000103.1, on the reverse strand, counting down.
GGACTAAGATGGCGAGGACAAGTGATCTTCGCATCCACCTGAGGGAGCAGTCGCAATGCCAGAAGCGCGAGGCAAGCCGAGATTTGACACTCGCCGCGCGCGCCGCTAATTTCCCCGCCCTTCCCAAGTCTTCTGATGAAAACGTTTTCTGCTAAAGCCCACGAGGTCGACCGTAAATGGTGGATCATTGACGCCCGCGATCAGGTTCTCGGACGGGTCGCCGTCAAAGCCGCCAATCTGCTCCGGGGCAAAGAAAAAGCGATCGTTACGCCACACGTTGATACCGGTGATTTCGTGGTCGTGATTAATGCCGATAAGGTCCGCCTGACCGGTAAGAAGGAAGAGCAAAAGACCTTCATGAGTTTTTCCGGTTTCGTCGGCGGCCACAAAAGCGAGAACGTGCGCGCCCGCCGCGAACGTCATCCCGAGTTGCTGGTGGAACACGCCATTCGCGGAATGATTCCGCATAACAAACTGGGCCGTCAGGTTTATCGGAAGCTGAAAGTCTATAGCGGCGACGAGCATCCGCACGGAGCGCAGCGGCCGCAATCGATCACCATAGCATAACGAGATATTTACATGGCTGAGACACAGGAATTCATCGCCACCGGTCGCCGCAAGACGGCGGTTGCCCGCATCCGGCTCACTCCGGGCAACGGCAAGATCGACGTCAACGGAAAGAGCTTCGAGGATTATTTTCCCACCATCCCGCTGCAGAACACGGTTTTACAGCCGTTGCAGGTGGTGAAGCTGACCAGCGCCTACGACATTTCCGTTAATGCTTCCGGCGGCGGCCCAAATGGGCAGGCTGGCGCGGCTCGACTCGCGATCTCGCGGGCACTCCTACAGGTCGATTCCGAGCTGCGTGGACCGTTGAAAGCGGAAGGTCTTCTCAGACGCGATCCGCGGATGAAAGAACGGAAGAAGTCCGGCCAGCCGGGCGCGCGCAAGCGTTTCCAGTTCTCGAAACGATAAGCCAGCTTCGCTGGCTTCAGCGCGGTAGGTCTCGCGGCGCGAGATGTCACGGTAATCTGAACCGTCGGACTGTGACTTAGAGACGTTCAGTCGATGAGCGTCTTTTTGCGCGCGCGGCTAAGAAAGACGCTAAGGCTTCGCCGTAGACGTAGCGGCGGCTTCAGGCGGGCGAGCCATCGGGATGGGAGCCTGAGAGTGTTGCGGAGCAGTCTGCGGC
>JBPCLK010000102.1:0-8744 GCA_051003355.1 Chthoniobacterales bacterium | reverse complement strand
GATTAGTTGAGGTTGGTTGCCGATTACTTTAGCAATGCACGTACCGATCCGCCTTTACCTAGGAGAGGCCCTCGTCAGAGGGTGTAATTGTGTCACGTTATTTGACACAACTGTCATCATTCTACTGTCCAGACGTTTACAGTAAGTTTCCGAATCCTGGCAGCATTTGGCGCAATTTCTCCGGGATCTGAGGATTTTGCGGCTGAAACGAGGGACAAACCGGTACAGTTAGGCAGCCCTGCAAAACGGCACCGTTCGTCGCAGTCGCTATGTCCGGCTCCAACTGGAAGTCGTTTAGAATCACACCTGCGCAGCGCAAATCGGACGTCTGGATCGCGCCGACGGTGAGTAAGGTGTGGTTTAGACATCCGAGCCGATTTGCCGCCACCACAATCACCGGCAATCCTAAATCCCGGGCCAGATCGCTGGCCAGGTACTCAGATGTGATCGGCACCATCCACCCCCCTACTCCTTCGACTGCCACGAAATCAAAACGTTGTTTCAGTCTGAGAAATCCGTCCCGCACTAAATTCCAATCGATCGAGCGCTTTTCCGTTCGCGCAGCCACGAGCGGCGCTGCGGGCGTCTGCAACCACACTGGATTCACTTCATCCAAGGTGAGGTCTGGATCGCCTGCCGACTGCAGGCGGATGGCGTCGTTTCGGTCGCCGCAACAGATTGGCTTGTAGCCAGCACATCGCACCCCCCGTTCACGCAGCCGCGTCAGCAGCCAAACTGTGAAACTCGTCTTACCGACGCCAGTATCAGTGCCGGTGACAAAGATCACGCGGCCACCTGCTCGGCGATATGGGCACCCAGCATGGATTCAAAGATGCGAGCGCCATCACCGCTGCCCAGCCGCTCCTCACACGCCCGGTCCGGGTGGGGCATCAGGCCGAAAACATTTCGTTCGCGGTTGCAAATCCCGGCAATATTTTCGATCGATCCGTTCGGATTGGCCGCCGTCGTGATCTCACCTTTCTCGTCGCAGTAGCGCAATACGACCTGCCGCTGTGCGTTCAATTCGATGAGGGTGGCGCAGTCCGCATAATAGCAGCCCTCCCCGTGTGCGACCGGCATGCGGAGACGCGTCCCCACCGGCATTCCCCGGGAGAACGACGATTCCGCGACCTCGACCCTTGTGGTGACCATGTCGCAAACAAAGTGGAGCGATCGGTTACGAATCAAAGCACCCGGCAGGAGACCCGCTTCGCAAAGAATCTGAAAGCCGTTACAAATCCCGATCACCAGCTTGCCCGACCGCGCTTCCGCGATAACAGCGCGCATGATGGGCGAGAAACGCGCAATCGCGCCACAGCGCAGGTAATCGCCGTACGAAAATCCGCATGGCAGAACAATGGCGTCCCAACCGGCTAACGACGTCTCCTTGTGCCAAACGTAATCGGCTTCGACGCCCTCGATCCCGCGCACGGCCGCGAGGCAATCCTGATCGCAATTGGAACCGGGAAACTGCACAATCGCGAACTTCATTTGCTCTTGTTAGGCATTTCCAGCCGGTAGTCCTCGATGACTGGATTGGAGAGCAGATCGCGGCAGAGTTCGCGCAACTTCGGCTCCTGGACCATGGCGTCCCCTTCGATTTCGATTTCCAGATAACGACCGATCCGGACATCGCGAGCACCCGCGAAGCCGAGATGCTGCATCGCCTCTCGCACCGCCGCCCCTTGAGGATCGAGCACGGTTTCCTTGGGCGTCACGATCACTTTCACTTTCATCCGGCACTATTAGCCGAGCGATTCAGCCCCGTCCACCGGATCGCTTGACGCAGCCTTTCGCGCGCTCGCAGAAGCCGCTAGAGTCACCCGGTATGGCTGAACAAATTCTCGCAGGCAAAACCGGGGTCGTTTTCGGGGTGGCGAATAAGCGAAGCATCGCGTGGGCGATCGCCAAGGCCTGGGCGGCGGCCGGGGCGCGGCTTATTTTCAATTACCAGGGCGAACGACTGAAGGAAAATGTCGAGGAGCTTGTGACAGAATTTGGAGAAGGAACACCGCTCTACCCTTGCGACGTTTCCAAGGATGAAGAGATCGACTCCTTTTTCGAAAAAATTCGAGGCCAGACCGATCGCGTGGATTTGCTTTTGCACTCCGTCGCCTTTGCTCCCAAGGAGGCGCTGGAGGGAGACTTCCTCAGCACGACCCGCGAAGCGTTCAAGACCGCGCACGACATCAGCGCATATTCGTTAGTCGCGCTCGCCCGGCAGGCCGCTCCGCTCATGACCGATGGCGGCAGTATTGTCGCCATGACTTACTACGGCTCGGAGAAAGTGGTCCCGCACTACAATGTAATGGGCGTGGCGAAAGCCAGCCTCGAGGCTAGTACGCGCTATCTCGCTTACGATCTTGGCGCGAAAAAAATTCGCGTGAACTGCATCTCCGCCGGGCCCATGAACACCCTCGCGGCCCGGGGAGTTTCCGGTTTGACCGCCATGATCAAGCACTACCAGGAGCATGCTCCTTTACGTCGCAGTTGTTCGCTCGAGGAACTCGGTCAAACAGGTTTGTTCCTGGCCAGCGACGGCGCCTCCGCCATGACCGGCCAGGTTCTCTACGTCGACGGCGGCTACCAGATTATGGGGATGTAATTGGGTCGCGGCGCGGCGGGAAAAACTTCCGGGCGCCCGTCACAATCCAGTAGGGCGCGTTGATCATAAAGATCAGCAGCAGCCATTGATTGTAGATGAACGACAGGCGCATGGAGTAATCCAGCCCGAGATGGAAACAGATGAGGAGCGCGCCAAAGAGCGCTGCGCTGGCGCGGTTGAACAGCATCAGCGGGGAGCCGAGTTCGAGGAAGAGACCCGCTGCGGCGATGAGCGCGATGACCCAACCGTGGCTCGAGGCAAACTGCGCGATAGCCATTTGCTGCTGGAGATCGGACTGGTTCAGCGTGTCGTAAAATGATTGGTACGCAGATTTCGCGACGGAGACGCCGATGAAGCGGGCCTGGAAAATCCAAAGACCCTTTGTGACCAGCAGCTTGGTGATTCCGGCCACGAGATAGACCACCACGATGGTTTGCTGCGACCACCAGATCGCTCGGTCCTCCAACCAGTGCCGCTCCTCCTTGTGCCGCCACCGCCGCCAGAGTCCGAAGAAATGCGCCGCAGTCTGCGCCAGCAAAACGAGAGAGACGATCTGGGCGGCATGTTGAATGGCGCCCTGCGCATTCATGATGGCGTTCGCCGCGACATTGATGAAGAGCGCGACCGGTAAGGCCAGCCAGACCATCAGCCGTGAGACATAAAGAATCAGTGCGAGCGCCAGAATGATGCGCGCGCTGGCAAAATTCTGGGGATCGAGCAGGAAACCTAGGTCAAAGAGGCGGGCCATTCCGTTAGGCAACGGAACTCCATTTACGAACAGCGCCACAGGCGTGGCAATCCAAACGATCCACGAAAAAAGCGTCCGCATGCACAAGCGTTCGTAGAACGCGAATTGAGGAACCGTCATGGATGGCGCGCGAGAGTCCGCGTGTCGAGCGCGAGAACGCCCTCCTTCTGATGCACGAGCACATGACGAACTTCCAAACCAGGCAGCAACTTCCGCGCGGTTCGCTTCTTCATCGCTAGTCCGTCGAGATAAGTTAAAAGGGATCGAGCCGCAGCTTGCTCAGCAAGAGGCACGCGCGCCTCACCGGCGTTGGCAAAATGCGGAAGCTCCTCGCGCCGGGCCCGATCGAAAATCTTCTTCAAGGTCGAACTGCCCAAGCCGAATTCGCGAGTCCGGATCGCTTCGCCCCGCGCATCGACCAGGTAGAGATAGTAAGTGCGCTGACTGAAGGAGGAGTACATCGGAAAGTTTGAGAATGGATAATTCTCTCCCAGCACGAGGCAGAGAAGCGTCAAAACCAGCAGCCATTTGCAGCGCGTTTGGCGCAGCCAACTCCGCGTCGCACCAAGCAGCGATGGGATACTCATCCGCGGCGACAAGGGGGAAAAAAGACTAACCCGGAGGCCAGTCCAAGGCGCGTTTGCCTAACAAGTGCACATGCAGATGGGGCACGCTCTCGCCCGCATCCGGGCCGCTATTAATCACGATGCGATAACCGCTCTCGCCGATGCCCAGATCTCCCGCCACTTTCTTCGCCGTCAGCAGCAGCTTTCCCAGCACCGCCTGGTCAGACTTTTTTGCGTCGGCGAGACGTGGAATGACACGCTTCGGAACGATCAGCACGTGCACCGGCGCTTTGGGATCCACGTCGTGAAAGGCCAGGACTTCGTCGTCTTCGAAAACGATCCTGGCCGAAATCTCGCGCGCGGCAATCTTCTCGAAGATGGTCATCGAATAGAGCAACTCAGCTCTGCGACTTCCGCGCTGCTGCAAATCTTTTCGCGAATAAAACAGGTCACTTCTTCGCGCAAACCATCGCACGCCCGACTCCAGATCTTCACGCCCCGTAGATGCTTGATCGCCTGCTGCAGACCAAAGAAATGCATTCCGGTCGCGCCGGTTTCCATGAGCGCATGGACCCGCTTCTCGAGCAGATCGAAAAAGGCCAGTTCGTAGCCCGCGCCGGCGGCCTCGGCAATCTCGTAGAGCGAGACCGAGATCGGTGGAGGCGTCGGCTGAAAATGCGGAACGATTTCCTTGTAGCCAATCACCTTCAGAACATAGCGAACCGTTTGGTTTAGCTGACTAAAGGCCACCACTGACTCGTCCGTTCGAAGCCGCAAATAAAAGGCGATGCTTTCAGTAACGTGCTCCGTGAGCCACCAGCGTGGATAGCCGGCACGATCGGCCGCCTGCTTGATCTCGTCGTGCAGCCAGTCGCGATTGAACTCGAAGAGCTGTCCGGAATCGGAACGGAGATAGGGAAATTCTTCTTTAAACGCGACCATGATTTGCGGGTTCAGTGAACAATTCCGGCTGCGCCGAGTCCGGCTTGCTGCGCCGGCCTAACGCATGAATCTCATCGACGAAACGCTCGACGTCCTCGAAGCGGCGGTGCACCGACGCGTAGCGCAGGTAGGCGACCTCATCGATTTCACGCAGTTTCGCCAGGACTTGGTCGCCGATGGAGCTGGTCGAAATCTCGCGTCCGCTGGTTTCCAGCTGGTGCACGATGTCATCGACCGTTTGTTCCAGCGTCATGAGGCTGATCGAGCGTTTTTCGCACGCTTTCGCGATGCTGTTAGCAAGCTTGCGGCGGTCGAAGATTTCATGCGTGCGATCGCGCTTGACCACCCGCAAATCCGTCCGCTCGATTTCTTCGTATGTCGTGTAACGAAAAGCACACTGTAAGCAGACCCGGCGTCGTCGAATGCTGGAACCATCCCGGGATTGACGGGAGTCGATGACTTTGTCATCCCTACATCCGCATTTTGGACAACGCATAGTGTCGCTCCAGTGTGTAACACACCATTAGTTGTAGCGTCAATGTCAGGACGCAACAATTCGCGTTTTCAAGTAAAAATTTACGCGCAACGTGCGCGCCGGCCTAACGATAAGTGGAAAAGCCGTTGCCCTAACGAGGCGGAAATTCGAATTCTGCCTTGTCCTTTTTCGGCGAGAGCACGAGGTAGGCGGAGAATTTGTTGCCGCGTTTGGAAACGAAATTCTCGATCAACGGCGAACGCCCTTGGGTAAGGAGTTCCTGCACTTCGGCCGGAGTGATTTCGTGTTCGCAGAGCAACTTCGTGAGCTTGAAGACGGCGCGATTATCCTGGTCGGGTTTGCGCACGTAGTAGGCATCGTCCGCTTCGACCAACTCGCCGTGATGGAGTTTACTTTCCCCGACCACCTTCGCCTTGGAGAGATCGACCTGCGGCTTTGCCTTGCGCGCGATCGGTTTTCCATCCTTATCCTTCTTCGCTTCGCGGGGCGGAAATTCCCAGGCGATTTGCGCACCCTGGCGCACGAGGAAAGCATCGAAGGGACGGCCTTTTTTGGAGGTAAAGCCCTTGATCAATTCCGTCTTTCCCTGTTCCGCCAGCTGCACTGCCTGGTCGTGCGTGATTTCCTTTTTGCACATCAAACGCCCCACCCGGAAAGCCTGTTTCCACTCTTCGCCGTCGCGTTCGCGCAGGACATAATTGGAGCCGGATTCGCATAATTGCACTCCGGTCGAGGCATCTGTCCAGAACGGCTCCATCTCATTGACGTCGACCTTTTCGCCGAAGTCGTACTCCGCTTTCCACTTCCCGGTCTTCTCATCCGTGGCCAGCTTTAGTTTGGCGGGAAAACTCGCGCGCGTTTTGGCGGAAATGAAACCATCGAGAGGTCCGACCGCGCCGTTCTGCACGAGTTGGCGGATCTCTTCCTCCGACATTTTGCGGCCGCCGATGACCTTGTAGATCATGAACTCGCCGTCTTCCGATTTATATCCGCGGAGAGTTTCCCGCAACGGTTTCTGATCGGTCGGCGAAATGATATCGGTCACGCGCGCGACGGAATCGTCTTCCTCAAAACCTTTCACGCGTTCGACGATGCCCCTGGTCTCGTTGACGATCTCGGCCATGAATTTCTCGCGCGGGAATTTCCCCTGCTCCATCAGGCGGAGCTGGTGTTCCCATTCGCCAGTCATCGCAGGACTGGTGATATCAGTCGCTTTTACGGCTTGGAGAAATTCGATGAGCTGCTCTGCTTTCGCGGTCGGGACGAGCTCGCGCTGTTGGCGGTCGATGTATTTTTGATAAATCAGTCCATCAATCGTGTCGGCTCGAGTCGCTGGCGTGCCCAGGCCACGTTCTTTCATCGCTTCCTTGGCGTCCTCGTCTGCGACGAACTTGCCAGCGGTTTCCATCGCGGAAAGGAGTGTGGCCTCGGTGTAACGCGGCGGCGGCCTGGTCGCTTCGCTGTGCAGCGTGATGTCGACGGCTTTAGCCTGGGCATCGTCTTCCGCGCTCATGGCCGGAAGCGCCTTGTCCTTGTCCGAGCCTTCCTCAACGGTTGCCCGGCCGTAGACCGCCAACCAGCCCGGCGCGGTCAGCACTTTGCCTTCGGTCTTGAATTTGTGTTCGCCCACCCGACTCATGCGCGTGGTGATATCAAATTCCGCCGCCGGATAGAACACGGCGACGAACCGCCGCGCCACCATATCAAAAATCTTCGACTCCGCGTCGTCGAGGTTTTTCGCTTCGGAAGTGGTCGGGATGATCGCGAAGTGATCGCTGATCTGCGCGTTATTGAAGATGCGCTTGTTGAATTTGACCCAGTCGTTCTCCAGCACCTTCTGGGCGTGGGACTGCAGGTTACCGCCCAGGTTGCCGAGCGTTTGCCTAACGACAGGCAAATAATCTTCCGGCAGTGCCCTGGAATCGGTGCGCGGATAAGTCAGCATCTTATGCTTTTCGTAGAGAGCCTGCGCGATCTGCAAGGTGCGCTTGGCGGAAAAACCGAAACGCCCGTTCGCTTCGCGCTGCAAGGTGGTCAGGTCGTAAAGCCGAGGCGCGATCTGGGTGCTGCTCTTCTTTTCCTCGGAGACCGCCGCCATCGGCTGGCCCTGACAGGCTGCGACAACCGACTCGGCCGCGGCCTGATCCCAGAGCCGGTCGATCCGATCGTGTTCGTCGTCGTTTCTCTTGAAGTCGGGACGTTGGTAGGTGCCTTCGTAGGTCCCTTTGGCAACCTCAAACTTTCCGGTCACACGCCAGAAATCGCGCGGATTGAAATTGCGAATCTCGAGCTCCCGAGCGTAAACCATGGCGAGCGTCGGGGTTTGCACGCGGCCCACCGAGGCGACGTTGCCCGCGCGCGAGCCAAACATGCGCTTAGTAATCGCGCGGGTGCCGTTAATGCCGATGAGCCAGTCGCTTTCGCTCCGGCAACGCGCCGCGTCCGCAAACGGCTGCATCTCCTCTTCGCTCCGCAATTTTTGAAATCCGTCCCGGATGGCCTGCGGCGTCATCGATTGCAACCAGAGTCGCTTGACCGGGTGCTTGTTCTTGGCCAACTGAGAGAGGTAGGTAAAGATCAACTCACCTTCCCGCCCGGCATCGCAGGCGTTCACGACCTCATCGATGTCCTTACGCGCGATCAGTTTCTTGAGATAGGCAAACTTTCCCTTGGAATCTTCGCTCGGCTTAAGCTCGAACTTTTCCGGGATAATGGGCAGCGTCTCGAGTCGCCAAAAGCCATACATTTTTTTGTCGATATCCTCCGGCATGAGGAGCTCGACGACGTGGCCGACGGCCGACGAGACGACGTATTGGTCGTTCTCGAAATGATCGCCTTTCTTGGGGATCTTGCCCAGCGCACGCGCGATGTCCTGCGCGACGCTTGGTTTCTCGGCGATGATGAGGGTTTTGGCCATGAAGGGATGCCAACTAGACCTCGTTGGCGCGCTTTGCAAGCTTGAGAAGCAGCACGGGCTATGCGCGGCCCTAGGAGAGTTTCACAAAATATTTGCCCGGCAGCTGCTTGACGAGCCGCTTCAGTTCGAGTCGGAGCAGGACGGAGGAGACCTTGGCGGGGGGCAAGTCGCTGGTCGCCGCGATCAAGTCGATCGGGGTCTCGGTTGGCCTGATTGCCTCGTAAACAAGGCGTTCGTCCGGAGTTAGTTCCGGGAGCGGGCGGGCTGCCACTTCGGGTAGCTTTTGTGTTGCCGGGAGAAGGATCTGGAGGTCGTCGAGAATATCGCCTGCGTCCATGACCAGCTTGGCGCCTTGTTGAATGAGGCGGTTGGACCCATGAGCAGTCGGCGCATTGATGTGGCCCGGCACGGCGTAAACGGAACGGCCTTGCTCGACCGCCTGGGAGGCAGTAATTAGCGCGCCGCTGTTG
>JBPCLK010000101.1:0-6670 GCA_051003355.1 Chthoniobacterales bacterium | reverse complement strand
GAGTAGGGCGCCTTATCCGGACCAAGAGCGATCAGGGCATTGTGGTCATCCTCGACAACCGAATTGTGACCAAGACTTACGGACGCGCATTTTTGAAGGCTCTACCGGAGTGCCCGCTGAGGATTCTCTAGACCGCAGCTCGGACCATCCGATGGAAGTCGCAGCAGCCAAAGATTTTTTCGAAGCGAAATCTCGGTTTTCGGTTCTATTATTCGCGTTCCGTGCGTCGTTTTCTCTTTCCCGCTTTCCTCGCTGTGATTGCCGCGTTTCTGGCGGGCGTGGCGGTGGGACGCTTTACGCTGCCGCGTCTGGCTGAGGCAGCACCACCTGTCGCTCTGCCGTCTCATCTCGCTCAGAATCTCGGTGCACTCCGGCCGGGACGCGCGACCATGGTGACTTCCTCGGCGGCTCGCCTGGATGGTAATTCTCCGCTGACCACGCAAACGGTGATCGAGGGCCTGCGCAACGCGATGGCGCGTCCGTCGGATCGCCGGAGTTATCTGGAGGCGGCGAAGTTAATCGATGGGCTCGAACCGAAAAACGTCCGGCCGGTCATCGACGCCCTCCAGTCTTTGCCTAACAATCGCGAGAGATCGGTTTACCTCACCATGCTGGTGGCGCGCTGGGCGGAAGGCGAACCGCAGGCAGCCTTGACCTACGCACAGACCACCGCCACTCCTGCGGAAAGACGCCTGATCGTCGCCGCGGCCGTGCGCGCCTGGGCGACGAAGGACGCGAACGCGGCTCAATCGTGGGCCTTGCGCCTGCCGCCAGGCAACGAGCGCGACCAGTCTCTGCAGGCGGTCGTCTCCTCGTTAGCGGAGACCAATCCCCAGGCCGCGCTGAACATGCTGCAAGCTCTTCCCGCCAGCGGTCGCTCACGGCAAAATTTGTATTGGCCCATCTTCTCGCGTTGGGCCAGCACCAGCCCGGTGGAGGCCGCAGCAAGCGCCGCACAATTGCCGGCAGGCACAGGACACGATAGCGCGATTCAGGTGGTGGCTTCGACTTGGGCGACGCAGGATGCGCAGGCCGCCTATGCCTGGGCAAATACTCTGCCCGCCAGCAAAGGACGCGATGGCGCCTTGCAGACGATCCTTTCCACTTGGGCCAACCGCGATCCGCAGCAGGCTTCGACGATCGTGACCAGCATGGAGGCGGGTCCGATGCGCGATCGGGTCTCGGTCAACATCGCGCGCCAATGGGCTCAAAATGACCCCAATGCGGCGCTCGATTGGACACAAGCCATGCCGGCGGGTGAAGGCCAAAAGCGCGCCTTGCAAAGTGTCCTTTCTACTTGGGCTCAATCCGATCCGACCGCCGCGGCGGATTACGTCGCCGGCATGCCGGGCGGCAAAACTCAGGAAGACGCCGTCAAATCGATCGCTCGGCAACTGGCCACCGCCGACGTCCAGACGGCTCTGAGTTGGGCTCAGAAACTGCCTGCCGGCGCGACTCGCCAAAGCGCGCTCGATCCCATCGTCGCACAGTGGAGCGAAACGGACCCATCCAGCGCGGCGGAGTTTGCCCTCCGTAATGCGAGCGGCGAGACGCGCACCAATCTTCTGCAAAGCATTTCTCGGCAATGGGGTCAGAACGATCCACAAGGCGCTCTGACCTGGGCGCAAACTCTGGTCGATCCTGCGGTGCGGGATGCGGTCTTGCCGAACATCATCTCGGCGGTGGCGGAGAACGATCCGCCCCGTGCAGCGCAAATGTTAAACCGCCTCAGCGGCAATGCCCAAAGCTCCGCCGCGGCTTCCGTGATGGCGCAGTGGGCAGCTAATGATCCGGAAGCGGCCAGCAACTGGGCGGCCTCTTTTCCGGAAGGCAAAACGCGCGAACAGATTTTCGAGGATTTGGTCAATCGTTGGACACGCAGCGATCCGGAGGCGACGGCGAACTGGCTTGGGAGTTTGTCCGGCGGACCTTCGCGCGACCAAGCGGTGAGCGCGTTTACTAATCGGATGATCACGTCAGATCCGCTTTCGGCCATGCAATGGGCTGCGACTATCGGAGACGACGGTCTTCGCAATAGCCAGATGGAATTGACCGCGCGGGCCTGGCTAAAAACCGATCCGCGCAACGCGTCGACCTGGATCGCGAATTCCTCGTTACCGGACGATACCAAGACACGGTTGCTAACTCCCAGCGGGTAATTCTTTCCCTCGGGGATGCTGCCGAGTCAGGCAAGCTGGGGAACGGGAAGGATTCGGAGTTTACCCAAATCAAGCCAGGAATTAATATGTTCTATTGAACATGTTTGATTCTGATCTAATTTTCATCCCCATGGGAAGTCGTCCAAGCAAATCCGCCCGTTCAAGCGCCGTCGAGCGCGCCAGAGAGCTTTCCCATATCATCGCCATTTTGCACAAATGGGGAGTCCACACCCTGGGCGATCTGGCCGCGCTCCAGCCCGATCAACTCGGAGTGCGCCTGGGTCCCCGGGCGGTCCATCTTTGGGAACAAGCCACCGGTCGGGCCACTCGAGTTCTGCGCCTCGTCCGACCCGGCGAAGTCTTCGCCGAGGAGATGGAATTCGATTACGAAATCGAGACGGCCGAGCCGCTTCTGTTTGTCCTCCGGCGTTTTCTCGATCAGCTCAGGCAACGGCTGGGCGCTCTCTATCTCGTCGCCCAGGAACTCACTTTGCGGATGAGTTTTGCCGATCGTTCCGATTACGAGCATCGCTTTCATTTGCCCGATCCGACCAACTCCGAAGAGATCCTCTTTCGCCTTCTCCAGACGCATCTGGAAACGTTCCGGGCCGCCCATCCGATTGTGGCGGTGTCGCTGGCCGCCGACGTGACCCAGCCGCGGCGACAACAGTTCCATCTTTTCGAGACGCCTCTGCGCGATCCCAGCCGCCTGCATGAAACCCTCACCCGCCTCACGGGATTGTTAGGCAAAGAGCGGGTGGGGACGCCCGTGCTGGAAGATTCACACCGGGCCGATGCTTTCCATCTCGTTCGCTTTCGCTGGAAAATAAACGAATCGCCTAACGATTCCGAAAAACTGATCGGCCCGGCCCTGCGCCGTTTTCGTTTCTCCAACCCGCCCCGCTTGGAGAAAAAAGTGGTGACCAAACAGGGGCCTTATCGTTCTTCCGGTGATTGGTGGGACACAAAGCCATGGGAACGCACCGAATGGGATGTGCAGCTCGGCGATGGCGCGGTCTGCCGCTGTCAGGAGGAGCGCGACGGGCTGGTGGTGGAAGGAATTTATGACTGAAAAGAAGACGAGGACGAGGAGGTTAACAGCAGTGATTTGCTCCTGCTCGTAATCGTCCCTCGTCCTCGATCCACCCAAGAAAAATGTCTTACATCGAGCTCCACGCCTGCAGTGCCTTCAGTTTTCTACGCGGCGCTTCTTTCCCCGAGCAGCTGGCCGAGCGCGCGGCGGAGCTGCAATTACCCGCCGTCGCTCTGCTCGATCGTAATGGCGTTTATGGCGCGCAACGCTTCTCGGTCGCCTGCCGCGAGCACGGAGTGCGACCGATCATCGGTTCCAGCCTAACGATGGCAGACGGAGCTCTCCTGCCTGTTCTGGTGGAAAACCGGACCGGTTACCAGAATCTCTGTTCTCTGCTCACCCAGGTGCATCTGCGGAGTGAGAAAGGAACCTGCGAGGTTCGCTGGAACGAGCTACGGGAATTTACCGAGGGGCTGATTCCCCTGCTGGGGAGCGCACGCGCCTCGCCTGCTCCAGCCGGCGCCTCGCCGGATGACTCAGGCGGAAGGAACGTTCGCGACCTTCCGCAGAATGCCGCCTGTAGAAGTTTACGGCGAGGCGCCGCCCACGGCACGCGAGGCGCGTGCGCTCCCTGGTCGCTCGCGGAACACGCGCAACAGCTGGTCGAAGTTTTTGGCCGCGAGCGTGTTTACGTCGAGCTCCAGCGGCATCTCGTAAGGGGAGAAGAACGCGTCAATCGCTCGCTGATCGCTCTCGCGGAACAACATCACCTCCCACTCCTCGCCACCAATGGCGTCAGGCATGCCACCTCGGTCGGTCGCGAAGTGCTCGATGTCTTTACCTGCATCCGCGAGCACACCCACCTCGACGCGGCCGGCACTCGCCTAACGAATAACGCCGAGCGCCATCTCAAGCACGCCGCGGAAATGAAAGCGCTCTTCCGCGATCAACCGGAAGCCATCCTCAACACCCTGCGCCTGGCCGAGCGTCTTGAGTTTTCCCTCGAAAATATCGGTTACCATTTTCCCGATTACCCGGTGCCGGAAGGCCACTCGATGGATTCCTTCCTGCGCACGATCGTCCTCTTCGGTGCACAGCAGCGTTATGAATCGATTAGCACCAAAGTACAGGAACAGCTCAAGTTCGAGCTTTCTTTGATCCAACGACTCGGCTTTGCCGGCTACTTCCTGATCGTGTGGGACATCGTTAATTTCTGCCGCGAAAACGACATCATGGTGCAGGGTCGCGGGAGCGCGGCCAACAGCGCGGTTTGCTTCTGTCTCGGGATCACGCCAGTCGATCCGATCAGTAATCACCTCGTTTTTGAGCGCTTCCTGAACGAAAGCCGTAAAGGCTGGCCCGACATCGACCTCGATCTCCCGAGTGGCGACCGGCGCGAGCGGGTCATCCAGGAAATCTATCGACGCTACGGCAAACATGGCGCGGCCATGACCGCCAATGTGATCACCTACCGCGGGCGCAGCGCAGCGCGCGAGATCGGCAAGGCGCTCCATTTTGCCCCCAATGTGCTCGATCGTTTTTCGCATCTTTTTGCCCACGGCGATTTCCCGCACACTCTCGAGCTCGAGGCGCAGATCGAGCAGTCTGGTTTGCCGAAGGCGCATCCACGCATGCCAGCGTTCGTTAGGCTCTATCGGGCCCTTTACGGGCTGCCGCGCCACCTCGGGCAGCACTCGGGCGGGATGATTATTTGCCAGGACAAACTGAGCTCCTTCGTCCCGCTGGAGAATGCCTCCATGCCGGGACGCGTGGTGGCGCAATGGGACAAGGAGGATTGCGAGGATCTCGGCATCGTCAAAGTGGACTTGTTAGGCCTGGGCATGATGGCGGTCATGCAGGACACCTTCGAGCTTTGTCGCCAGCGCGGGCGGCCGCTCGATCTCGCTCACCTTCCGAAAGATGACGCCGCCACTTACGAGATGATGCAAAAGGCCGATACCATCGGAGTGTTTCAGATCGAGAGCCGCGCCCAGATGGCAACGCTGCCGAGGATGAAGCCGAAATGTTTTTACGACGTGGTGATCGAAGTGGCGATCATCCGTCCAGGCCCGATCCAGGGCGACATGGTGCATCCCTACCTGGCGCGACGCGCGGGGAAGGAGCGGATCACTTATTTCGACGAAGGGCTGCGGCCGGTCCTCGAGCGCACGTTAGGCGTGCCTCTTTTCCAGGAACAAATGCTCAAGATCGCCATGATCATGGCGGATTTTTCCGGCGCGGAGGCAGAGGAATTACGTCGCGCGCTCAGCTTTCATCGCTCGGTCGAGCGGATGGAAAAAGTCAGCCTGAAATTGCGGACCGGGATGGAGAAAAAAGGCATCGCGCCTGAAGTGATTTTGAAGATCATCCAATCGATCAGCTCTTTTGCGCTTTACGGATTTCCCGAGTCGCACGCGATCAGTTTTGCCATTCTCGCCTATGGCAGCGCCTATCTGAAAGTGCATCGCGCGGCGGAGTTTTATGCCAGTCTTTTGAATAACCAGCCGATGGGATTTTATACGCCGGCGACCATCGTGAAAGATGCCCACCGTCATGGCGTGCGCATGCGACCGGTCTGTGTGGCGGAATCTCAGTGGCACTGCGCCGTCGAGTCGGAGAAGAGCGTGCGGCTCGGTTTCTGTGTGGTGAACGGGCTGCGGCAGGGGCATGGGGAGGAAATCGTTAGGCAACGGGAAGCCCTGGCGTTTCAATCGGTGGAGGATTTCAAACGGCGGATTGACCTAACGAAAGAAGAACTGCGCGCTTTGGCCGAACTAGGAGCCTTAAATGCGCTAGCCGAGCATCGACGAGAGGCGCTCTGGGAAGTGGAGGAGACGTTGCACGACGATCTGCTGGCCCAGAAACGCACGTCCGGCCATTCAGGAACGGCCAAAAAACGTGTCCCGAGGAATAATACGCCGCTCCTGCCCATGACTCTGCCGGAACGAGTGCAGGCGGATGATGCCGGGATGAACCTCACCACCGGGCCGCATCCGATGAAGTTGCTGCGCGATCAATTACCCGATATCTGGCGGACCAGCGATCTAATCCAGGCGCGCCATGGCAGCACCATTCGGATTGCCGGCAACGTGATCTGCCGGCAACGCCCGGGGACGGCGAAGGGATTTGTCTTCATTAGCCTGGAGGATGAGACGGGCGTTTCGAACGCGATTGTGACGCCTGATCTGTTTGAACGCATCCGGCTCGTCATCACGGAAGAACCGTTTTTGGTCATCGAAGGAGAAGTACAGAACACGGATAACGTGGTGATCGTGAAAGCGAAAAAGATCCAACCGCTCGCGCACGAAAAATTGCTCGGCAGCGCGTCGCACGATTTTCATTAGGTCGTTAGCTCGCACTCCCTGCTCTGTCATCCCGAGCCGCCGCAGGACGGCGAGGAACCTCTCTAGCGTCGAAAAAGTTCAACCGCTAAATCGTTCCAGCGCGGATTGAGCGTTTCGACGAGCGCGTTTTTTTT
>JBPCLK010000100.1:0-9686 GCA_051003355.1 Chthoniobacterales bacterium | reverse complement strand
CCGGTGCAGTGAAAGAGTCGCCGTCTCTTGCCATGCGGTCTCATGACTCCGCGAAACTCCTTCGCGGCTAAGGCATTCCTCTTCCTGGTGAAAAAAGAACGGGTTGAGTGATCGTCTTTCTCTCCGAATCTCCGAACTCCGCTTTCCGGTTTCAGCTTTTTCCATCACTCTGCTAGACTAACGGATGCGACTTATTCTCTGTTGGGTGCTCGTCACATTCGCCTCTCCCGTTTTCGCCCAGTTGCCGTCGGTGGCCGATCGCGTGGCCAAACAGAGCGCTCTCTTCGATGAGTTCTACGAGGCCAGCCTCAAGAACGCGCCCGAACGCGCCACGGCCTACGGCGATTACCGCTATAACTCCAAACTCTCGCAATACTCCCTGGCCGAGATCGCACGTGAACACAACGAAGCGGATGATTTCCTGAAGCGACTACAAGCCATCTCGACGGAGGGGATGAGCGATAAGGATATCCTGAGCCATCGCCTGCTCGAGCGCCAATTCGAACGCGAGGACGTCGATTACAGCCTTAAGAACTACGAGATGCCCGTGAATCAGCAGCATGGCGTTCACACCCGGCTGGCCGATTTGCCGCTCAGCGTGCCGCTCGATTCCGTAAAGCAATACGAGGATTACGTCGCGCGTCTGCGCCAGATCCCGCGCGTGCTCGAGCAGACCGCCGAGGTCATGCGCCAGGGCCTGAAAGACGGGCTCATGCCGCCGAAGCTCGTGCTCGAAAAACTCCCCGCACAATGCGACGGCGTCATCGCCGCCAACCCGTTCATGCTCCCAGCCAAAAAATTTCCGACCAGCTTTTCCGACGCAGACAAGAGGCGGGTGACTAACGAGATGAAGAAGGCGGTGAACGACGACGTCTTTCCTGCCTACAAGAAATTTGCCGAGTTTCTCCGCACTGAATACGACCCCAAGGGCCGCACCGAACTCTCAGTCGAAAGTCTTCCCGACGGCAAACGGCGCTACGCCGAAGCCGTCAAGACCATGACTACCATGGATATCTCGCCCACGGAGGTACACGAACTTGGCTTGAAAGAAGTCGCGCGCATCACCGCCGAGATGACCAAGCTGGCCCAGGCGCAGGGACAGAAGGATCTGGCCAGCTTCCGTGCGGCCATCAAGGCCAACCCGAAATGGACGCCGCAAAGCGAAAAGCAAATCGTAGATGACTTCGCCAGATACATTCACCAGATGGAACCGAAGCTGCCCGAACTCTTCGGCCTCCTGCCCAAGGCGACCGTGACCGTGGAAGCGATTCCGGATTTCGCCAAGGCCTCGTCGACTCACTATGTCCTCGGCACGCCCGATGGAAAACGTCCCGGCCGCGGGGTCGTGGCCGTGGCCGACCCGACCAAGCGCACCATGGTCTTGGATGAGGCCGTCGCTTACCACGAAGGCGTGCCGGGCCATCATAGGCGGATCAGCATCGCGCAGACGTTGCCCGACCTGCCGAAATTCCGGCTGCACGGTTTCTACTCAGCCTACATCGAAGGCTGGGCTCTCTACGCCGAGGAGCTTGGCAAAGAGATCGGTTTCTACCAGGATCCCGTTTCCGATTACGGTCGGCTAAATTCCGAACTCTTCCGCGCCGTCAGGCTGGTGGTGGACACTGGCATCCATGACAAGAACTGGAGCAGGGAAAAAGTCATCGAGTTCATGCATGCCAACGACGTGAACGACGCTGTCGCGCAAACCGAAGCCGACCGGTACATTGCCTGGCCCGGACAAGCCCTGGCCTACAAAATGGGTCAGCTCATGATTCGCAAACTGCGCGATGAAACCAAAACGCAGCTGGGTGCGAAGTTCGACCTCAAAGCCTTCCATGACGAAATCCTGAACGGCGGCGCCATGCCGCTCGACCTGCTGCAGGAGCGAACCGAAGCGTGGATCAAGGCGCAGGGATCTGCGACCGCCAGCGCTTCGGAGGAGAGCTACCCCTCGCCCTAACGAGTGCATGACTCCCGGGGACGATCAAACAAATCGCCACCAGCGCCCGCGCGGCGTGAATGATTCACGCAAACGGAACATAAGGGCCACCTGATTGTCACGTGCCGCATGCAGGATGGTGGCATGAAATTCGAAACTACGTCCGCGACGGCTGCACCCGAGAAAGTGTCTTTCCGCTATCCGACGAGATTGTCGGAACAGGGAGGAGAAGACTGGCAACCAGGCCGCAAATCGTCGCGGCCGGCGGCGATCGGAAAGCCCGAGGCGTTTGTGCGCCAGCAACGCGTGCACTTGCTCGAATTGCGGACCGCGCTCGAGGAATCACGCGGTAGCGCGTCGCGTGTGGCGCGGTTGGAGAAGCCGGAGAGCTCCGCCTTCTCGACCCACAACGGCGACGCCGGGAGCGACGCCTGCGACCGCGATCTGGTGCTCTTGCTTTTGTCGCAGGGCAGCAGCGCGCTGGCGGAGATCGACGCGGCTTTGGAGCGAATTGACGCCGGCCGCTACGGCATTTGCGAGGTGTCGGGCCGTCCTATCCCGGCCGCGCGACTGCGAGCGCTGCCCATTGCCCGCTGCACCGTGGAAGCACAAGAGGAAATCGAGACGCGCCAAAAACATCTCTCTCAAGGTCGCACGCTCGTCTCTCCTTTCGCGGTCGCGGAGGACGACGCAAATGATGGGTAACATTTCTAGGGTTATCCTTCGGCCCAGCGCTTACCCTGGCGCACGCGGCCTCGCTCGGTCGCCCTAACGAGCGGAATACTCAGGAGCGAGACCGCCGCCATGATGACAAAGGTGATCGTGTAGCCGTGCGCCAAGACGATCTGGCCGCCGACGGCGGAAGACCACGCCTCGCAGCCATTGGTCGCTGCCATGAAGGCGCTGAATTGCGTGGCCGCGAGCGGCGGCCGGCTCAGGTCCATGAAGAACGCGTAAGACGAGGCGGTGAATAGTCCAATGCCCAGATAAAGTCCTGTTAGGCAAAGGGCGAGCGCGGCCAGCGTCGGCGCGCCGGCATAATTCAACGCCGAGAGGATCAGAACCATGAGGGTGAAGACGACAATGCCGGCGGTGACCGTGCGCGCGTGCCCGAGTCGGTCTGCCAGGCTCCCTCCGAGAAGACCGCCGATGATCGTGGCCGCCACCACAGGCAACCCGAGCAGCCAGCCGATCGTCTCCTTTCCTATCCCGTGATCAATCAGCATGGGACCAGCGAGGATCCCCGCCGACTCGAAGGCCGCGCCGGCCGTAAGCGCGAACAAGAGACCGAGCCATGTGCCCCGACGGCGAAAAATCTGCGTCGCGCCTTCTGGCCAGAATCCCCCGCCGATTCGCGCCGCATCGGGCGCATCTGGTTCGCGCACGAAGGCGACGGCCATCATCGAAGCCCACACGCACGCCACCAGCGCGATGATGATCACGGGAAAACCCACATGCGCCGAGAGGACGAGCGCGCCCCCACCGAAGACACTCCGCCCAACCAGCATCCCGGCCTGCATCGCGCCATTGAGACGGCCTCGATCGTCATCCGGCACGAGACGCAGCGCGAGCGCATCCACCGCTACATCCTGCGTAGCGGCAGAGAAGGCATGCGCGAGCAACAACGCCGCGACGGCGATGAAGTGCCCCGCCGGATCGAGCCAAATCAAAGGCAGCAGCGTGAACCCCATGAGCAACTGCGCCGACACGATCCACGCGCGCAATCCGGCGCGTCGCCCGCGCGTGCGATCGATCAGCGGAGCCCAGAGAAACTTCCCGACCCACGGCAAGACCAGGATGCTGGTCAGGATCGTGATTCGTCCGACGTCCAGTCCCTGCGTGCGCAGCCACGTCGGCAACGCCCACCAGATGAAACCGATCGGGCCTCCCTCGCCCAGGTAGAGCAGCGCAAAAAGCAGCCGTGATCGTGACGGCCGTGGACTGAGCTCGCGAGACATCTAGCCGCCGCTAGCCCGGGCGCGGTGAGCTTCCGCGACCTTCACGTATTTCTCCGCCCACTTTCTAATTCCGGCTCGCTCCTCGGCGCTGAGAATGCGCACGACTTTCCCCGGCACACCGAGGACGAGCGAACCGGGCGGAACGATCATTCGCTGCGTCACCAGCGCCTGCGCGCCGATGATGGAATTCCGTCCGATCACTGCCCCGTCCAGGACGGTGGCCCGCATGCCGATGAGGCATTCGTCCTCGATCGTGCAGGCATGAATCATGGCCGCATGACCGATGGTCACAAACTTTCCCACGCACACCGGGTAATCGCTAGCCAAATGAACGATGGTGCCATCCTGCACGTTGCTCGCTTCGCCGATCTCGATGAAATTAATGTCGCCGCGCAGGACGCAACCCGGCCAGACACTCACGTGCGGACCAATCCGGACATCGCCGATCAAGGTCGCCCCGGGAGCAAGATAAGCGGTCGGGTCCACCGTCGGATCCCTGGCCAGGAAAGTGGCAAACCGTTCGTCCAGCGTCATGCTGCCATCATGACCGGAGATCGCACTCCGGCCAGTTCTTTCATTGGTGGCCGGTGAAGATCGTAAACGACTTGACATCGCCCCTCGCGCCCTGCGAAAAGAGCGGCTGATGGAACCTCGAAAGCGCCTCTTCTCCGCGGCCCCGGAGGGAACGGCCGTGCTCTTCTTCATTCAGATCTTCTGCACGCTCGGTTTCGCCGTTCTCTATTCGACGCTGGTCCTCTACGCGACGAAGCATTTGCAGCTCGGCGTCAAGGAAGCGACCACGCTAATGGGCGTGTTCGGCGCCTTTAACTACGGCCTGCATCTCTTTGGCGGGTATCTCGGGGGACGCTTTCTCTCGAACCGCAACCTCTTTGTCGGCGGGATGGCGCTGCAGGTCGTCGGCTGCGCCTGCATCTCGTTAGGCACGCTTGCCCTCTTCTACCTCGGCCTGGCTCTCTTCCTTACCGGCAGCGGGCTGAACGTCACCTGCATCAACATGATGCTGACCCAGCGCTTCACCTCCGACGACCCGCGCCTTGAAGGCGCCTTCCTCTGGAACTACGCCGGCATGAACGTCGGCTTCTTCATTGGGTTCACCGCCGCCGGCTATTACCAGGCGACGGAGAGTTACGCGAGCCTCTTCATTTTCGCGACCATCGGCAACTTCGTCGCCATTGTCCTCGCCTTATTCAACTGGAAGACGCTGACCGATCGCAACACCACGCTGCTCGAGACCACGCCGCAACAATTCCTCGTGCGCCTCCTTTCCGGCATCGCCATCGTCCTCGCGACCGTCCCCGTTGTCTGGTTCCTGCTCCAGCGCCCGGGCGGCACCGAGCTGATTATCAAAGCGATCTGCGCGGTCGTAGCACTCACTCTCATTTATCTCACCGTCCGCCACCGCGATCGCCGCGAGCGGCGGAACATGACCGCCTATCTCATCCTGACGATCGGCTCACTCATGTTCTGGTCGCTCTACCAGATGGCGCCCAGCGGCCTGCAGCTTTTCGCCATCCACAACGTCGACCTCACCGTCGGACCCGTGAACATCCAGCCGCAATGGATTCAAAACATTAACACCGTCTGCATCGTTATCGGCGGACCGCTCCTGGCGGCGTGGTTTACCAGCCTGCGGGGGCGCGGATGGAACATCGATATCCCAAAGCAGTTCGCCGCTTCGCTCCTCCTTATGGCGCTCGCTTTTCTCATCCTGCCGCTCGGCATCAAGTTGGCCGGCGGCGACGGCAAAAGCGCGTTCATCTGGCTCTTCGCCAGCTATGTCCTACAGAGCATCGGCGAGCTCCTCATCTCGCCCATCGGCTACGCCATGATTGGCAAACTCGCGCCCAAACAATACCAGGGCGTGATGATGGGTAGCTGGATGCTCGTGACCGGTCTCGCCTCGCTCTTTGCGGGCGACTTCTCCGGCATGATCCCCGAACCAAACGGTGCTACGGCGGTCGCGACCAATCCCGGCTATGCCACGCTCTTCGCTTATCTCGGCGCCGGCAGTCTCGCGGTCGGCATCGCCTTGGTGGTGCTCAATCCCTTTCTGCGTCGACTCATCACCGACAAAGCCGAGCCTACCCCGGAAGAAGCTCCCACACCCGCGGGGCCCGCGGTCACCGCGGTCTAACGAACAAAGGATCCAATCGGCCCTCCGACTTTCTTCCTACTTTAGCCTTCCTACTTTCTACTTTCTCTACCCTACCCCGTGTTTTTGAGTCCGCCGGAGATACCGTTGATGGTGAGCTCGATCGCGGTGCGGGCGGACTCTTCTTCCGCCTTCTTCAGCTTGCCGCTGCGCAGCCGGCGCAGGAGATCGACCTGGAGGTAATTGAGCGGGTCGATGTAAGGATTACGCAGCTCGACTGACTTTTGCAGGACCGGTTCGCTGGCCAATAACTGTTTCTGGCCGGTGATGGCGAGAATCGCTCGCTCCGTGCGCTGGAATTCTTCCAGGAGCATGTTGAAGACGCGTTCCCGGACTTTCTTATCCTTGACTAACGATGAATAAAGGCGCGCGATGCCCATGTCGGCCTTGCGCATGGTCAATTGCGCGTTGTCGATCAGCGTCTCGAAGAAAGGCCAGGAAGTGTGCATCTCGCGCAAGAGACGTTTCCCTTTCGCGCCTTCGGACAGGACGCTCTCGAGAGCCGTTCCGAGTCCATACCAGCCGGGAAAATTGACCCGACTTTGCATCCACGAGAAAACCCACGGGATCGCACGCAGATCAGACACTTTCTGGCTCGCTTTGCGATAACTGGGACGCGAACCAAAACGTAGGTTGCCGATCTGGTCGATCGGCGTGGCTTCGCGCCAGAATTCAAGGAATTGCGGATCGTCATTCACCGCGGCCTGATAGGCATTCACGCTGACCGCGCTCATTTGCTCCATCGTTTCGCTCCAGGCCGCCGGAATTTCCGAAGGCTGCTGCGCGGCCCGGGCGCCAAGGAGCACGCCGTAAGTCATCTGCTCGAGGACACGATGAGCGAGGTCGGGATCGTGGTAGCGAGTCGAGAGCACTTCGCCCTGCTCGGTCACGCGAATGCCGCCGTCGCGCAAACCGACCGGCTGGGCGAGGATCGCTTTCGCGGCCGGACCGCCTCCGCGCGCGATGCTCCCACCGCGGCCGTGGAAAAGAGTAACGCGGAGATTCTGCGCAGCGGCGACTTCGGCGATGCGTTCCTGCGCGCGATAGAGCGCCCAATTCGCCGCCAGATAACCGCAGTCTTTGTTGCTGTCGGAATAGCCGAGCATGATGTGCTGATGGCGGTTTTGCTTCTCAAGGAGAGCCGCGTAATCAGGTTGCGTGGCGAGCTGCTCGATGATGGTGGGCGCACGGTTCAGATCGTCCAGCGTCTCGAAGAGCGGCGCGATCGGCAGGGCCGCGCCGGCCAGGCGCATGAGCAACTGCACCTCGAGCAGGTCGGAGACTTCCGTCGTCATGCTGATGACGTAAATCCCGAGCGCTTCCGGCCCGAACTTCTGCGCCGTCAGAGCAGCCAGCCGCAACGGCTCGATGACGTGCCGGGTTTTCTCCGAGAATTCCACCAGCGCCATCAAGGCCAGCGGACGGGCCGCCGCGATCGCCTCCGCGAGGACGCGCCGTTTCTCCTCCTCATCGAGTTTCGGATAATCGCTGCGCCCCATGATTTCGGCGACGGCTGTCTCGTGCCGGGCGGAGTGTTGCCGCAAATCGAGCCGCGCAGTGTGCAATCCGAAAACCTGCAGCGTCTCGATGGCAGTCCCCAATTCTCCCTCGGCCAGGAGCGCGCCGCGGCCCGCAGTGAGACTGCGGCGGATGGCTTCGAAGGTCTCCAGAATCGAAGCGGCGCGCAAAAAGGTGCGTTCTTCCACTTCCTCGCTGGCCAGTCCCCGCTCGTCGCCCGCGCGGCTGATGCTGCGATCGATCTGCTCGCGCACGACCGCGAGGAGCAGGCGATACGGCTCGTGCGGATAGCGCGCGCTCAACTGCTTCAGATGCGAGCTAAAATTGCGATGTTGCTGCACCAGCTCGCGCACTTCCGCGGAAATCCTGGCGCGCTGATCCGAGACGCTGATGGAGCGCGAGAGCTCGCGCACCTGTTGCCTCAATTTCGTCAGGGCCAATTGCCGGTGCAGCAGCAGCACCTCGGCCGTGACGGCGGGCGTGACGTTCGGATTGCCATCGCGATCGCCGCCGATCCACGAACCGAAAGTGAGCCAGCGCTCCGGCGGCCGGACCTCCGGGAAATGCCGGGCCAGCGCGCGCACCATGTCCATCTGCAGGCGCGGCAACGTCTCGTAGAGCGTGGTGTCGAAATACCAAAGGCCGGTGCGCGCTTCATCCGTCACCTCCGGTTGCGCGACCCGGCTGCGAGCGGTCAACCAAAGAGAAGCGATCTCCCGCTCGATCTGCGCGGGATCGGGCACTTCGGCCTGCTGCTCCGGGAGCTGACGACGGCGCAAGATCTCGGCTAGCCGCTGCAATTTCGCGAGCAAAGTGCGGCGCTTCGACTCAGTCGGATGCGCGGTAAAGACCAGCTCGATCTGCAGACGATCGACCAGCGCCTGCATCTCCTTGCTCGTCACGCCGTCTCGCTTCAGCTCCACGACCGCGGCTTCGATCGACTCCCGCATCGGCTCGGTCTCCTCGCCCGCTTGCGCCGCGCGTCGCCGGCGCAGAAGCATGACGCGGAAATTTTCCTCGGCGAGATTGACCAGCTCGAAGTAGAGAGTGAACGCCATCGCCTGATGAATGGCGGCCGCCGGCGAAAGTTTCGCGGCCGTCGCAGCCAGCCGGGCCGCAGCGCGCGGTTCGCCGTTGCGGCTCGCTTTGGCCAGGGTACGCAGTTTTTCCACCGTCTCGAAAGTTGCGCGGCCTTCCAAGAGCGAGATGACCCGGCCGAGAGCGCTGCCTAGGAAACGGATCTCCGAACTGAGAACCGACAAATCCTGCAGGGCGGAAGAATGAGAATTACGTGGGGCCATGAGATCACGTAATCTGATCGGGAGAACCAGACATGGAAATCAAAGAATTTGTTCACACGGTGCAACGCGACAGTAACGCGATCTCCCCCAAAGAAGAGCTGTCACAGAACAGCCGCGCGCTATGATCAGGAATCGTGAGTCCCACCGATATCACAAACACCCTGACTGCCTTTGCGCTCATGAACTGACCGAACTCGAGGAAAGCTTATGATCCACCTGCATGCATTGAACCTGCGGACCGCCGCGATCGGCGGGGTCATGCTGGGGTGGATCGCATTTCTGGCAATCTTTGTCTTCCGCAAACGCCCACCCCAGACCGCGGAAAGCGCCCGCGACCGGACGTCCTGGATCGGCCTCATCCTGCAAGGTCTCGGCGTCGGATTAACCACGTGGTCCGTACGACCGCTAGGAGCGCTCTTCCTGACCGGCGCGCCCGCATGGGTCGAGACGATCGCGCTCTTTAGCGGCGTCGTCCTGATGGCTGCGTCGATCTGGCTGGTCATGGCCGCAGTGCGGACCCTCGGCAAAAACTGGAGCCTCGCCGCGCGCGTCATCACCGACCACGAACTCATCGACACCGGTCCCTAAGCGTGGGTGCGGCATCCTATCTACACCGGCATGCTCGGCATACTCATCGCCGACGGACTCGTCCTCGGCACCTGGTATTCTCTGCTCATGGGCCTGGCCATCTACTGGATCGGGACCGCTCTGCGCACACGGCGCGAAGAAGCGCTCCTGCGTGGAGTCTTCGGAGCAGCCTACGACGACTACGTCCGCCGCGTGCCCCCGTTGGTCCC
>JBPCLK010000099.1:0-6639 GCA_051003355.1 Chthoniobacterales bacterium | reverse complement strand
CCGGCGGTCAAAGAACAGGTGCAATCGCTGGGCGCGAAGTTCGTCGAAGTGGATTTGGGTGAGACCGGCCAGACCGCCCAGGGTTACGCGCGCGAGTTGACTCCCGAGCAACTGGAGAAACAGCGCCAAGTGATGGCACAACACTGCGCCAAGGCTGACATCGTCATTACCACCGCTCAGGTTTTCGGGCGCAAGGCGCCGCTCATTGTCACGAACGCGATGGTCGATCAAATGGAACCCGGGAGCGTGCTCGTCGACATGGCGGTGGAAAGCGGTGGCAACGTCGAGTCATCGCAACCGGACGAAACGGTGGAACGCAACGGCGTTCGCATCCTCGGCCTCCGCAATCTGCCGGGCCGGGTTGCGCGCCACGCGAGTGAGATGTTTTCCAATAACCTCGCCAGCCTGCTCGAGCATTTCTGGGACAAGGAAAGCAAGACCTTCCGGATCAACCTGGAAGACGAAATTTTGAAGAGCTGCGTCCTGACTCACGATGGAAAGGTCGTGAACGAAACGATCCAGAAGTTTTATGCGACCTAACGAGACTAACTACGCTGGAGGGGCGATCCGCTTTGGGCGGAAGTCGTCCCTGTTTCTGATCCGGGGACGGAATGGCGTCCGTCCCTCCAATGCCTAATCGACTGACTTATGATTCTTCTTCTTTTTATTTTTGTTCTTTGCGTCTTTCTCGGCTTTGAGCTGATCGCCAAGGTTCCTTCCCAATTACACACGCCGCTCATGTCCGGCTCGAATGCGATCTCGGGCATCACCATCGTCGGCGCCCTGATCGCCGCCGGCACGGAAGGCGGAGCGGTCGCCACGACCCTGGGCGTGCTCGCGGTCATTTTCGCCACGGTCAACGTGGTCGGCGGCTATCTCGTGACCGATCGGATGCTTGCCATGTTTAAGTCGAAAAAGAAATAAATCATGCCTTTGCTCATCGATTGGTCCTACCTCGTCGCAGCGATCCTTTTTATTCTCGGGCTGAAATACCTCGGGAAACAGGCAACGGCGCGGCGCGGCAACCTGATCTCCGCGGTCGGCATGTTACTCGCCATCGTGGCGACGCTGCTAGTCAGCGGTCTTCACTATCAATGGATCATCATTGGGCTGCTGGTCGGAGCCGCCATCGGCGCAATCGCCGCCCAACGAGTGCAGATGACGTCCATGCCGGAAATGGTCGCACTTTTTAATGGCGCGGGCGGCCTTTCGAGTCTGCTCGTAGGCTGGGTCGAGTATCACAACCATCCCAACCAACCTATCGCCACCACGATTCCGATTTTCCTCGCAGTGCTTATCGGCGGAGTGACTCTCACCGGCAGCGTGCTGGCCTACGCCAAACTGGCCGAGAAAATCCAGTCGCGCCCCATCCTTTTTTCCTTCCAGCAAGTCATTAACGCCGGTCTGGTCCTCTTCATCCTGATCCTCGGTTATATCTTCTGCACGCACCCGGCAAATAACTATCCGGTTTTCCTATTCATCATCCTCGTCTCTCTCGCCCTGGGAGTGCTGGCAGTAATTCCCATCGGCGGCGCCGACATGCCGGTAGTCATTGCCTTGCTCAATAGCTACTCTGGTCTGGCGGCGGCCGCGGCGGGCTTTATTATTCAAAACACCGTCCTGATCGTCGCGGGCTGTCTCGTCGGAGCCAGCGGCATCATCCTGACTCAGATCATGTGCAAGGCAATGAACCGCTCCATTGCCAATGTCTTTCTGGCCGGCTTCGGCGCGCCGCGTACGGGCGGCGCGGAAGCGGTCACCGGAGAGGCCAAACCAATCAGCGCCGAGTCGGCCTATTTCGTCCTGGAGGCCGCCACTCAGGTCGTGCTGGTTCCCGGGTATGGCATGGCGGTGGCCCAGGCCCAGCACGTTCTGCGAGAGTTAGCGGATCTCTTGGAAGAAAATGGCGCCGAAGTTCGTTATGCGATCCATCCGGTAGCGGGTCGTATGCCGGGTCATATGAACGTGCTCCTGGCCGAGGCGGATGTTCCTTACGAACAGTTAGTCGAGATGGACGCAATCAATCCCACCATCGCCACCATGGACGTCGCCATCGTGGTTGGAGCCAACGATGTGGTAAACCCGGCGGCGCGCGAAGATTCCTCCAGCCCGATCTACGGGATGCCGATCATTAACGTGGACGAAGCGCGCACCGTCTTTGTCCTGAAACGTTCGATGGCGTCTGGTTTCGCAGGCATTGAAAATCCGCTCTTTTTCAAGCCGAATACCCGCATGCTTTTCGGGGATGCCAAAGCCAGCCTGCAAGCACTGGTTTCCGAGTTTAAGTCGACTTAGCCGCTGGGCGGTAACGCCTTTTAACTAGAAGACGAAAGGAATAATGCGGCGCGTCCTCGCCGCATACTCTTGGTAGCGTTGGCCGAAGGCTTCGCGCAGGGTCTGCTCCTCCACCCTCATGCGCCAGAGGAAGCCGATGCAAATGGGCAGGAAAACGGCCAGGAGAGAAAAGTAGTTCAGTAGGCAAAGACCGAAACCAAAGAAGAGCATCAACACTCCCGTGTAAGAAGGATGACGAACGTATTGATAGGGACCCGTCGTGACTAGCCGGTGGTCGTGCGCGATCGAGACATTGACCGTGAAAAAACGGCCAAGGTAAACAATGGCGCTCCAGCGGACGATCAATCCAAGGACAAAGATAATCAGGCCGATCAGATAGACCGCGGAGGGATGGCTCGCGCGTCCTTCAGGAAAAGCTCCGCGACAATAGAAGCCCGCCCAAATGCTGAGACCGATGATCACCCAGAGCAGAGGAAGCGTGAAGCCGTCCTGACCCGGGGTTTTGGTCTTAGACCGCTTGGACAAGGCGAGCGCGACCTCGGAAGCCAGCAGGATAGCGCTAAGAGTAAGAATGCCCGGGAGCTTCATAAACCTCCCGCCGAGATACTGCCTGTGTCGGTCACTTCCTAGGCAGAGACCGATGGACTGGGCTGTGATTTCTTCGAGCGCAAAGCGTGACGAACAAAGTTATTACCGATTTCCCACATCGGTCCCGGAAATTTCCGGCACTCGCTCAGGGTGGCATCGAGGGCTTTGACGAACAGGTCCACTTCCCGTTCACCGATCATGAGCGGTGGCAGGATTTTCACCACGTCCATGTTGTGGCCGGCCACCTGAGTCAGAATGCGATGCTGGGCCAGCATCTGAGTCACGACCATCTGAGCGAAAAGCACTTTGTCCACTTTGTGCAAAAGCTTCCAGGCCATTTTCAGCTTAAACTCGTTAGGCTCATGAAACTCGATCGCTATCATGAGTCCCTTGCCGCGCACTTCCTTGATGAAGGAATGTTTGGCGCGGAGCGCGTCGATCCTCTCACCGAGGAGCTGGCCCATGCGGGCGGAGTTTTCAATCAGCTTCTCGTCGTCGAGCACCTCGAGTGCGGCGAGGCCGCAGGCCATGGCGAGATTATTGCGACCAAAAGTGGTCGAATGCACGACACAGCGATCCATGCGGCTGAAAGTCTTTTGGTAGATCTCTCGCCGCGCCACGATCGCGCCGCAGGGGACGTAGCCACCACTGAGAGTCTTAGCGAGGGTAATGATGTCCGGCTCCAGGTTCCAATGCTCGAAGCCAAACATCCGGCCGGTGCGACCAAGGCCAGTTTGGATCTCATCACAGATGAGGAGAGTGCCAAATTTGCGGCAAAGTTCCTGGGCTCTTTGGAAGAAATCGCCTGTCGGATAATTGACGCCTTTGCCCTGCACGGGCTCAATGACGAAGGCGGCCACGTCCCGTTTCGCGAGTTCGCTTTGCAAACTCTCAACGTCATCGAGCGCGATGCGGCCATCAAAGCCCTGCATGAGTGGACCGAAGCCTTCGGTGAAACTCTCGCAACCCATGAGAGAAAGCGAGCCGATGCTCAAGCCGTGGAAGGCGCCCCCTAACGAGAGCACGCGCGGGCGCTGGGTGGCGGCGCGGGCAAACTTGAGCGCGCCTTCCATGGCTTCGGTGCCGGAGTTACAAAAGAAAACCGCATCGAGGTGCGGCGGGGTCCGCTTGGTCAAAGCCTCGGCTAAAAGCCCACTCAGGAGAGAGCAATCCATCTGCACCATGTTGGGCAGATCGAGGTCGAGGACTTCGCGGATGGCTTTCTGCACAGCCGGATGGTTACGTCCAATGTTGTAAACGCTATAGCCGCTCAAAAAATCGAGGTAGGCAACGTTGTCCATGTCGTAGAGATACGCCCCTTCCGCACGCGCATAGACCTTGTCGAAACCGATAACGCGTTGCGCAGCCACGAGCGTGCGATTGAGATGGCGCTCGTGTAGTTGGTAATTCTCGCCCAGCCGAGCTGCAATTGTCTCCTTGAGGTTGATGGCCACGGGAAATGCTCTGCGATTTGCCCTCGGAACGCAAACTGGTTCAGGCGGACGGACTCGCAGCCTTTAGCTGAGGCTGGAATAGTGCGTGGCGCTTTCTGTTAAAGTCCTATGCATTTCCTGGTGGGTGATTGGAGGGACGACCGCGGTGTCGTCCGTGTCTGGTTTATCAGACTCTGGACGGCGCCCGTCCCTTCATCCGTTCCGTGGCAGGGCATGACATGCGCTGGGTCGACCAAGACTTCGCGCTCCGAATTAAGCCTCGCAAATTGTTCCCCCTTGGCAGAAATGCTGGGATCGTGATTCGCGCAAAACTCCACTCGCTCGCCCTCGTTCTTTCACTCCTTAGTGCTGGCTTGGCCGGTGCGGAGGCCGATCCGTCTGCCACGCCGACCGCTTCTCTGGGCAAGACTCTCCGTTGGTCCGAGCTTTCGCAGATGCCGCTCCCGGAACCGGGCGAACGCATCCCCTACGGCAGTGATCCACAACAATTTGGTGAGCTACGATTGCCGAAAGGGAAAGGGCCATTTCCTGTCTTCGTCATCATTCATGGTGGCTGCTGGATGTCGGCTTTTGACTACGTCTATATGACCCGGCTTTCGGCCTGGCTGGCCGAACGCGGCTTTGCCACGTGGACGATCGAATACCGGCGCGTCGGCGATGCGGGCGGCGGGTGGCCCGGCACTTTTCTCGACGTCGCGACCGCCACCGATCACCTCCGCGAGATCGCGCAGAAAGAGCCGCTCGATCTCCAGCGCGTTTACGCCGCGGGGCATTCGGCCGGCGGGGAACTGGCGCTCTGGCTCGCGACGCGCGATCGGCTACCTGCCACCAGCGAAATTTACCGGCAGAAACCGCTTCCGATTCGCGGAGTGCTAGGCCTCGCGGCCGTCACTGACCTGACGCAATATCGCGTTGGCCCGGCCGATAGCTGCCACGGCTCGGTCGATCAATTGCTCGGCGGTTCGCCAGAGAAATATCCAACTCGTTATGCAGAAACTTCGCCGCGGCAGCGTTTGCCGCTCGGAGTCCCGCAAATCTTCATTCAGGGCGAGGTCGACCCGATCGTCGAACCGGGACCGGTCCGCGCCTACGTCGAGGCGGCAAAGAAGGCGGGCGATCGCGCGCAAGTTTTCCCGCTCCCGGGCGCAGGGCATTTCGAAGCCTCCGTCCCGTTGCCAAAATCAGAAGCGACTTTTGCCGAGGCCCTGCAAGTCCTGACCAAACACGCCCTGAGCTCCGTCGCTCTGTCGTTAGGCAGAGAGATGCCGCAGCTGGGCCGAGGGATTCCATCGCGCCGGCGGTTTAGTCGTCGATGACCAAGGCATGCCTTCCGCGCGCCATTGTTCGCGCCAGCTCTCATAAGTGAACCCAGCATCATCGTCGCTTACGCCGAATTGGAAGCCGCAGCTCGGACAGATTTCGTAGGAGCCGCCACCGCTCTTTGAGCGCGGCGCTTCCTTTAGTTTCGGATAGCCGCAAACCGGGCAGTTATATTTCATTTCCAGGTCCTCATATCGATCGCGCGCCCCGGTTGGCGGGCGAAGTAGTCGTGGCTGCCGGGTTTAAAAAACGTCTTTGTCGTGCCGCTGCGGTTGTAGGCCCCGAACGCGCCGCTCGCCGGATCGAAGATCCGCAGGACGCCGTCGCGATCGAGCTTTGTCGGGAGCCCTTCGCGTTTCGCGCGCTGGAGAAACTCCGCCGCTTGCCGGGCGTAGTCATTTTCGCTCGTCGCGCCGAAATCCTTGCCGTGGCGCCGGAAGTGGTCGGGCAACGAGGCCGGGTGGCCCCAGGTTATCGCACTGTGAGAGGAAGACGAGGTCGGCGCGCGAGGCGGAGAGCTCAACTTCTCGTTACCGCCGCCCAGCCAGAGATAGAGCAGGAGGCCAACCGCAATGGCTGCAACGCAGATGAGCTTGAATAAGCACCGGATCAAAGTGGCGAAATTAGCTCGGAGCGAAGCTGCGCTAAGAATGGCTCGCGCCTAACCGGCACGACGTTCCTTGATCGATTGCAGGATGTCGGCGACGACCTCCGCGCGCGGCTTGGCACCGAGATTGCCTTGGCCGTGCACGCGCAGGCTGACGGCGCCCGCTTCCATGTCGCGGTTCCCGATCACGAGCATGGTGTGCACTTTCATTTGCTCGGCGCTGGCAATCTTGGCCTTGATGTGGTCATTGCTCGCGTCCAGTTCGGCACGGACTTCGTGGGCGCGGAGTTCGTTTTGGATGGCGCGGGCATATTCCACCAGCGGCGCTTCGTCGCCGATCGGGAGGATGCGGACCTGTTCCGGCGCGAGCCAGAG
>JBPCLK010000098.1:0-21331 GCA_051003355.1 Chthoniobacterales bacterium | reverse complement strand
AAGCGCCGCGCCGGCTTCGCCGGATCGATCGTTTCGTAAACGTAGGTTGGCATGGTCCTATTCTCCGGTGTGCCGCTTTGAGCTGTCTTTCGGTTCCACCTTCTGCTCCGAAGATTCACCGCCCGCTTCCATCCATTCGGTATGGAAAACGCCCGGCTTATCGACGCGCTCGTAAGTGTGTGCGCCAAAGAAATCACGCTGCGCCTGAAGGAGATTGGCCGGCAACCGCGCTTGTCGGTAACTATCGAAGTAGGCGAGCGACGCACTAAAGGCCGGTACCGCGACACCTTGCTCAATGGCCGTGGCCACCGCGATGCGCCAGTTATGTTGCGTCTTCCTGATGATGTCGGTGAAATAGGAGTCGAGCAGCAAATTATGAAGCGCCGGATCGCGGTCGTAGGCTTCCACGATGCGATTGAGAAACTTCGCGCGAATGATGCAGCCACCGCGCCAGATAGTGGCGATGTCACCAAAGTTCAGGTTCCATTCGTACTCTTTGCTGGCCGCGCCTAACAATTCCATGCCCTGCGCGTAGGAGACGATCTTGGACGAATAAAGCGCGTCGCGCACGGCGGTGATCAAGGCGTCGCGATCGCCGGAGAACTTCTCGACTTCCGGTTGCGGGAGAATCTCCGAGGCTTTGACCCGCTCTTCTTTGCGGGATGAAATAACCCGCGCTTCGACGGCCGCGTTAATCGTGGAGATGACGACCGATTGCCGCAAAGCGGATTGCAACGTCCACAACCCAGTGCCCTTCTGGCCGGCCTTGTCGAGGATCACATCGACCATTGGCTGCCCGGTTTCGGGATCTGTTTTACGGAAAATCTGCGCGGTAATGTCGATCAGATAACTGTCGAGGTCGCCGCGGTTCCACTCCGAGAAAATATCGGCCAGCTCGGCGGTCGAGAGACCCAGCACCTTGCTCAAGATGGCGTAGGCCTCGCAAATCAACTGCATGTCGCCGTACTCGATGCCGTTGTGCACCATCTTCACATAATGCCCGGCGCCATTCGGCCCCATGTAGCGGCAGCAGGGCTCGCCCTCCACCTGCGCGGCGATCTTGGTGAAAATGGGCGCGATCATGTCCCACGATTCGCGCGAGCCGCCTGGCATCATCGATGGTCCCTTCAGCGCGCCCTCTTCGCCGCCTGAAACTCCGCAGCCGACGAAGTGAATGCCCTTTTCCTCGAGTTCCTTGCAGCGGCGTTGAGTGTCCGTGAAGAGCGAATTGCCGCCATCGATAATAACGTCACCCTTCTCCAAAAGCGGAACGAGCTGCCCGATGACGGAATCGACCGGAGCGCCAGCCTTGACCATGATCATCGCTTTGCGCGGCCGCTGGAGGGCACCGACAAATTCTTCCATGGTGGTGGTTGGCTGAATATTTTTTCCCTTCGCGCGACCGGCGGCAAATTTCTCCGTCACTGCGGTGGTGCGGTTGAAAACCGCGACGGTGAAGCCTTTCGACTCCATGTTGAGGACGAGGTTTTCGCCCATGACGGCGAGGCCGATAAGGCCAATATCACATTGATTCGTTTTCATTTTCGGTATCTCCTGATCGCGTCACCGTGCCGTAGCGATTGGAGTGTGCAGGCTCGCTGAAGCAGATGGCAACTTGGCATTTGGAAATCCTTATCACAACCGATCCCCTGCAATTCTCTCCGAATCGCTGGGGTGCGGGCATAGGCGCGTCGATCGACTTCTGGGGCGTGGTTCGGGCATTGGAGGATGAACGGGAGATTTCGGGCATTGAATACGAGACGCACCAGACCATGGCGCAGCACCAGATGGAACTGATCGCTGACGAAGCCAAAGACGAGTTCGGCCTCGCGGAAGTGATCCTCCATCACCGCGTAGGCTTTGTCGCAACGGCGGAGGCCTCGCTTTTTTTGCGAGTCGCCAGCCCCCATCGAGAAGCCGCCTACCGAGGCAGCGCCTGGATCGTAGCGGAATTGAAAAAACGGGTGCCGATCTGGAAGAAACCGATTTTCGTTAGGCAAAAAAACTCCGGCTCATCTTCATGAACTGGGCCAACCGTCTCACGCTCGGCCGGCTGGTGATGACCATTCTCTTCGTCATCTCGCTCACTTCCATCTCGCGCTACGGCCGCACGGTGGCGCTCATCCTTTTCGCTCTGGCCGGAATCAGCGACTACTTCGATGGCGAGATCGCGCGGCGCTACGGGATCGTGACGAACTTCGGCAAGTTGATGGATCCGCTGGTCGATAAGGTCATGATGTCGGCGGCTTTCATCTGTCTGGTTCCGCTCGAAGCCGTGCCCGCCTGGGTGGCGACGATCGTGGTGGCGCGCGATTTTCTGATCACGGGTTTGCGTCTATTGGCTTCTTCCGAAGGGAAGATCCTGCCGGCTGAGAAACTGGGGAAGCATAAGACTTCGTGGCAGATCATCACGGTCGTCTTTTTCCTTCTCCTTCTTTCCCTGCGCGAGTTACAGCCCGGGCTGGAAAATTCCGGCTGGTGGCAAATCGCCTGGCGTTATGGAGGCAATGTCCTGCTCTGGATCACGATCGGCCTGACGATTTACTCGGGGCTCGGATATCTTTGGCGCCACCGCGCTCTGGTTCGCGCCTAACGGATTGTTTCGAAATTAGAAAAAGCTTTGCGGGACTTCCACGCGATCGCCCGGTTGCAGCCGGGGGTCGAGGCCGGGTTCCTTCCGAAATTGCCGCACGTCGTAGACTTTCGCCTCGCTACCGCGCAGGAGACGGACGCGTTTTTGATCGGCAAAATCGTTGAAGCCGCCGGCCGCGTTGATCGCAGTCAGAAGCGTCATATCCTCGGTGTAGGAAATGCGCGAGGGCGCCCGCACCGCACCGCCGACATTGACGAAGCGCGTCTGCGGTTGCATCACGATCGTGATGGTGGGGTTGGTGAAGATCCTCGCGGATTTGTAGCCGCCTTCGATCGCGCTGGCCAGCTGCGCGGGCGTCAAACCCACTGCGCGGACCTTGTTGATGTAGGGCATGTTGAGCATGCCGTTAGCATCAACCGTGTAGACGTTGTTGACCTGAGTTTGCTCATCGGCAGGCACGCCGCTGATGCGGAGCTCGACCGGATCGCCCGCTCGCAAGACGGAGTCGGCCATGGCCAAAGGCAGGAAGGCCAACGAAAGACAAAAGAAGAGGAACCAGCGGCTCATCTCAATACTCCTCCGGGTTGCTAGCTCCGTTACGGGTTGTCGCGGCGGCACGCGGCTGACGCCGGGACGGCTTTTTCTCGCTCCCGCGAGTCGGATAGTAGCCGTAGTAGCTGGTGTAATAATAATAATTCTGGTCGTGCCGGAGATCGACGTTGTTCAAAACCACGCCGAGCACATGACCGCCCACGCCGATGATCGCCTGTTTCACCCGGGTCAGCATGGCGCGCGGAAAGCGCCGGTGCTGGACGACAATGATCGTCTGGTCGACCGCGCTGGCCAGCACGGAGGCATCGCTTACCCCGAGCATGGGCGGTGAATCGAAGAAGATCATGTCGTAGCGACTTTTTAGTTCGACGATCAGGTCGGACATCCTTTGCGAATTCAGAATACCCACCGCGTCAGAGGGAAGTGGGCCGCTGGGCAAGAGCGATAGATTTTCGATGGAGGTCGGAAAAATCGCGTCGTCGATCGGAATTTCGGTGGTGAGGTAATCGGTCAGGCCAAGTTTCTCGTTAACCCCAAAAATCGTGTCCTGCGACGGTCGTCGCAGATCGGCATCGACGATCAAAGTGGAATAGCCGCCCTGAGCGCAGATGTAGGCAAGATTCGCCAGCGTGGTCGACTTGCCTTCGCCGGGTCCGCCGCTCACCAGCGAAATCGTGTTGGCCGCCGGGCTGGCGCGATTGAACTCGATATTGGTCCGCAAAATCCGGTAGGCCTCGGCATCCGGAGTGTCGCCACCGACGCGATGGAGAAGCCCGATCTTTTGCGGAATGATGGCCAGCACCGGGACGCCGAGCAGGTTCTCCACGTCCTCCATCGTCTTCACGCTGGTATCGAGATACTCGATGAAAAAGGCCAGGCCGACCCCGAGCAAAAGACCAACGAGCGCACCGAGCGCGAGATTGAGCGTGACGCGCGGACGGGCCGGATACGGCGCGGGTTCTGCGACCTGCTTCACACTTACGGCCTGGCGCGGCATGGCCATTT
The DNA here is from genome assembly GCA_051003355.1 of Chthoniobacterales bacterium. GTDB lineage: Bacteria > Verrucomicrobiota > Verrucomicrobiia > Chthoniobacterales > UBA10450 > Palsa-1392. The sequence continues at coordinate 17,181 of JBPCLK010000098.1, read as the reverse complement.
CCATCGTTTGCGTCTGTGCGCGGAGACGAATGCTGTCGCGCAGAGTTTTCTCCTTTATGTAGGCGTTCTTGGCGCGGGTGTAATTGGCGCTCAGGTTCTTGGAGGCGAGTTGCTCCTGATTGATCGTAACGAGGCGTTTTTTTAATTGGTCGCGAGTCGCCCCGGCGGAATTCAGGTTGCGTTGAAGCGCGTCGCGCACACTGGCCACCTGCTGCTCGAGCTGCCGCACGTAGACCTCCTTGGTAGCACGCAAGGCTTTGACCTTCGGATGATTTACCCCGAGACCGGAATTCAAAAGCTGCGCCTCGCTCGCGACCGCTTCCTGATAGTTAGGCAAGATTTTCTGGATCGTCGGGTCCTCGATGTCGAGGGTCGGCATCATGCGCATCAGATCCTCGCCCTTGAGGTTTTGGATTTGACCCAGCTTTGCGGCCAAAGCGGCGACTTTGGTTTCCGCGTCGTTCACTTCGCCCTCCTGCTTCACCACATTCGAGTTGGCGGCGGTTAACGAATCTTCGGTGCCTTCGGGGTTCAGATCGATGATGTTTTCCTCGTCGCGAATGCGCGAGACTTCCTTGGCCGCGTCTTCCACTTTGCGATCTTCTTTCGTCACCTCTTCGTTCATGGTCGCGACCGCGCGGTTGAGTATCTCGCGTTCCTCCTCGACTCGCTTATCTTGATAGACAGTGACGATCTTGTTCGCGATATCGGCGGCAATCTGCGGGTTGGCATCAAAGACACTGATCTGGAGCAGATCGGTGTTGCGCACTTCGTCCAGACTCAGCTTGCCGCGCAGAATTTGGTAGGCCTGCTCGCGCGAAGGCTTGTATCCGTCCCGCGTCCACTTGTCCTGGAGCTTCAATTCATCGATCACCGGATAGAGAATGCCGGTGCGCTGTATCACTTGGTAAACGGTCGGTGCGAGCTGCGGGTCGTGGTAGGGCAGGGTGCCGTCTGTGCCAAAGATGCGGGGATTCTCCGCGGTGGATTTGACCTCGATGAAAACCGACGACTGATATTCGCGCGGCTGGAGATAAGTGACCACCGCCGTCGTGATGAGGACGAGGAGAAAGGCGAGCAGAATAAGCCCCCAACGGACCCGGAGGACCCGCCAATAATCGAGAAAATGGAGACTAGCTTCTTCCTTGGCCATGGGTGGCTGATGGGTCTGAGAGTGCAATCAAATTAAACATTATCCGAAGCAAATGGCGGGCTGGACGAGGCCGACGGCTCAAAAGGCAGCATTTAGCCCCAGATAATAACGGTTCCGTTGATACTCGCGCAGCGTGATATCCGATAGCACCTCGGTGCGATTATAGCCCGCAAGTCCTGCAAAGATGCGGGTGAATTCGTAGCGAACTCCCAGCGAAAGATCGAGCAAATCCTCGCTGAAAGCGGGCATAAAAGAAAAGCCCGTCGCGAACTCCTCATTTTTATCATGTTGATAATAGGCGCCGACCGTGGTCGAGAAGCGCGGCGAGAAGGCGTAGTTCCCTCGCAGCCCCGTCCGGAAAGAGCTCCGTGAGGTGGTCCCAGCGATGTCCGGCTCATCGAGTCCGTAACGGTTCGTCCAAGTCAGCGATGTGCGCTTCCCGAGCGCGTAATTCACGGTGGCCTCGCCGTAAGGAGAAGTGCGTTTACCAAATTGCTCAAACTCCCGAAACTCGACTCCACCGCGGACCGAGAGATCAAAACGCGGGCTGAAACTGTGGTCGAAGCCCGCCAGAAAAAAGTGGGTGGTCGAATTCCGCGGGGCGGAAACATAGTCGGTAATCTGGAAGCGATATTCGCCTACCAAACTGGTCGTCGGCACCACCAGATAACGAAATTCGTTACCGAAGGTGTGCTCGAAACGATCCTCGAAAATCCCCACCGAGCTGTCCTCATAATTGAGCACTCCGAGGGTGTAACTGGTCGTGGTCGAGAAACGGGGCGTGAATTGGTAAGAGAGCGAGAATCTGTCCGAGGTGTAAAAGTAGTTTCCATTCCGACGATTAATCCCGAAGGCGGTTTCGAAGTTCGGCTCGCTCTGGTAGGCCAGATAGACGTTGGCCGCCAGGCCGAGGCGCGGCGTCGCCTTGTGGCTCAGGGTAATGGAAAGGCCGCTGTTGATATCGTAACCGCGACCAAACGGCTGGTTATAGTAATATGTGAGGCCGCCGAAGGCTTGGAGGGAGATTTCGGTGCGGGCGTTCCCAAATTTGTAGTCGAAAACGACGTTTCCGCTGCTGTAAAACGAATCGACCTTATCTCGGCTGGTGGTGTAAACATTGTCATCGTAGCCCTCGCGCACCGACACCGAAACGCGAAACGGTGAGGGCGCGAAATTGCCTGTGCCGAGATCGGGAGCAGGGTCCGTGGTTTCCGGGACAGGGGCTTCCGTGGGCGCTGCGGCTTCCGCGTTCGCAAGCACTTCCGCTTCATGTTTCTCGATCGCCTGTTCATTGGCAGGCACATCATTCCCCGGCAACGGCTTCTCGATCGCGGGGATCGCTTCTTCGTGCTCCGCCGCTGGCCCTTCGCTGGGAGGAGCTGCTTCATCGATTTCCAGCCGGTCCCGGCCACTTTCGAGCAACGCTTCTTCGCTCAACCGGATCGACTCGTCCGTCGGAGGAGTGGCCGGGACTTCCCCGGCTGAAGATTCGCTTGCTGGCTCGACCGCCGGCGCAACTTCGCTGGGCGTCTCGGTTTGGCCGTCACTCTGAGCATACAAAACGCCAGGCGAGCAGGTCCAAAGCCAAACTCCCACGACAAAAGACGCCAAGTGGAAAGGCATTGCCATCCTGGTCGGACTGGGAGGAACCAAAAGTTGTCGTCCTCCGGGCAACATGGGGGCGCAAGGGTAGACATTTGCTCCCGTGAGAGCAATCACTTTCTCTGTGACATAAGCTTCACGCGGGCCCTAGCGGACGGCCGGAGACGAGCCTGAAAGAGGCTTTCTCTGATCCGGAAGTTTGGTTCTCGGGGCCGTCACGGGCTCTGGAAGAAGCGTCCGGCTCCACCGAATGAGATGCGCCTCGTAAGACTTCTGCGCCACGTGCGAGCGCGGATCCCAGGCCAGGGCCTGTCCGAACATCCACTCCGCTTCCTTGAACCGACCAAGCGCGTCATAAACCCGGCCGAGCGCGATCATGAGCGTCTCATCGAGCGGCGCCAGCGCCCAGGCCCGCTGGAACGGCCCCAGGGCCGCCTCGTAAAAGGATGCTCGGGCGAGCGAATTGGAGAGCCCTTCGGCTCGGCGCACCCGGCTCTCGCCGAGATAAAAAAACGTCTCCGGATTTTTAGCATCCAGCTCTACCGCCTGCTGGGCCCAGCGCGTCGCGGCCAGATGGCGCTCATCGCGCAAGGCCACCCGCGCTCGCTCGGCGTAAACCTCCGCTCGGACGAAACGAAGGGAAGCGACGAGGAGAAGCAATCCCAGCCCGGGTAAGGCCAGCCGCCCGAAGTTCCACCGCGCATGGTTCACCTCCAACCGTTTTTCCTCGATCGTTTCTGGATTCGCGAGCAGTCCAAAGACCACGGCGAGCAAACAGACGTTGGCTGGAATGTGAAGATTAAAATCCAATGCCGAATGAACTCCGAAGGCAGCGATTGCACCTAGCGCTCCGATGTTCAGCGCCAGATTATTGCTCAGCAGCCGGCCCGAATGCCCGACTCGCCACGGACCCAATCTTTGGAAGCCTCTCATCCCTCGCCAGAGATGCGCGCCCAAGAAAAGAAGAAAAGCCAGCCCACCGACCACCCCGTATTCCGCCAGCAAATGCAGGTAATCGTTATGCACTTCGACCGGATCGAGCTGCACGCGTTCACTCCGAAAATGGCGCCCGTAAAAAAGATACGTGCCGCTGCCCGTGCCGAGGACCGGCTGCAATTTCCATTGGGCGATCGCCGCGCGCCAAAGATCGAGGCGAATATTCTCGGTGTCGATCACCTGATGAGCGCGGTCGGTGAGATGTCCGCTTTTTTGGAATCCAAAAACCAGCGCTCCGAGGAGGAGAAGTGCGAAAAAAGCGCCCGCCATGGCCGACCGCCAAAAGACCGTCCCACCCGCACGCCACACGACCGCCATGGTCAGGACCAACAGTGCCACCAGGCTAGCGACCGCGCTCAGATAGCCGCCGCGACTTCCGGTGATCACCAGTCCCGCATAACAAACCGCGCCCGCGTAACCGATCAGCAATTTACTCCAGATCGGCCATCGACTCCAAGCCGCGGAACTGAGGCAGAAAAGCCCGAGCACTTCGAGCAGGCCCGCGAAGTGATTCGGACAGGCGTAGAAGCCGCTCGCTCGCCAACCGTAATCGAAGCGTTGCAGGAAGGGGATGAGCATGAAGTTATCGCCTTGGCGAAATTGAATGGCCCCGACGGCGACCTGCACCAGCGCGACCAGGACGAGGAATAGAACAATCGACATCCGCCACGACGCGCCCGTGAAAATCAAGGCGACCGCGAGATAAATCACGAGGCCTCCGAGGACGGAAAAAATATCGGAGCGCGCCAGATAAGGCACCGGCGAAAACCAAGCTCTGACCAGGACATAGCCAAAAAATAAACCGGCCGACCAAAAGCAAAGCCGGTCCGGCGTCGGACGCGCTCGCTTCACTGCAAAAAGTGTCAGGAACGCCGCCAAACCAAAAAGCGCGTAGATGGGCAGGCTGTAAACCAGGCGTGTTCCGCCGACCAGAATCTGCAAGCCAGCCAAGCCGCCTGCCAGCAAGACCGCGGCAAAGACCTCCGCGACGCGAGGCAGAATGGATTTCGACGCGGCCACAGGGCGCCGAAGTTACATCAAACGATCGCCCGCCGGAAAGCGGCGATCTAAAAATCAGTCGGTTTCGGTGGGTGCAACGAGGGCGCAGGCGGTAGCGGCGTCGCCGGCGGGCAGTAGCCAACAAACGATCCCGGGTGCGAACGAAGAAATTCCGCAAGTTGTCCCGCGCGCACTGTGCGAGCCGTCCCGCCGTCGCAGACGATCTTCAGCTCCTCCTGTGGATCGAACCCGTCCTGCTGCGCCGCTTCTGCATCGGAAGTCCGCGCGGACTCAGTCACGCCTTCCCGAACGGTCCGTTCGCTCGCGTCCGTCCCTCGCTTTACGGAAATCCGAATGGTCTCAGCGCACCCGGGTGCCTTGGCCAAGGCCGCGGCCGTGACCGTTTCTGTTTTCCCCTGCGCAGCGACGGCCGCAGCCACCACTGGCCCAACAAAATCGCAGGGCGTCTCCCCGGCGCAGCGCAAGACGGTTCCAGTGATTTCGCCGGCCAGATCGCGCCGCGCCACGACCGCCATGGAGGTCACGCTGGCCGCCGCGCTGCGGTGTCGGCGCACGGCCAGACAAACGGCCGAGAGAAACTCCGATTGCGACGCGCTCTGTAAAGTTCTATTTCGCGGCAGACTTTCTGCGATCATTTCTGAAGCCGACATGTCGCGGCCGAGCACCACCGGAAGCAGCGAGGAACAAAATCCGCCAGCCAGCACCGCCGCGCAGACCAGCCAGAAGGCATGGCGCCGGGCTGCTGGTTTAAGCTTATTCATCAGCAATCGAAGTCCGGCACAGAAAGATGATCGCAACGTCCGACGCACGTCCTGGGAGCGGGCAAAGGGAATCGAACCCTCATAGCCAGCTTGGAAGGCTGGAGCTTTACCATTAAGCTATGCCCGCGCGCCGCCCAAGCTGCCGTGCCCAGCCAGCTTTGCCAAGTTTTTTTGAGTACGCCTGTGGCGCGCGGACTTGCCACACCACGGCAGGCCGCTTAGCAGGTGGATATGAAATTATTGCGCCTCTTGGGGTTCGCCCTCTTTGCGTTCAGCGTCACCGCTCGCGGCGACCTCACCATCGTCCAGACCATGGAAGGCAGCGAAGGCTCGAACAAGATCACCTTTAAAGTGAAAGGCGATAAAGCGAGAATCGAAATGGGACCGCGCGCCACCACCATCGTGGATGTGAAAAGCGGCGACCTAACGACTCTCTTGAACGACAAGAAAGCCGTCATGCGCGTCTCCGGCGAACGCGCCAAAGCCATGGCGGAATTGGCCAAGGCGTTTGTGAAAGACGAAGTGCCAGAGCAGCCGGTGCCCAAACCAACCGGACGCAAGGAAACGATCCTCGGTTACGAGACCGAGGAGTACGTGAGCGACTCGCCTAAATTCCACGCAATCTACTGGGTCGCGAAGACTTATCCGAACTACCAGCAGATCCTGCAACAAATGTCGTTGCTCAAACAAGGCGCCTTCGCCAGCATCACGAAAAGCCTGCCCGATTACCGCGCGTTGCCCGGACTGCCCCTGCGGACCAAGGTGAACATTCCCGGCCAAGGCGAAGTCACCAGCACGATCGAATCGGTTAGTCTCGCGCCCGTTTCACCTTCGGAGTTCGCCGTCCCTCCCGGCTACTCCGAGATGCAGATGCCCGATTTTCTGGGTGGCAAAAAAGCACCGGACAAATCGAGCACGCCATGAGCCAGGGCGGGCTGCGTCTGGTCCTCGCGTCCACCTCACCTCGTCGACGGCGCTTGCTGACGGAGGCCGGCTACGAATTCCAGGTATGCGCGCCTGAAGTGCCAGAGCTGCACACCGACGATTTCACGCTGCGCGAAATCACCTGTGGTAATGCCTCGCGCAAAGGACTGGCGGTTGCGCGCCGCTTTCCAAATTCAATCGTTCTCGCGGCGGATACACTCGTCGCGCTCGATCAAAAATTAATCGGCAAACCCGCCAATCGCTCCGCCGCCGTAGATCTCCTGTGGCTCCTTAGTGGACGAACTCATCAGGTCGCCACCGGCGTTTTTTTAATCCATGCGCGCCAGCGAAAATCGGTGGTCTTCTCCGTGCTTTCGCAGGTCATTTTCCACGAGTTGACTGCTTCAATTATCAAAAATTACCTGGCCCGAATCAACCCCCTCGACAAAGCCGGAGGCTACGCCGCTCAGGGTGGGGGAAGTGAGATCATCGAGCGCATCATCGGTTCGCGCAGCAATGTGATCGGTCTTCCGCTCGAGGAAACCGAACGCGCGCTCAGGAACTTCGGCCTGCGACCGGCAGCGCGCGCCTAACGAATCTCCGCCACGATGGGCATTTCGGCGGCTGCCGCGAGCGCCTCCTCGCGGCGCTCTTTGCGCAACACGCGGTAGAGGAACCAGACAATGAAGCAGTTCATGGCCAAAATGAGTACGGAGACGACCCCGGGATGAAACCAGACATGCCGCACCTCGAACGGAATCAGAGCCGCGGTCGCGATCACCATCAGCATTTCGGCCCAGCGCTGCTGCAAATAAACGCCAATCCCCTCTGTGAAGAGGATGGCAGAGGTGAGAAGCGCGACCAGTCCGGTCAATTGCAAAAGACCGCCTGTGACGACGTCCTGGATACGATTCAACAGGTAAAGCATGGTCCGGCTGTGGGCCACCATGAGCTCACCGTCGACCCAATCGGAGATGCTTTCCATCCAATGCGTGCGGCTGTGGAGAAAGAGAAGCGAAACGCCGATCGCGAGCAGGAGCGCTCCCTGGAACATCTTGAAAATCGCGATCAACCGGAGGTAACGCACCCGCCGCTTCGGTCGCAGCATCTTCTGGATCGGCTCGGCGGTGCTCATTTCCGTACGTGTCGCAGAACGGCTCGCGATCTCAAGAGGGACGGCTCTCCCGATGGCAAATCTCGAGCTTGTTGCCACTCGGATCCTCAAAAAAGAGGGCGTAATAGCCTCGCGAATATCCCTGGCAGACCTCGGGCCCTTCCAGGTTCAGCCCGCCGGCTTGCCTAACGACTTCCGCAAGTCGATCCACCGCCGCGCGGGACTCTGCCCAAAAGGCAATCCGGGTTTCGTTAGGCCGGTGGTCCGTCTCCTTGGTGAAGCAGAAGAAGGCAGTCGGAGTGTCGCCCGGAACTTGATAAGTGCGGCATTCTTCGTCGCCGGCCTCCTCCGAAAAACCAAGCGCCGGCAACAATTGACCATAAAACGGCTCGACCGCCGCCAGGTCGTGAACACGCAAATCAATGTGATCGAAGATTTGGCCTTTCATCATGCTCAAATTTAATGCCCAAACAAAAGTGCTTGTCTTCCCATTTCCGACATTCGTTGAAGAAAAGTAGCGGAAGGAAGGTCGCTCGGAGTCCATCCCCGGAAAGCAAAGAACTTGTGCAGCACGAAATACTCGCAGCTTTCAAAAGCGTGGCCCTTTCTGAAATGGCGACGACTCGCTTAGACGTGTAAATCCCGCCAAAAGAAACCAGTCACTGGTTGATTGAGATGTTGCGCCAAGGACTCATCCATCCCTACAATAAGTGTCCCGCGCCGGAGTTCGAAACGCGATCTTTTTCGCCTAACGAAATCACGCACTGACGCCGCTCGAAGTGATGAAAGCTTGCATCGGGCAACGGGTTGCAGTCAGATCAGGAAGTGCAAATCACTCCGTCATCCGGCTCCTCCGCTTCCCCTTTCCCGCCGGGAGTCCAGTTTCGGCCTTTCCGTTTTGTCCTGGGCCTGATCGGTTTTATTGGCATTCTGGTCACGCTGATCAGCCTGCTCTTTGGTTTCGTTTCCATCCCCACAAACTCGGTTGGAGTGAAGCTGCGTTTCGGCGCTTACCACAGCACGGAAGGGCCGGGCCTGGCTTACGCGATTCCGTACGTGGATGAAATCGAGATCATTCCCACCCAGCGCTTGTTGAAACTGGAGTTCGGCTTCACCACGCCGGAGGCGACGAACGAATTCCAAGGCGACCGGGATCCCGAAGACACTGAGACGATGATCACAGGCGATCTCAACACGGCACTGGTGCCCTGGGTCGTGCAGTATCGGATTACGGATCCGAAGCAGTATCTTTTCGGCGCGCGCGAACCGGAGCAAACCTTGCGCGACCTCTCGGAAAGCATCATGCGCGAAGTCGTGGGCGACCGCACGGTGGACGAAGTCCTCACCATCGGTCGGCACGAAATCGAAACGGCCGCGCTCGGTCGCATGGCGAAATTGTCGTCCGAGTACGGTCTTGGATTGCAAATCCAGCAGGTGCAACTCGCCACCGTTCGTCCGCCACCCGCCGTGCAGGCCGCCTTTAACGAAGTGAACCAGGCCCAGCAGGAAAAGCAGACCGCGATTAATCAAGCCTGGGCCATCTATAACGACGCCGTGCCCAATGCGCGCGGACAGGCCAAGGAACGCGAGAAACAGGCCGAGGCTTACGCGTTTCGCCGCATCAACGGCGCGAAAGGTGACACGGAGAAATTCACCCTGCTCCTGGCCGAATATGCGAAAGCACCAGAAATTACCCGGCAACGGCTCTACTTCGAATCGATGCAGTCCATTCTGCCAGCGCTCGATCGCAAAGTCATCGTGGACGACAGCATCAAGGGCGTCCTGCAAACCCTGCCGCTCATGTCGCCAGCGGGCAGCCCAGCACCTCAACCGTAGCCATGCCTAACGATTCCATCTACCGCGAGCATTTTTCCACGCGCTTCATCGGCTTCATGCAGAATCCGATCCTGGCTATCATTGGCATTATCTTCCTTTTTACGGCCCTGAAGTGGGGCGCGCTTCTCTTCACCGTGCATCAATACGAGACGGCCATTGTGACTCGTTTCGGCAAGGCAGTGAGGATCGATAAGACGCCGGGGCTGAAATTCAAAGTCCCGTTCATCGATTCCGTCCATCGCTTTGATAACCGCATTCTCGCCTGGGACGGCCCGCCCACGGAAACGCCGACCAAAGACAAGCTCTACCTCATCGTCGATTGCTTCGCGCGTTGGCGCATCAGCGATCCGCTTCTGTATTACAATCGGCTTAACGACGAACGCAGCGCGCTCTCACGCCTCGACGACATTCTGGGCAGTGAAACCCGCACCGCGGTCGCGTCGAACGACCTCGTTGAGATTGTTAGGGTGACCAAGGATCGTCAGCCGGTCCGCGACGAGGAGTTGGAAAAGAGTGGCACCGTTTTGCCCAGCAACCTGCCCTCAATCGATCTCGGTCGCAGCGCGATCGAGCAACAGATCACCGACCGCGCGCGCGAGAAAATCGAAGGCTTCGGCATTGAGCTGCTCGACGAGCGCTTCAAGCGGAGCAAGTACAACCCCGCCGTGGCCGAAAAGATCATCGAGCGCATGTCCAGCGAACGCCACCAGATTGCTTCGAAGTTCCGTTCAGAAGGACGCGGCGAGGCGGCCAACATCAATGGTCAAAAAGAGAGCGACGTCGCCTCGATCCAATCAGCGGCCATGCGCAATGCGCTCAAGATCGAAGGCGAAGCGGACGCGGAAGCCGCGCGCATCTACGCAGCCGCCTACAGTTCTCCGGAAGCCCAGGGCCTTTACGGTTTCGTGCGGCGACTTGAAGTCGCGCGACAAGCGTTTGCGCGCGACACGACGGCAGTCATCTCGACGGGGAGCGACTTTGGAGCCGTGCTGAAAGGCATTGGGGGAGCGGGCTTGCCGCCTGCTCCGCCGCCCGCCCCTGCACCCTGAAAAGGCTTCGGCCTCGCTAAGGGGTTACTCCGCCAGAATGTGGGAGCCGCCTTGGTCCGGCGATGAAACGGCGAGTTCGTCCGCAGCGACCGCTTCCACCTCAGCCGATCGGGGCGCACAGGCCCGTCCCACCCTGGTTAGGCGTGAACGAGCAGGTTGTGCCCGGTCATCTCGTCCGGCTGGGGTAACCCGAGCAGAAAAAGCAGAGTTGGCGCGATGTCGGCCAGGATGCCGTCCTCCAGCCGGAATATTGGCGCGTCGTCCGCCACATAAACCAAGTGCACCAGATTCGTGGTGTGCGCGGTGTTAGGCGAGCCATCGGGGTTACGCATGAGTTCGCAATTGCCGTGGTCAGCCGTCAGCAACAGCTTGCCGCCAAGCGACAGCACAGCGGGAACCAAACGCGCCACGCAGGCGTCGATCGTTTCCACCGCTTTCACTCCAGCGGTCACCACTCCGGTATGTCCCATCATGTCGGGATTCGCGTAGTTCAAAATGATCAGGTCGTATTGGCCCAGGCAGCTGAGCACTTCATCTGTCACCTGCAGCGCGCTCATCTCGGGCTGCAGATCGTAGGTCGCCACCTTGGGCGAGGGAATGATCTTGCGGTCTTCCCCGGTCGCCGCTTTTTCCACCCCGCCATTAAAAAAATAAGTGACGTGCGGATATTTCTCCGTCTCCGCGATGCGCAATTGCGTCTTGCCCGCCTGACTAACGACATCATCGAGAATGTTCTCGAGCGTTTGCGGCCGAAAGACGGCCGGACATTGATAATTCGCGTCGTAAACCGTCAACGTAACATAATTCACCTGCGGCCAGACCTCCCGGTCGAAGCCATCGAAATTCTCGAGGAGAAAAGCCTGCGAAAGCTGGCGCGCCCGGTCGGCGCGGAAATTGAAGAAGATGATCGTGTCACCATCACGGATCCGCTGTTCGTTAGGCTCGGCGAAAATCAGCGGCGGCATGAATTCGTCCGTCTTGCCGGCGGTATAGTGCCGGGCCACCGCCGCGGCCGGATGGTCCGCGCAAACTTCGCCCCGACCGAGGACGATGGCGTCCCAGGCCAGTTTCGTGCGGTCCCAGCGACGGTCGCGATCCATGGCGAAATAGCGCCCGATCACGGTGATCATGCGGGCGCCGCTCTGCGCCAGCCGCGTCGCACAATTCGTTAGGTAATCTTTCCCGCCGGTCGGCGACGCGTCGCGACCGTCGGTGATTGCATGCACCAGGATTTGCGCGACGCCGGCCTCACGGGCCGCGTCGGCCAGAGCGATCAAATGCTTGTAATGACTGTGCACCCCACCATCTGAAACCAGCCCGATGAAATGCAGGCGACCGCTTTGCGCTTTTCGGAAGGCTTCCTGCAAAACCTGGTTCTTCCCTAGCTCGCCTTCCGCGATCGCCTTGTTGATGCGCGTCAGATCCTGATAAACGATCCGGCCCGCTCCGAGATTCAGGTGGCCTACCTCCGAGTTACCCATTTGTCCCGCAGGCAGACCAACGTCTTCCCCGCTCGCGCTTAAGGTGGCGCAAGGATAATCCTGGTAGAGCCGATCATGAAAAGGCGTCTGCGCCAGCAGGGTCGCGTCGCCATTTTTCTCGCTCTCCGCGCTCCCTCCGGGATTGATTCCCCATCCATCGCGAATGACCAGAACGATCGGCTTTGCCATAATGCGCACTCTGCCGGCCGCGGCTGCCGCGCTCAAGTGCTTTCCCGCAGGTGCGGGATTGACAAGGCGCCCGCCCCACTCCCTCTATCGAGGGAATGAAATGGCGTAACCTGATCCTGGCGCTTTTTTGCCTGCTGATCTTTTTCGCCTTCGGCGTGCTCTACTTCCGTAGCTGGGTGGTGCAAAAGCCCTTCGGCATCCTGCTCTTCATCGGCGAAGGCCTGACGCCGGAGCGCATCGCAGCGACGCGGCTTTACGCAGGCGGAGCGAATGCCCATCTGGCTATCGAGTCACTGCCGGCGGTCGCGCTTCTTTCTAATTACTCGCAGGATTTCGCGGTGCCCGACGAAGCCGCCGCGGCCACCACCCTGGCCACCGGCGTCAAAGTTAACAATCGCAGCCTGGCTCTCGGGCCTAACGAAAAACGCCTGCGTAGCCTGGTGGATCTGGCTCGCGAAAAAGGTCGAACCATCGGCTTGATCACGAACGGTCGTCTCTCGGATCCGACCGTGGCGGCCTTCTACGCCGCCGGGAACGGAGATTTCCTGCGACAACTGGCCGAGGAGAAAAAGATCGACCTTGCGCTGGGCGGCGGCGGCGCGGAATTCCTGCCGGAAGCCAAGGGCGGGCGGCGGACCGACGGGCGCGACCTCGTCCTCGAGATGCGGCGCAATGGTTACGAAATCGTGCGCACCAACGCCGAGCTCGAGAGCATCCCGCAATGGCGTCGCCCGAAGTTGCTCGGACTTTTCAGCGAAGGCGAGATGGCTTACGCCAGTGAGATTGCGGCGGGCAGCCAGCAACCTTCTCTCGCCGACATGACCCGTCGCGCCATCCAGTTGCTGCAATGGAACGCGGGCGGCTATCTGCTCATTATCGACACCCGTCTCATGCAGACTGCCGCGCGCGAAAACCGCGGCGAACGCACTCTCGGCGAAACGGTAGAACTCGATAAGGCCATCGCGGCCGCGGTCAGCTACATGGGCGAAAAGTCGACCCTGCTCGTCGCCGGGAATCTTGGGATCGGAGGCCTGTCCCTGGATGGCACTCCATTTCGACGGGACAGCGGCGTCGCGCTGCTCGGGGTTAATTCATCAGGCGAGCCAGCCCTGACCTGGGCGACCGGACCGAATGGCGTCGAAAGCGAGGCTGGCCGGTCGACGCCACCTTCGCCCGAGGCGTCCGCGCCGGATTCCGAAGGGAAAAACGCGCAGGAACCGGCCGCCGTTTATGCGCCAACTGCGCGCAATACCGTGAACGATGTCCTGGCCGCTGGTCGCGGGCCCGGCACTGAGGCGCTGCACGGTTTTCAGGACAACACGGTGATTTTCAAAATCATCGCGGACCAATTGTAGTCCTTCCGCGCGACTATTCGACGGTCAGGCCGGCTTCCTTCCAGGCGCGGAAGCCGCCACTCATCGAGCGAACGTTGCGGTAGCCCATCCTCTGCAAGCTCTCCGCAACCAAGGCGGAGCGACTCCCTCCGCCGCAGTAACAAATGATTCGCTGGTCCAAGTCCGGGATCTGTTCTTCGATCTCCATTTCGACTTCTCCCCGTTCCATATGCTTTGCGCTGCGAGCATGACCGGCGGCCCAGTCTTTCGCCGAACGCAGATCGATCAAGGTAGCCGCGCCGCTGTCTGCCTCGCGCAGAGCGTCGTTAGGCGAAATTTCTTCGATCTGCCATTTGGCGGCAGCCACTAGTTTCTGAAAGCGATTCGCGTTTTCCATGCCTTATTCGTAACGCAGGGCCTCGATCGGATCGAGCCGGGACGCTTCGCGCGCGGGATAGAAACCGAAGAAGATTCCCACCGCCGCGCTGACCAGAAAGGCCGCGATGATCGACGGGATCGAGATGAGCGTAGGCCAATGGGCAAAGACGGAGAGCAGACGCGAAGTGCCGAGGCCCAGCAGGATGCCGATCACGCCGCCGATGACGCTCAGAGTGACCGCCTCGATCAGGAATTGGGTCAGGATATCACGACCGTGCGCGCCGACGGCGAGGCGCACCCCGATCTCACGCGTGCGCTCAGTCACGCTCACGAGCATGATGTTCATAATCCCAATGCCGCCGACAATAAGAGAAACGCTGGCGATGGCGCCTAACAACAAGGTCATGACCCGCGAGGTCGCGGTCGCGGTTTCAGCGATCTCCTGCTGGTTGCGGACTGTGAAATCGTCATCGCGTCCGGATCGAATATTGTGGCGCTGGCGCAAAAGCTCGGTGATCTGCTGCTGCGCCGGCGCGAGGTCGTTAGGTGAAGCGACCTGCACATTGATTCCGCGCAAGGTGGAGCCGCCGATGACTCGCTTCATCGCACTCGGGTAGGGCATGATGACGATGTCATCCTGGTCGGTTCCCTGCGGGCTCAGACCCTTGGGGGTGAGGATGCCCATGACGAGAAATGGCACACCTTTGATGCGCAAAACCTGGCCGATCGCATTCTCCGAACCGAAAACCTGATTGGCCGTGGTGCAGCCGATGACGCAGACTTTGTTGGCGCTGCGCACGTCCTGCGCGGTGAAAATGGCGCCGTCGCTTAGCGGCCATTGGCGGATGTCGAAATACTCCGGCGATTCGCCGTAGATACGGGTAAACCAATTCTGGTTCCCAGCCGAAACCTGGCTGGTCGAGACCACTTCTTCGCTGACCGCGATCACGCCAGGCACTTCGCGCCGGATCGCTTCCGCGTCTTCGATTTTCAAGGTGCCGGCGCTGCCCCAGCCGGTGCGAATGCCGCTCGAGGTAACGCTGCCGGAAAAGATGAGAATCACATTTTCACCCAGGCTGGCGATCTGCATTTCGACCTGCGCCTTGGCCCCGTTTCCGATGCTGACCATGGCGATGACGGCGCCCACTCCGATGATAATGCCGAGCGCGGTCAGGACGGAGCGCAGCGTGTTTCTGCGCAAGGCGCGGAAGGCAATTTTGAAGGTGGAGTCGACTCTCATGTTTGGGTGTCGAGTTTCCGCGCTTCGGCCGCCGCGAAGAGGTGCTGCGCCACGGGCAGGTCGGTTTGCACGAGGCCATCGCGCATGACAATGTTGCGCTTCGCGTAAGAGGCGATGTCGGCTTCGTGGGTCACCATCACGATGGTGATGCCGCGCTCGTTGAGTTTTTGAAAAATATCCATGATCTCGATGCTGGTGCGGCTATCGAGGTTGCCGGTGGGTTCATCCGCGAGCACGACTTCTGGTTCGTTGATGAGCGCGCGGGCGATGGCCACGCGCTGTTGTTGGCCACCGGAAAGCTGGCTCGGGTGGTGATCTTCGCGGCCTTGAAGGCCCACGGCGGCCAAGACGGCCCCAGCTTTTTCACGCAACTGCGTATTCGTTAGGCGATGCTCGCCGTAGAGCAGGGGGAGCTCCACATTCTCCAGGGCGGAGGTGCGCGCGAGCAGGTTGAAGCTTTGAAAAACGAAACCGAGTTTGCGATTGCGAATATCGGCCAGTTGATCGCGGGCCAGGCTCGAAACATCGAAGCCGTCGAGCAGGTAACGGCCCTGAGTGGGACGGTCGAGACATCCAAGCAGGTTCATAAGGGTCGACTTGCCGGAACCGCTCGAACCCATGAAAGCGACGAACTCGCCGCGCGCGATTTCGAGCGAAACGCCGCGCACCGCTTGCACGTCGACCTCGCCCGTCCGGTAGGTCTTGTGCACATCCTCCAGCCTGACGACGACGCCGTTCTCCGCCATGCGCTTTCTAAAAACGGCGTCGGCCGCCGCCGGCCAGCGGGTTGTTCGATTCCCGGGAGCTGTTCGCCGAAGTCTTGCCGGTCATGGCTGTCACAACGTGTTCGCCATCCCTCAATCCCTCGAGCACTTCGGTGGAAATTCCGTCGCTGATGCCGGTTTTGGTTTGCACCGGGCTCGGCCTGGCGCCCCGCAAAACGTAGACTGTTCTTTGGGTCTGATGCTCCCCGGATTTCCCGCGGCCGCCCCGTTCTCCGGCCGGCGCGGGCGTGGCGTCGGGCGGTCGAAACCGCAGCGCGGCGTTGCTCACCTTGAGCACGTTCTCGCGTTGCGCGCCGATAATCGAAACGTTGGCGGTCATGCCGGGCTTTAGTTTCAGGTCGGCGTTGGTGACGCCGATGACTGTGTCGTAGGTCACGACGTTCTGCACGCTGGTGGGCGCATTGCGCACCTGCACCACTTTCCCGTGAAAGGTGCGCCGTGGGAATGCGTCGACGGTGAAATCGACCTTCTGGCCGACCTCGACCGTGCCGATGTCAGCCTCGGCGACGGCGGCGTCAATCTGCATTTTCGCCAGGTCATTGGCGATGGTGAAAATGATCGGCGCGCTCAGGCTGGCCGCGACGGTTTGCCCCACGTCGACGCTGCGTGAGATGACGATCCCATCGATCGGCGATGTGATAGTGCAATTATCAAGGTCGACTTTCGCTTTCTGAAGCGCGCCTTGCTTGATGGTGAGTTGCGCTTCGGCCTGGTGCAACGCGGCGCTGGCCTGGTCGAGCTCGGCCTGGGAGGAGTTCTGCTTCGCGACCAGGTCTTGCATGCGTTTCTCGGTGAGCCGCGCGAGCTCAAGTGCAGCTCGAGCGTTGGCGACGTCGCCCTCTGCCTGGGTCACGCTCGCCTGGAAAACCGCCGGATCGATCTGCGCCACGGTCTGCCCGGCTTTCACGGCCGAGTTAAAATCGACGAAGAGTTTCTGGATGTTACCGGAGATCTGGCTGCCGACCTGCACGTTGACGACCGGATTGAGCGTGCCGGTCGCGGTGACCGCCTGCGTGATCGCGCCGCGCGCGACGGTGGCCGTCTGATAGCCGGCGGCGTCCACACCGCCGCAGCTTCGCAAAAGGAAAAACGCCACGCAAAACCCTGCAAAGGCGACAGCGATGATAGTGATTCGCTTCATGAAAAAATGCCGTCGCCTATTCGCCGACAGTTCTTGTTTAGACCGATGCCGCGGCGATTAGTAACAAGAAAGCATGCGCCGCTATCTCGAAATCTACTCCATCATGCTGCGCAACTCGCTCATTCGCGAGATGAACTTCAAGGCCAATTTCATCCTCTGGATGATCGTGGAAGTGCTC